>DYFW01000008.1:0-34627 GCA_020725005.1 Thiobacillus denitrificans
ACATGTCGCGCACGCGCGCGGCGCCGACGCCGACGAACATCTCGACGAAGTCGGAGCCGGAAATGCTGAAGAACGGCACCTTGGCCTCGCCCGCGATCGAACGCGCCAAGAGGGTCTTGCCGGTGCCGGGCGGGCCGACCATCAGCACGCCGCGCGGGATGTGCCCGCCGAGTTTCTGGAACTTGGAGGGATCCTTGAGGAAGTCGACCAGCTCGGCGACGTCTTCCTTCGCCTCGTCGCAACCCGCGACGTCGGCGAAGGTCACCGGATTGGCATTTTCGTCGAGCAGGCGCGCGCGGCTCTTGCCGAACGAGAAGGCGCCGCCGCGGCCGCCGCCCTGCATCTGGCGCATGAAGAAGATCCACACGCCGATCAGGAGCAGCATCGGGAACCAGGAAATGAACAGGCTCATAAGGAACGAGGGCTGTTCTTCCGGCTTGGCCTCGACCTGCACGCCGTTCTTCAGCAGATCAGACACCATCCAGGGATCGTTCGGGGCGTAGCTGGTGAAGCGCTCGCCGTTGCTGCGCTCGCCGCGCAGCACGTTGCCTTCGATCACCACCTTGCTGATCTGCTGCTGGCGCACTTCCTCGATGAATTGCGAGTACGGCATCTGCTGCTGCGTGGTGCGCTGCGCGCCGAACTGGTTGAACACCGTCATCAGGACGACGGCGATGATCAGCCAGATGGCGATGTTCTTGGACAGATTGTTCACTTTCACTCCTTGGTGCCGAAGTCGGCACGATCACATAACTTGCTTCAGTCGCACCACATTTAGACTCATTCTAAACCTGGTTCTGGCGGGTTGTCACGGCCGATTTCGGCAACGGACCGGGGCCGCCGCCCCAACAGGTAGACCTCGCTGCTGCGATCCCGCGACGCCTCGGGCTTGCGAATCACCACCTGCTCGAATGCGTCGCGCATCTGCTTCACGAAATCCTCGAAGCCGACGCCCTGAAAAACTTTGACGAGAAAAGCCCCGCCGGGTTTCAGCCAGCGCGCGGCAAAATCGAGCGCCAGCTCGCATAATTCGTACTGCCGGGCCTGGTCGCGCAGCCCCACGCCACTGATATTGGGCGCCATGTCGCTCAATACAAGGTCGACCCGCGCGCCCTGCAGCTTGTGTTCCAGCCAATCGAGGCCGGCCTGCTCGGTGAAATCGCCTTCCAGGCTGTCCACGCCCGGCAGCGGCGCCATCGGCAGCAGGTCGATCGCCAGCACCCTGCCCTGCCGCTTCAGTTTCTGCACCACGACCTGGCTCCAGCTGCCCGGCGCGGCGCCGAGGTCGACCACGGTCATCCCCGGTTTCAGCAGATGATCGCGCTGGTCTATCTCGAGCAGCTTGTACGCGGCGCGCGAGCGGTAACCGTCCTGTTGCGCCTTCTTGACGTAGGGGTCGGTCACGTGCTCGTGCATCCAGGCACGGCCCGACTTGGTTCGCTTGACTTTCTGCCCCATGGGGTATTGCCTATTGCAGCATGAAGGTGCGGTATTCGAGCTTATCGAGCTGGCGGTCGAGCATGAAGAATCCCAGCAGGACGACGACGAGCAGGCTGGCGGCGAAGCCATAGCCATACCACGCTGGCCCCAGTTTAATCGACAACAGGGTGAGCCCGATATTCAGCAGGGCGAACAGGGCGACCAGCAGCAGCACGCTGCGGCGCCTGTCGAGGTAGAAGAAGACGTTGAGCAGGCCGAGGAACACCACCTGCAGGCCGGCGCCGATCAGCATGATCATGAGCAGCAGTTCGTAGAGCTCGGAAATGCCGAAGAACTTGAGCACGCCCGGTCCGATGACGAAATAGAACAGCACGGCGAGCGACTGGATCTTGATGATCTCGAACAGGCCCTGGCGCGCCGACCAGACCATTTCGTTGCGCATTTCCTCGATGTATTCGAGCGAGCCGCCATTCCTCACGGCGTCGTAGAACTTGTCGTAGTACTCGACGAAATCGGTTTCCATGCGCAGCAGGAACACGGCCATGCCGGGAATGACCGACAGGTAAGCCAGGAAGATGGGGAAATCGTAGATTTCGGACGCCCGGAGCGGGCCGATGATGGCGCTGCTGGTGTCGGCATTGAACCAGAAGATGAACTTGTCGGCCCACAGCGCCAGGTTGAACAGCAATCCCACCGCCATCAGGTCGGGGTATTGCCTGAGCCCCTGCAGGAACTCGAAGCCGATGAAACGGCTGGCGGGGTAATGATGGGCGACGATGAGGATCATGCCGGTGAGCAGCACGAGCTGGCCGATGACGAAGCCGAGCAGCAGGCCCTCGGTTCCGAGGGGGCGCAACACCAGTGACGACACGATGGCCAAACCGTAGCCCAGCGCATACAGCACCAGCACCTGTTTGTATTCCTTGAGCCCGGTCAACATGACCGAGGCCACCCAGACATTCGACAGCAGCACGAAGCCGCTCATCAGCAGCAGGCGGAACATGAAGCTGGCGTCGGGGAACAGGAAAAGCGCCGCCGGCAGCGCGAGCGCGCCACTGACAAAGGTGGTCAGCAGCTGCAGACCCATGAAGGTGGGCAGCACCAGGTCGTGACGTTTCTCGAACAGCCGGTCGGCGATGTAGCGGGTATAGGCCAGCTGCACCAGGCCGGTGAGGATGAGGCTCAGGGCGATCAGGTAGGTGATGGAAACCTGGAACTGGGTGACGAGCAGGTCGGGCTTGACCACCCCGACGCTCATGAAGCCGACGAAGACCAGGCCGACGATGGAGATGATCCAGGGGCCGGAGCCGATGATGCCGGCATAGGCGTAGGCCCGGATCCAGCTGGAGAGGTTGTCGCGCCGCAGCAGCTTGCGCAGCTCGAATCCGATGCCCGCCATCAGTCCCGCGCCCCCACGGCCTTGACATAGAGCTCCCGGTAGGCGTCGATCATCATTTCCAGGGAATAGAAGCGTTCGACCCGGGCAATGCCCGCCGCCTGGGCCGCCTGCCAGTTATGCGGCTGCATGAGGTCGAGCGCGGCCTTGGCCAGCGCCTCGGGGTCGGCAATCCCCACGACGCGCCCGGACGGGCCGAGCGCGCGGTCTTCCGGGGTCAGGCCCTCGATGAGCTGGCGACAGGCGCCGACGTCGGTGGCGATACTGGGCACGCCCGCGGCGTAGCCTTCCAGGATCACCAGCGGCAGGGCCTCGCTGATGGACGACAGCACCAAAACCCCGACCCGGGGCAACAGTTCGTCGATTTTCTGGAAGCCGAGAAATTTCACCCGCTCCAACAGCCCCAGGCTCTCCACCAGATTCAGGCACGCCTGGTAGTAGGCGGGATCCTCGTCGGTAGGGCCGGCGATCCAGCCTTCCGCCTCGGGATCATGGTCGGCGATGGTGCGCATGGCGCGGATGAAGGTCTTGACGTCCTTGATCGGCACCACGCGACCGAGCAGGCAGAAGGTCTTGGGGGGAACAGGCGAGCGCTTGTCGCGCAACGGCGCCAGGCGGGCGATGTTGACGCCGTTCGGGATGTTGCGCGTGCGCGCCGGATCGGCGCCGTCCGCCACCTGCCGCAGGCGGTTGGTTTCGTACAGGGCGACGATGTCGTCGGCGGCGTCGTAGCAGATCTTTCCCAGGGCCTCGAAGAAACGCACCCACATGTCCTTGAAATACGCCACCTCGGAAGGATCCTTGTCGAACACGTTGCGGTTGTCGCGGATCCACTCGGCCTGGAACAGGTCGATCTTGCGCTCCTTGGTGTAGATGCCGTGCTCGGAAAGCAGCATCGGCCGCTGCTGGTAGCCCTTGAGCATGGCCGCCATGAGACCGGCGTAGCCGGTGGAGATGGTGTGGATCGCGCCCACCGGAATGAACTCGCTGGCGATGCGCGACAGCCGCCACAGCGGCGCGTGCATGATGCGCCAGGTCCAGAAGTAGTCGACGAAGGACGGGTCGCGGCAATATTTCCGGTAGGCGTCGGTGACGAAATTCCACGACTGCTCGCTGTACAGGAATCCCTCGTACGGCAGCCCGCCGCCAGGCTGGATCGCGGCCAGCAAGTCCCCCATCGCGCTGCGTCCGCCCGCCCCGCCGGGCGTCGCCCGCAAGGTCTCGTGCGCCTCGCGCACGCGCCGCATCGTGTCCGCCGCCAGGGTTTGCTTCATGACCGGCGGCGCGGCCGTTTGTTCATGCAGAAAATGCACTTCCAGGTGCACGAGATTGTCCGGCAGCGGGTACTTGGGGTCGCCGTAGTCCTGCGGCCGGCTACCCAGGAAAATCCCGGCGAAACTGTACTGCGGGAACGAACGAACGATCTGGTTGACCCAGCTCGACACCCCACCCGCCACGTAGGGAAAGGTGCCTTCCAGCACCAGGCCGATATCGGCGCGTTGCGCCTGGCGCAGATAGCGCGGCGGCTGGCTCACGACCAATACCCTACCAGGGGCGCCAGCGATTGCGGGACGTGGCGCCCGCCCAGCTGGGCGAAAAGCTGCCTGACCTGCGCATACTCCCTGCGCTGGAACGCGATTTCCGCCAGGTACGGCAGCACCTTGGATTCGCTCAACCCCAATACCACCGCCTGGTCGAAAGCCGACCAGGCCTCGTCGGAGCGCCCCAGGGCATGCAGCACGCGTCCGCGCAGGAAATGCACGCCGGCGTCGTCGCCGTGATGGGCGAGGGCCGCGTCGGCGTAGCGCAGCGATTCGCGGGCGGCAAAGCGGCGCAAATCCCCGGTGGCCAGTCCCTGGTAAATCAGTTCCCAGTACAATTCGGCCAGGTGGCGCGCGGCGAGCGCGTGGGCGTCGCCCGGCGGGAGTTGCTTGAACAGACGGAGCTCCTCGTGGATGCGGTCGTTGATGGCCTTTTCCTGCCGATCGAGCATGCCATAGGCCAGCAGCCGGATATCGTCGGACGCGTCCGCGAGCTGCTCGCGCAACAGGATGCTGGTGATGCGGCCGGGCATGGCCTGCAGCGCCAGCAAGGTCCGCATGCGCTCCTCCAGCGCGGCGTGCGGGCTGGCCAGGCGGCCACGCAGCCCGCCTTCGCCATAGCCGCGGTGGGGCGCCTCGGCGGAAGCCTGGCCGCGATCCCGCATGGTTTCGAAAACGACCGCCTCCATCGTGGCGAAATCGATCTGCGTGCGATAGCGTGCAGGGACGAGCCGACCCGTCACCAGCGCGGCGAGCGCGGCGACCAGGGCAAGAAACGGGACGAAAAACAGGAACCCGCCGAACAGCGCGATGACCGGAAGGCGCGGCACCCGGTAGGCGGGGGGAAGAAAAAATCGCAGCACGAGCGCGCCCAGGACGCTGGCGCCGCCATGAAGGACGATGAAGGACAGCACGACCGGCCAGGACGGCGCCTGGGTCAGAACCAGCGCCAGCGCGCTCGATTCAAGCGAGAAGGCAAGCAGTCCTTCCTTGATCACGCCGGGGGTTCTCCGGCGCAGCCGCATTCGTGCAGCAGCGTCATGAGCGTCTGCCGCGCGGGTTCCTCGCCGAGCAACCGGCTGTGGGCGCTGATATCGAGGCCGATCATGCCCTGTCCATAGTGCTGGCTGAGCCAGGCGTCGATGCGGTTGAGATAGCCTTCCACCGCCGCCTCGGCCGAAAGCGGCATGAGCGTGATCAACACCAGGCGATCTTCGCCCGTAATCTCCCACTGGTTGTCCAGGGTGCGACGCTGCCGGACGATCTGGCGGAATATGTCCATGCGCCGCGGATGCGGACCGAAACGCAGCGCCACCAGAACCGAGGTCATGCCCACCTCGCGGTTGAGGCGGTGCAGACGCAACAGCTCGGCGGCGAAATCGCTCGGGCAGCCCGGCATCCATTGCCCATGCTCCCCGAGGCTTTTCACGTCGTGCACCAGGTCGCCATAGTAGCCGCACAGCACCGCCAGGATCTGCACCGTCTCGTTGTGCAGCGCGACGAAGGGCAGCCGCTCGACCAGCAGCAGGCCCAGCAGGGGCTGGTTGGCCGGGCGGATGGGCGCGGCGATGAGGTAACGGCTGTTGCCTTCGCGCATATGGTTCATTTGCAGGTGGCACAGCTGGCCGCTGTCGAGCACCTGCTGGATCAGTGGGTCGTCGGGGTCGAGCGCGGATTGCTCGCCCAGCCAGGCAGCGGGTTCCTGCGCCAGGGCGCCGTCGCGCACCTGGTACACCGCGCCCTGCTCGACCTGGCAATACTGGGCGGCGAGTTCCAGGAAAGCGTCCACGCCGGGCAAGGCTTCCGCACCCTGCTGGTCCGCCAGCGCGCGCAGCTTGATGAGACCGTCGCGCAAGCTGACCGGACGCGACAGCAGGGATTGCTCGAGCCGTTCATGCGACAGGCGCAGCAGGTAGAAACGCCGGGTAATCTGCTCCAGCCGCTCGTCGATGAAATAGCTGAGTTCGTCTCGCCGCCGCAGGCGGGTGCGCCAGGCGCCGCTGAATTCGGCGCACAGCAGCGTCAGCAGCAAAAAACCGAGGAAAAAGACCTTGCTGTCCGCGATCGGCGGAAAAAAACGCCCCGCCCCGCCGGCATAAATCGCCACCATGAGCGTCGCCGACAGCAAGCCCGCCCCGATACCGTAGCGCAAGGCCAGCAACACGGTGGCGAGCGTCGGCCAGGGAAAAGCCGTGTGGGCGTAATAGGGGTTGGCCGGATTGAACCACCACCCCAGCCCCAGCGCGCCCAGGGTGAACAGGGCAGTTTCCAGCCATTCGACCCAAGGGCGCTTGAAATCGGCAAAGAACCAGCGGACGAAGTGGGTGCGAAGCGGGCTCACTTGGTCAGCGGAATGCCTGCCACCATGTCCTTCATGAGCTTTTGCGCCACGGCCGACAAGGCCTCGCGACTCCAGCCGGACTTGCCGCCCACCGCGCTATAGACGACGCGGCCGTCGTTCAGGTCCAGCACCTGGAGCGTGAGGCCGACGGCGGGCTCGCCGTCGATGCCGACCTTGTATCGCCATTCGTTGACCTCGCCGCGCACGGCGTAGCGCACGCCCTGCGCCCGCGCCCAGGCCATCGCCTTGTCCGCGAGTTGGCGATCCGCGGGTTCCAGGAGGGTTTCGGCGACCAGCCCGGCCGGATAGGTCTGCAGCCTCGCCACGCCCTGCCCCCGCAGCAGGCTCGCGGCGATCGCCTCGGCCCGCAAGCCCGCCTGCGGCGTCTCGGTGTGATTGGCGAAGGGCAGCAGCGCCCAGTTCGCCGTCCCCGCGAGTTTTTCGCCGCCCACGGTCTGGACGGTCGAACAGCCCGCCAGCCAGGCGGCCAGGAACACGATTCCGAAGCGTTTGATTATTCTCATTTGATCAAAAAAGATACTTGTAATGAATCCCCGCCTCCAACGCCTGGCCCGCGCTTGCCTGCCCGCCCCCGGCGCCTCCCAGGTAGGCGCTCAGGTGATCGCCCCCGAGCACGCTGCCGGCAGCGCCCGCCAACCAATTCCAGGTCAGGCCGGTGACGGAATTGCGGCCCACGCCCAGGTCCAGGTAGGGCCGCCAGGCGCGGCTGTAATCGCGGCGGAGGTTTTCACCCACGCTGAAGTTTACCCCGTAAGCGGCAAAACTTTGCGGCAGGAAGACGCTGCTGGGCACATTCACGCCGGACAGGGCGGCCCCTGCCGCCGGGATCCCCAGCGCGGGATCGAGGCGGGCGAGCGCATCCCATTGCGCGGCGGACAACGGCAGCGCCGACACGGGCAGACGCGCCCCCGTGTTGGAAAAGCGCCATTGGGCGGCATTCAAGCGCAGCATGAAATTCGGGTATTCGGTGCGGATGCGCCAGCCCGCCTCGGCCATCACGCCCGCGCCATCGCCCAGGGGCGCCCCGCCTTCCAGCCCGTAGCGGTCGTACTGCAGCGTGGCCGCGAGGTACTCGCGCCGCGAAAAATTCCATTGCAGACGCGCTTGCGCGCTGTCCTTCTCGCCCAGCAGCCTGAGCTGGGCCGACTCGACAGCGGGCTGGTTCACCCCCAGCCGGAGCAGCGTATCCAGACGCTGGAACCGCGCGGCATGCATCAAACCCGCCACCGGTTGGCAGTCGAAACGGCAGCGCGCGCCGAGGCTGAGCGCGGTTTCGCCCCGCTCGTGGCGGTAGGCCAGTTCCAGCTGCGCGTCGGTATAGGGCTGCGACAAGCCGGCGAGCTGGAGTTGCTCGTAGCTGGCGCCCAGGCCGAAGGCGGCATTGAGGCCATCGACCAGGGGATTGCGCAAGAGCACGGCGTTGGCGTCGACGACGCGGTCCCGCCCCTGTTCCAGCGTCAGGCCGAGTCGCCAGCGCGCCTCACCCTGCCAGGCAAAGCCGAGCCGCAGGGCGCCGGTTTCAATGTTGCCGTCGTCGCGGATGATGCCGCCCGCCGAGTAGGCATGCGCCGCAGGCAGCATGGTCTCGCTCAGTTGCAGGTGCAGCGTGTCGTCCCAGTCATAGCGTTCGAGTCCGTCGAAGGCCAGGGTTTGCGCCAGCCGCACCCGGCCGGTGTTGCGCGCGGCCTGAATGCGGTCGTACAGCGGGATCACGCGGTCCTCGTCCAGCAATCGCGCCTGCGCGACCGTATCGCCGGTTTGCAGGGCAAGCTGGCTCGCCGCCCAGGCCGGTGCGGTAACCCGTTGCGCATGGCGGGCGAGCAGCCAGGCGGCGGCGCGGTCGCTGGCCTCCTGCGACAGGAAATGGCCGAGCGCGAGTTCGTCGGCATTGCGGCTGTCGCGTGCCGCCACCGCCTGCAATTCGGGGGCCAGCCCCGCGTTGTCGGCCTGACGCAGAGCGTGGCGCAACACGCTTTCCGCGCGGTCGCCCGGCTGGTATAGCAGGGCCAGGCGCACGACGGCGGTGCGCACCGCCCGGTCCGCCAACGCGGGGGCCGCCTGCTGGCGCTGCCGCCACAGCGCCCAGCGCAGGCGCTCGGCGCGTTCCTGGCGGTGCGCCAGGTCGAGCAGGTCGGCGTAGTTCATCAGCCAGAGGAAATCGTCGCGGTGCGCGGGCAGCTGGCTTTGCGCCCACGCCAGCGCCTGTTCGGGCTCACCCAGCTGCGCGTACGCGGCACTGAACGCGTCGGCCAGCCGGCCGTCGCGCCGAGCATCCGCCTGCCAGAGCGCGAGACGACGCGCCAGCGCGGGACGGTCTTGCTGCTGGATGAGCAGCCACAATAGCGCGACCTTGATGTCGTCGTCATCGGGGACGAGCGCGAGCGCGGCCTCCCAGGCTTCGCGGGCTTGGCGCGCGTCGCCCGCGTGTTCTGCCCAGGCCGCCTTGAGGCGCCAGAACGCGTCTTGCCCGCGCAGGGCGTCGAACAGCGGGCCGCGCGCCGCTTCCAGCAGACGCCCGGCCTGGCGCCAGTCCTGCGCCTGCCCGTACAGGCCTAGGGCTTGCAGGTAGAGCGCCGCGTCCTGGCTGCGGCGCCAGCCCGCTTCCGCCAGTTGCGCGGCTTCCAGGGGATGGCGCGCCGCCAGCAGCGCGACCAGGTTCTGCGTGTCCTCCAGGCGCGGCTCGCCGCCGGCATGCAGCACGCGATAGGCTGCCACGGCCTCGTCGTTGCGCGCCAGGAGACGCGCCAGTTCGGCGCGCAACCGCCAGTATTCCACTGCGGCCGGGCTCGCGCGGGGAAAGCCTGTCAACGCCGCGTAAGCGGCTTCGAGCCGACCGGCGGAAACATGCAGCACCGCCTCCCTGACTGCCAGGTCCTCGCTGTCACGCCCCTCGCGGCGCAGCGCCTGCAGCGCGCTCAACGCGCGCTCGGTGTCGCCCAGGCGCTGCGCCAGCCCGGCGATGATGCGCAGCAATTCCGGGTCGCGCCGCCGCGCCCGCAACTGCTCCAGATACACCAGCCCGGCGCGGGCCTCGCCCAGATACTCGTAGCTGTCGGCGATGCGCTGCCACAGGGCAGGGTCGCCGCGCCCGCTCGCGGCCTGGTGCCGATAGGCTTCGAGCAGGGCTTCATAGTCGAACAGGCCGGGCGCGAGCCGCAGCACGCCCTGCCAGGCCTGGTCGGCGTTCGTCTTGCGCGCCAGCCACAGCCAGGCATCGAGCGCCTCCCGGGGACGCTGCGTCCATTCCGAGATTTGCGCCAGGCGCTCGCGCCACAGCAGGCTGTCCGGCCGCTGTTTCACGGCGGACGCGGCCACCCGCCAGGCGTCCTTGAGATTGCGGTTGGCCAGGAACGCCTGCCACGCGAGCGAATAGGCTTCCTCGTCGAAGCTACGCGGCAGCAGGGCCGGCGCCACCTGCAGGCGCTCGGCGTTGTCACTTTGCGCAACGCGCCTGTACTGCGGCACGGCCGCCAGCCTGAGTTTCTCCAGCCAGCTGAAATGCAGCAGGCGGCGGGAAAAGCGGTCGGCGGCGGCCGGGTCGTTGGCCGCCAGCGCCAGGCGGATCATGAACACCAGGTAATCGCGCTCTTGCATGAATTCGCCGCCGCGTTGTTCGCCCGCGGCCACGGCCTCCTTCAGCAAGCCGCCCGCCTGCAGGATGCGCAGCCCCCGCAGCAGGAACCGGAGCCGCTCGTCCGCGCGCCGGGCGTTGTCCTGCGCAAGGAAATTCAATTCGGCGGCCAGACGGTACTGGCCATAGCCCAACAGCGTTTCGCCCTTGCTCGCGAGCACGCGACTGTCCATGCCCGCGTCGGTGCGGGCGAGCCGCCGGTAGAAGCGCAGGGCGAGGTCCGCGTCGTGCAGCGCCGCGGCTATATCCCCCAGTTCGCTGAGCTGTTGCGGGCCGAGACTGGCCATGGAAAGCTGGGCCAGCGTGTCGAGGATCGCCTGCCGGGCAGCCGGGTCGTCGCGAGGCAACTGGCGGACCCGGGCCAGCTGCAACTCCAGGCGGGCGATCTCGTAGTCCGCTCCGCGATCGCCTGCGCGCACCGTCTGGAGCCAGGCTTCCGCCTCGTCCAGCTTGCCGTTGCGGATGAGCTGGCGGATCAGGGTCAGGCGCAGCTCGGCGTTGCCCGGATCGGTCTTGAGCAGGACGATGATGTAGCGCTCTGCCAGGGCCTGGTTGAGATCGGCATGAAGCAGCTGTTCCGACAGGCGCTTGAAGGGAAACGCCGCTACTAGGGTCAGCAGGACCGCAGCGCCGAACCCCAGCACCCAGGCCGGATGGAACAGCCGCTGGCGTCCGCCGTCAAGGCGCGCAGACGACGTCAAACGCTGGTAGATCATGCGCGCGGATTTTGAAATGGCTGACGCCGGCCTGCTGGCGCACAGGCTTCAGTATCGCCCCGTTGGCCTTGAACTGGCACGGCTGCGTGTGTCGGATCGCCCACTCCAGCGGCACGTGGCCGCGCAGGCCCAGGCGCAGCGTGCCGCCATCCCGGCGCGCCTGGGTGACGCGGCCGTTGGCTTCCCAGAGCGTGGGGCTGCCGTCCGCCTGACGGGCAAACACGATTTCCGCCGTATCGCCCGCCAGGTGCAGGTAGCGCCCGTCCGGCCCGGTTCTTTCGCCGGCGAGGTTTTTCGATGCACGCCAGTCGATCGCGGGCGTGTCGGCCGGCAAGCGCAGGGTGCGCAACTGCCTGGCGCCGCGGACGAGGTAGCCGCGCTCGGTACGGGCGACCCCCAAGGTCACGAAATCCTGTACCGAGCGGATGTATTCCGAGCCGAAGACCGGATGCAGGGGCTGCGCCAGCGCCCAGTCGTACACCTTGCGCAAGGCCTTGAGCGAGGCGGGCTTGCTGGCGGAATAGGTGTGATAGTAGATGTTGACGGGTTTCAGGCGGCGCGGCGCGCCGGTCAGCTCGAAGGTCTCGATCACCCGTTCGTACCCGTAGAACGGCCCCTGCCAGAGGTTGGTGTACACATTCTCGTTCTGCATCGGGGCGTAGACCTGGATCGCCCCGCCCTTGTCGAGATAGAGCCCTTCCACCGCGGCCAGGCTGGGATTGTTGCGGTCGATGACGGTATAGCCATGGTTCATGTTGAGCAGTCCCAGGCGTTCCGTGTATCGCACCGTTTCCGCGCCCGGCGTGGTGTCGCCGCTCCACAGCAGGATCTCGGCGCGTTTGCCGGGCGGCAGCAGGTTGTCATTGATGTAGCGGATGGAGCCCGCCACCTCTTTTTCCAGGTCAAAGCGATAGCCGGGAATGTCCAGGTGGTAGCTGCCAGAGACTTCGCCGCGCTCGGCCTCGCGCCACTTGAAGGGATGCGAATAGGTGTGGCTGGCGGCCTCGACGTGCGGCAGCGCGTAGATGCGGCGGGCGATCGCCTCCAGCGCCGCGGATTGCCCGGGATAGAGGCCGTCCGGCGCGATCTCTCCCTGGATCACCGACATGGTGGTGGGAAGCGGGTAACGCTGGAAAATCTCCCGCAGCAGCACCTCGCCGGCGTACGGACTGCCGGGGAATTCGGCACGGCTGGGAAAGCCGTCGCCGTCGATGTGAACCATCAAAACCCGGCGCCCGGTCGCGGTCGAGACATCGGGCACCGGCGCCCCGCCCTGGCGCAGCGCGGCGGCAAAAAACCGGATGGGATCGATCACCCAGCGAAAACCCTGCTCGCGCCCGCCCGCCGCGGGAAGCGTGATCAACACCCGCGGCAGCACCGCATACGCACCCCAGGGCGTGAGCGCGGCGGCATCGTGAACCTGGTTTGCGTCGTTGCGGTAACGCAGCCAAGCCTGGGCGTCCGCGACCTCGACCAGACTGTCGCCGGACAAGGTTTGCAAGGGAGGAATTTCAAATCCCGCGGCGGCGTTTTTCTCGGCCAGCCGCAGAGCGCCCGCGCCTTTGTCCGGCGCGCGCGTCCGCACCCCCCAGCCGGGCCGCCCGTTCAGCGGCTGCATGTCCGGCCCCAGGAACACCACGGGGACGCCGCTCTCGCGCTGCCGGTCCAGCCAGTCCAGCCAGTTTTTTCCGGGCTGGCCGTTGCCGGTCAGCCAGACCACCACACCGGCGTAGGCGGCGATCTGCTCGGCCGATGGCGTATCCCGGATGTCCTGGTATTCCGTGGCGTAGCCCAGGTAATGCAGCGGCATGGCGCCAAAACGCACTGCACTGCTCAAGGCCGCGTCCGCCCGCACCCCCTCGTCGTGCAGCAGCAGCACGCGGCGGCGCACCGGCTCGATCCGGCCCAGGCCCACCTGCGCCAGGTCGCCGCGGGTCACATAGGGCTCGATGCCCAGCGCCAGGATCTTGCGCGCGATCTCCCGCGCCTGCGCGGGTTTCTCCGGCGGCGCGTAGTCGATGGCGTACACCTTAAGGCCCAGTTCGTCACGCGCCCTGGCCAGCTGCGCCAGCAGCCACGCACGATCGGCGTCGGGCACCTCGACATAGCGTTGCCGGGCCTGGTCCCAGCCGCCGAACAGCGATTCCGCTGCCACCGCGAACACCTCGGTTTTCACCTGCGGCAGGATTTCAAAGCCGCGGTTGAGGATCAGCCGGGCGTCGGGATAGCGTGCGCTGACGGCCTTGATGAGGCTGACCAGCGCGGCTTCCTGGCGCGCCCGCGCCTCTGGCGTTCCGGCCGCCAATTGGTAGGAATCCATGGTGTCGAAGAAAAAGCCGCGAAACCCCCGCTGCCACAGCGGCGCGATCACCTCGTCGAGGAAGAATTGCCGCCAGGCCGGCTGGGTCTGATCCAGCACCTTCGACCCCCAGACCTTGTTTTCCCCGATCAGCCAGGCGGGCGGAATGCGCGCGCTGTAATCCCGGCTTGGGTGCACCTCCCCCACGCTGACATAGGCGAACGCCCGGGCGGGCTCGAGTTTCGCCGGTTCCAGCGAACTGGCGGGGTCGATCACCACGATGTCGAACGTCCTCAATTCGGCAACGGGAGGCCGTGCGCCGTAATACAGGGCGAGCGTAGGCGCGGCCCAGGCGGGCGCGCCGAAAATGCCGATCATCCACAGAAACGCGACCGCCCATGCCGGCATCGGGCGAGGCCACCTGCACCGCCCCCGGCGGCAGTCACTTTTGCCGCCGGATTCGGGCGCGAAGGAATGGATGCGCTGCACATTCGGACTCATGGCTATCGGCTACAATCCGCGCTCTGTTTCAAGGAAACCGTATGAAACCACTCACGTCCGCCCAACGGCAACATCTCAAGGGGCTGGCCCACAATCGCCAGCCGGTCGTCATGATCGGCAGCCAGGGGCTGACCCCCGCCGTGCTGAAGGAAATCGAGCGCGCGCTCGCTGCGCACGAGCTCATCAAGATCAAGGCGGGCAGCGACGAGATCGAGGTTCGGCAGCGCTGGATGGAGGACATCTGCGCCGCCACCGGGGCGGCGCCGGTGCAACGGATCGGCAAGATACTGGTGATTTATCGCGCGACGGCCAAACCCGTCATCGCCCTGCCGGCCTGATTCAGACCGGCGGGATTCAGCGCGCAAGCCCCGCGCGCCAAACCAGCACCAGACCGAGCAGGCTCTGGATCAGGTAGACGATGCTCGAGATGCCGTGCCAGTGACGGAAACGGTCGGCGAACACGCTTTGCATCACCGCCTGCGGCATCGCCTGGTCCTTGAGCCCCTGCAGGATCGGCTGAATGCCGAAGTGGCCGGCCAGCGTCAGCGCCAGCATCACCGCCACGAGCCAGAAGAACAGCGTTTTCAGCGCCGCGCCGCCGTCGCGGGCGAGACGGTAGATCAGGAGGTAGCCCGCGGCGGCGATGCCGATCCACGCCATCCAGTCGAACAGGTGGCCGGCGAGCGTGCCGGCGAGCTGCTTGTCGCCGAGGCTGGCGAAAAGCACCGGCGCCGCCACGTAGCCGATCGCCCACAGGCCGCCGATCCAGAGCACCAGCAGGGTGCCCGCGAGTCCGTCCCAGAAGCGCCGCATCAGATGTAGCGCACGTCGAGAACTTCGTACTGGCGCACGCCGCCCGGCGCCTGCACGTCGACGCTGTCGCCGGCGTGCCTGCCGATCAGCGCGCGCGCGATGGGCGAGGAAACCGAGATCTTGCCGGCCTTGATGTCGGCCTCGTCGTCGCCGACGATCTGGTAGGTGACGGTGTCGCCGGAGTCGGCGTCCTCCAGGTCCACCGTCGCGCCGAACACCACGCGGCCGTCGGCGTCGAGCGTCTTGGGATCGATGATCTGGGCATGCGACAGTTTTGCCTCGAGGTCGGCGATGCGTCCCTCGATGAAGCCCTGCTTTTCCTTGGCGGCGTCGTATTCCGCGTTTTCCGACAGGTCGCCCTGCGCGCGTGCCTCGGCGATCGCCTGGATGACAGCGGGGCGCTCGATCGTTTTCAGACGGTGCAGCTCGGCGCGCATTTTCTCGGCGCCGATCACGGTGATCGGGAACTTGTTCACGGCACTTACCTTTATGTCAATGCAGGCGCCGGTGCAGCGACTGCAGGGAATACACTTCCAGCGCGTTGCCATGCCGCATGCCCATGCAGGCCGCGAGCGCGCCGGCGAGCGTGGTGAAGTAGACCACGCGCCGCGCCAGCGCTTCGGCGCGGATGGCGTAGGAATCCTTCACCGCCTTCTTGTCCTCGACGACGTTGACGATGAAGTCGATGTCGCCGTTCTTGATCATGTCGACGATGTGCGGCCGGCCTTCCTTGACCTTGTTGACGACCGCAACCGGAATGCCCGCCGCCTCGATGGTCTGCGCGGTGCCGCGCGTCGCCACCAGGCTGAAGCCGAGATCGCGCAAGGCCTGTGCGAGTTCGACGAGCGTCTCGCGGTCGGTCGAACGCACACTGACGAACGCGCGTCCGCCCGGCTTGGGCAGTTCCGAGCTCGACGCCAGCTGTGACTTGACGAAGGCCTCGCCGAAATTGTCGCCGACGCCCATGACTTCGCCGGTCGACTTCATCTCGGGGCCGAGGATGGTGTCGACGCCCGGGAACTTGCGGAACGGGAACACCGCTTCCTTCACCGAATAGTACGGCGGAATGATTTCCTTAGTGAAGCCCTGCGACGCGAGCGGAATACCGGCCATCGCGCGCGCTGCGATCTTCGCCAGCGGCGCGCCGATCGCCTTGGAGACGTAGGGCACGGTGCGCGAGGCGCGCGGGTTCACTTCGAGCACGTAGACGGTGTCGCCCTGGATCGCGAACTGCACGTTCATCAGGCCGACGACCTTGAGCGCCTTCGCCATCGCCACCGTCTGGCGGCGCAGTTCGTCCTGCAGCGCCTGCGACAGGCTGTAGGGCGGCAGGGAGCACGCCGAGTCGCCGGAGTGCACGCCCGCCTGCTCGATGTGCTGCATGATGCCGCCGATCACCACCTGCTCGCCGTCGGACAGCGCGTCGACGTCGACTTCGATGGCGTCGTTGAGGAAGCGGTCGAGCAGCACGGGACTGTCGTTCGACACCTTGACCGCCTCGGTCATGTAGCGCACGAGGTCGGCCTCCTCGCGCACGATTTCCATGGCGCGGCCGCCGAGCACGTAGGACGGGCGCACCACCAGCGGATAGCCGATCTCCGCCGCCATGCGCAGCGCGGATTCCGGGTTGCGCGCGGTGCGGTTGGGCGGCTGCTTGAGGCCGAGATCGTGCAGCATCTGCTGGAAGCGCTCGCGGTCCTCGGCGGCGTCGATCATGTCGGGACTGGTGCCGATGATGGGCACGCCGTTCTTCTCGAGGTCACGCGCGAGCTTCAGCGGCGTCTGGCCGCCGTACTGCACGATGACGCCGACCGGCTTCTCGATGCGCACGATCTCCAGCACGTCTTCCAGCGTCAGCGGCTCGAAGTACAGGCGGTCGGAGGTGTCGTAGTCGGTCGACACGGTCTCCGGATTGCAGTTGACCATGATGGTCTCGAAGCCCGATTCGCGCAGGGCGAGGGCCGCGTGCACGCAGCAGTAGTCGAACTCGATGCCCTGGCCGATACGGTTGGGACCGCCGCCGAGCACCATGATCTTCTTCGCATCGGTCGGACGCGCCTCGCATTCTTCCTCGTAGGTCGAGTAGAGGTAGGCGGTCTGGGTCGCGAACTCGGCCGCGCAGGTGTCGACGCGCTTGTAGACCGGGTGCAGCGCCAGTTCGTTGCGGCGCGCGCGCACCGCGTGCTGGTCGGTGCCCAGCAATCTGGCGAGTCGCCGGTCGGAGAAACCCGCACGCTTGAGTTCGCGCAGCTCATCGCGGCCGAGGTCGGCCAACGCGCGGCCGGCCAGCGAGGCTTCCATCTCGATCAGCCGCTCGATCTGGTCGAGGAACCACGGGTCGATCTTCGAAACGGCATGGACTTCCTCCAGGCGCATGCCGACGCGGAAGGCATCGCCCACGTACCAGATGCGCTCGGGGCCGGGCGACATCAGCTCGGCCTCGATCTCGTCGCGGTCGGCGGTCCTCGGATCGAGGCCATCGGCGCCGACCTCGAGGCCGCGCAGGGCCTTCTGCAGCGACTCCTGGAACGTGCGCCCCATCGCCATCACCTCGCCGACCGACTTCATCTGCGTGGTCAGGCGGTCGTCGGCCTGCGGGAATTTCTCGAACGCGAAGCGCGGCACCTTGGTGACGACATAGTCGATCGACGGCTCGAACGAGGCCGGAGTCGCGCCGCCGGTGATGTCGTTCTGCAGTTCGTCGAGGGTGTAGCCGACCGCGAGCTTGGCCGCCACCTTGGCGATCGGGAAGCCGGTCGCCTTGGAGGCGAGCGCCGACGAGCGCGATACCCGCGGGTTCATTTCGATCACGACCATGCGACCGTCGGCCGGATTGATCGCGAACTGCACGTTGGAGCCGCCGGTGTCGACGCCGATTTCGCGCAGCACCGCGAGGCTGGCGTTGCGCAGGATCTGGTATTCCTTGTCGGTGAGCGTCTGCGCCGGGGCGACGGTGATCGAGTCGCCGGTGTGCACGCCCATCGGGTCGAGGTTCTCGATGGAGCAGATGATGATGCAGTTGTCCTTGCGGTCGCGCACCACCTCCATCTCGAATTCCTTCCAGCCGAGCAGCGATTCCTCGATCAGGAGTTCGTGCGTCGGCGACGCCTCGAGGCCGCGTTCGCAGATGGCGACGAATTCGTCCTTGTTGTAGGCGATGCCACCTCCCGAGCCGCCCATGGTGAACGACGGCCGGATGATGGTCGGGAAGCCGAGCGCGGCCTGCACCTGCAGCGCCTCTTCCATGCTGTGCGCGATCGCCGAACGCGCGCTGCCCAGGCCCAGCTTGGTCATCGCCGCCTTGAACTTCTCGCGGTCCTCGGCCTTGTCGATCGCTTCCTTGGAGGCACCGATCATCTCGACGCCGTATTTCTCCAGCACGCCGTGCTTCGCCAGGTCGAGCGCGCAGTTGAGCGCGGTCTGCCCGCCCATCGTCGGCAGCAGCGCGTCGGGACGCTCCTTGGCGATGATCTTCTCGACGACCTGCCAGGAGATCGGCTCGATGTAGGTGACGTCGGCCATGTCCGGGTCGGTCATGATCGTCGCCGGGTTGCTGTTGACGAGGATGACCTTGTAGCCCTCCTCGCGCAGTGCCTTGCACGCCTGCGCGCCGGAATAGTCGAATTCGCACGCCTGGCCGATGACGATGGGGCCGGCGCCGATGATGAGGATGCTGTGGAGGTCGGTGCGCTTCGGCATGATCAGGAGGCAGCGCGATGGTCGGCCATCAGCTGGATGAAACGGTCGAACAAATAGGCGACGTCGTGCGGGCCGGGGCTCGCCTCGGGGTGGCCCTGGAAGCTGAACGCCGGCGCGTCGGTGCGGGCGATGCCCTGCAGCGAGCCGTCGAACAGGGAAACATGGGTGCTGCGCAGATTCGCGGGCAGGGTCGCGGCGTCGACGGCGAAGCCGTGGTTCTGGCTGGTGATCGCGACGCGGCCGCTGTCGAGGTCCTTCACCGGATGGTTCGCGCCGTGGTGGCCGAATTTCATCTTCACCGTCCGGGCGCCGGAGGCGAGCGCGAGCAGCTGGTGGCCGAGGCAGATGCCGAAAGTCGGGATCTTCATTTCCACCAGTTCGCCGATCGCGCGGATCGCGTAATCGCACGGTTCGGGGTCGCCAGGACCGTTGGAAAGCAGGATGCCGTCCGGCTTCAGCGCCAGCGCCTGGTCGGCGGTCGCGGTGGCGGGCAGCACGGTCAGGCGGCAGCCGCGCTCGGCGAGCATGCGCAGGATATTGCGCTTGACCCCGTAATCGAAGGCGACGACATGGAAGCGCGGCGCGGCCTGCCGGCCGTAGCCCTGCCCCAGCTTCCATTCGGTCTCGCTCCATTCGTAGGCGGCGGGCGTGGTGACCACCCGGGCGAGATCCATGCCGGCCAGACCAGGGAAAGTGCGCGCGGCCTCGAGCGCCGCGGCTTCGTCGATCGATCCGGCCATGATGCAGCCGCCCTGCGCGCCCTGTTCGCGCAAGAGGCGCGTGAGGCGACGGGTATCGATGTCGGCGATGGCGACGATGTTTTCGCGCTTCAGGTAATCGGACAGCGACTGGCTGGCACGGAAATTCGAGTGCAGGCGCGGCAGGTCGCGCACCACCAGGCCGGCGGCATGGACACGATCCGCCTCGACATCCTCGGCGTTGACGCCGGTGTTGCCGATGTGGGGATAGGTCAGGGTGACGATCTGCCGCGAGTACGAGGGGTCGGTGAGGATTTCCTGGTAGCCGGTGAGCGCGGTATTGAACACCACCTCGCCGGTCGTGACGCCGTCGGCGCCGATCGAGCGGCCGCGAAAGACCGAGCCGTCAGCGAGAACCAGGATGGCGGGTTGGGCAGAGGACAAGGAACACTCCGAAAGGCAGGTGACAAAATTCAGGCGAGCCGCTCGCGCGAACCCGCCTGAATTTGAATGCCCGCATTGTAGCCGATCCGCCAGGAGGCTTCAATGCTTGAAGCCGCCCCCATGCGCCCTTTCAGGGCTGGAGATGGTCCAGTCCGCCGTCCATGTCGAGCTCGGTGAGCTCGGTGAAGCCGCCGATGCATTTGCCGTCGACGACGATCTGCGGCACGGTGCGCGCGCCGTGGGTGACGACGGCGAATTCCTTCATCGCCTCGCGGTCGAGGTCGATGCGCACCTCGTCGTAGGCGATGCCGCGCTTGTCGAGAAAGGCCTTGGCCTTGACGCAGATGGGGCAGGTGCCGGTGCTGTAGACCTTGACGGCGTTCATGTTCGTTTCCTGTTCGAAGCCTATTTCAGATTGAGTACGTCGCGCATGTCGTACAGGCCGGGAGCGCGGCCCTGCAGCCACTTGGCCGCGCGCAGCGCGCCCTGCGCGAAGGTGGCGCGGCTGCTGGCCTTGTGGGTGAGCTCGACGCGCTCGCCGATGCCGGCGAACAGCAGCGTGTGGTCGCCGACGATGTCGCCGCCGCGCACCGTGGCGAAGCCGATGGTCTTCGGGTCACGCTCGCCCGTCATGCCCTCGCGGCCGTACACCGCGCAACGCGACAGGTCGCGGCCGATCGCGCGCGCCACCGCCTGGCCGAGGCCCAGCGCAGTGCCGGACGGGGCATCGACCTTGTGGCGATGATGCGCCTCGATGATCTCGATGTCGTAGCCGTCTTCCAGCACCCGGGCGGCGAGTTCGGCGAGCTTCATCAGCAGGTTCACGCCGACGCTCATGTTCGGCGCGAATACCACGGGAATCAGCCGCGCGGCGGCGGCGATGCGTGCGCGGCCGGCGTCGTCGAAGCCCGTGGTGCCGATGACCAGGGGCACCTTTGCCGCGGCACAGGCGTCGAGATAGCCGAAGGTCGCCTCCGGCCGCGTGAAGTCGATCAGCGCATGCGCGCCCTCGAGGACGGCCGCCGGCTGGTCGCTGACCCTGACCCCGCTTGCCGCGCCCCAGGCGGCGCCGGCGTCCTGGCCCAGGAGCGGGCTGCCGGGCCGGTCGAGCGCGGCGTGCAACGTGCAGGCCGGGTCGGCCGCCACCGCTTCCAGCAGCGCGCGACCCATGCGGCCGGACACGCCCGCGATGCCGATGTTCACGCTCATGGCCGCGCCCCGCGCAGTATCGTCAGCACGCGCTCCTCGGTGATCAGCCAGCGGCCGTCGCGCTCGACCAGGCGCAGCTGCTTGACCACGCTGTCGCGATAGCTGTCGGAACGGTAGTGCTGATTGAAGGTCACCAGCGCCTCCCCGTCGGCGACACGCTCGACCGTGGGCGACTCGATCCTCAGGTCGACGTTGCGTGCCACGCCGAACAGCAGGCGGCGCCGCTTCTCCCACTCGTCGCGGCTGCCGCCCCCCTGCGGCAGGAAACCGGCGTCGTAGGCGGCGAAATAGCCCGCCTCGTCGCGGCGCGCCCAGGCGTCGGACCACGCCTTCACCGCGGCCAGCACCGCCGCGTCGAACGCCGGCTGCGTTGCCGGCTCGGGGAAAGGCGGGATCACGTCGGGCCGGATCTGCGCGACGTCGGTCTCGGCCTGCAGGGCAAGCTCGGCCGGCGGGCGCTTGTTCGGATACGGCGGCACGTCCCTGGGGCTCGGCAGCGGCGGCACGATGCTGGTGGATGGCGTGGATGCGACGGCAGCGGCGGCCGGCGCCTGGCTTACCGGTTCCGGTGCGGGTTGGGCCGGGGATGGCGCCGTCGGTGCCGCGGGCGCGCTTCGTTCCGGCGCCACGGGCGCGGCTGGCGCCCGTGGTTGCGCCTGCGGCGCCGGGAGCGGCGTCGAGACAGGTTTCTGCTCCGGGGCCGGGCCGGCGGACGGCAGGTCGCCCTCGATGCGCGCCAGGATATCGCCTTCGAAGAACAGCGTGAGGCGCTTCTGCTCGGCGAGCCTGCCCGCCTTGTGGTAGACGTAGACGTAGTCCCAGCGGTCGTTGCGGAAGGGGTCGACGACGAGGGGCGTGCCGAGCAGGAAGCGGACCTGGGAGCGGTTGAGGCCGGGTTTGAGGCGCGCAACGTTTTCCTGGTCGAGCGCATTGCCCTGCTGCACGTCGATGCGGTGGGGGCCGATCGGGGTGCTGGCGCAGCCCGCCAGCAAACTCAGCAGCAGGGCGGAAATCAGGAGTTGACGCATGGCCGGGACACCGGAAGGGTTGAGACGACGGAAAAAAACGTATCATAACGTATTCGCGTTTCCGTTCCGGAGCCTCCGTTGAGCAATCCGTCCGATCTCAAGAGCATCGGTCTCAAGGCCACCCTGCCGCGCCTGAAAATCCTCGACCTGTTCGAGCAGAGCGACAAGCGCCACATGACCGCCGAGGAGATCTACCGCCTGCTGTCGGACGAAGGCCAGGACATCGGCCTGGCGACGGTCTACCGGGTGCTCACCCAGTTCGAGCAGGCGGGGCTCCTGATCCGCCACCACTTCGACAGCGACAAGGCGGTGTTCGAGCTCAACCAGGGCGATCACCACGACCATCTGGTGTGCCTGCAATGCGGCAAGGTCGAGGAATTCGTCGACGCCGAGATCGAGAAACGCCAGCAGCGCATCGCCAGGGAACGCGGCTTCACCATCCACGACCACTCGCTGCAGATCTACGCCGACTGCGTCCGGGAAAACTGCCCCAACCGCAAGTCCGGCAACAGCCGTCAGCGCACGTAAGGCGCCACGCCTCCGCACAATTCGGCGATGCCATCGATCAGGCGCGGCGTCGGCCGGTGCAGGCGGTCGGCATTCACCCGCACGAAGGCGTCGCGGCGCACCGCCGGCAGGCGCGCATGGGCCCGCCAGGTCGCCCGCGGATCGGGGGCGTCACTGCCGCTCACGATCAGTTCCGGCGCCCGGCGCAGCACCGCCTCGCGCGACACCACCGGCGCGGCGGCGTCGAGATCGTCGAACACGTTGCGTGCGCCGCAGATCGCCAGGGCGTCGCTGATCCAGTGGCGACCGCCCACCGTCATCAGCGGGCGATCCCACACCTGGTAGAACGCCCGTGCCGGCGGCTGGCGCGTCGCCGGCACGCGCAACGCCGCCAGCCGGACGTCGAAATCCTGCGCCGCCGCCCGTCCCGCTGCCGCGTGGCCGCTCGCCTCGCCGACCAGCCGCAGCAGGCGCGGCACGTCGGACAACACGCGCGCCTCGGTGTGCAGCAGCGGCAGGCCCAGTTGGCGCAGGCGATGCAGGTCCGCCGCACGGTTGCCGCCTTGCCACGCCACGACGAGGTCGGGCTTCAGCGCGAGGATGCGCTCAAGGTTGATGCGCTGGATGTCGCCCACCCGCGGCAGCGCCTGCACCGCTTCGGGATAGTCGCTGGCGCTGTCGACGCCAACCAGCTGCGGACCGGCGCCGACGGCGAACAGCAGTTCGGTCAGATGCGGCGTGAGCGACACGATGCGCTGCGGCGGGCGCGCCAGTTCGAGGGTGTGGCCGGCATCATCGACGACACGCAGCGGCGCCGCCGATGCCGGCAGGGCCAGCCCGAGCAGGCCGGCCAGGAGCAGCCGGATCACGGTTCGATGCGCGTGCGGCCGTGGAATATCAGGCTCGCATGCCCGGATTCGAAACGCAGGCGGGTGAACGACGCGGTCGCCACCTCGATGCGGTAGGCGTGTTCCAGCGGGATGCGCAGCGCCCACGCGAGCGCCATGCGCATCACCCCGGCATGCCCCACCAGCAGCACGTGCTGGCCGGCGTGCTGCGCCAGCAACGCGTCGAGCGCGGCCGCGACGCGCGCATGGAAATCGGCCAGCGGCTCGGCGCCCGCGGGACGCGCATTGACCGGGTCGGCCTTGAAGCGCATCAGCGTACCCGGCGACTCGGCCTCGATCTCGGCGGCCGACTTGCCTTCCCAGACGCCGAAGCCGACTTCCTTCAGGCGTTCGTCGAGCCTGAGCGGCAGGGCGTGTCGCGCGGCCAGTGTTTCGGCGAATTCCCGGCAGCGCAGGAGCGGCGAGGACACGACGTGATGCCACGGCGCGGCCTCGCCGACGGCGGCGCGCATCTGCGCCCAGCCCTTCTCCGACAGCGGATCGTCGACCTGGCCGCGATAGCGGCGCCCGCCCACCGGCTCGCCGTGGCGCATGAGGTCGATGAGCGTAATCACGCCAGCAACACCAGGTTGTCGCGATGGATGAGCTCGGGTTCGTCGAGATAGCCGAGTTCGGCCTCGATCGCGGACGACGGCTTGCCCGCGATGCGGCGCGCCTCGCTGGCGCTGTAGTTGACCAGCCCGCGCGCGATCTCATTGCCTTCGGCATCGACCACGGCGACGACCTCGCCGCGCGCGAATTCGCCGGTCACGGCCTTCACGCCGACCGGCAGGAGGCTCTTGCCTTCCTCGCGCAGGGCGCGCACCGCGCCGTCGTCGAGCACCACCCCGCCCCGCAATTGCAGGTGGTCGGCGAGCCACTGCCGGCGCGCGGCCAGCGGCGCCTGACGCGCGACCAGCTGGCTGCCGATGGCTTCACCCGCCGCCAGACGCAGCAGCACGCGCTCCTCGCGGCCGCTGCAGATCACCGTGTGCGCGCCGCTCCGGGCCGCGCGCTTGGCGGCGAGGATCTTGGTCAGCATGCCGCCGGTGCCGACGCCGCTGCCCGCCCCGCCCGCCATGCGCTCGAGTTCGGGATCGCCCGCGTGGGCATCCATGACCAGCGTCGCCGCGGGATCTTTCCGCGGGTCCGCCGTGTAGAGTCCGGGCTGGTCGGTGAGGATGACGAGGCAGTCGGCTTCGATGAGGTTGGTCACCAGCGCGCCGAGCGTATCGTTGTCGCCGAGGCGGATCTCGTCGGTGGCGACGGTGTCGTTCTCGTTGATGATGGGCACCACGCGCAGCGCGAGCAGCGTTCGCAAGGTCGAGCGCGCATTGAGGTAGCGCGTGCGGTCGGCGAGATCCTCGTGGGTGAGCAGCACCTGCGCGGCCGCGAGGCCGTGGGTGCGGAAAATCGACTCGTACGCCTGCACCAGGCCCATCTGGCCGACCGCCGCGGCCGCCTGCAGTTCGTTCACCGCCTTCGGGCGCTTCTTCCAGCCGAGCCGCGCGATGCCCTCGGCGATCGCACCGGAGGACACCAGCACCACTTCCTTGCCCTGTTCGGTCAGCGCCGCGATCTGTTCCGCCCAGCGCGACAGCGCGACATGGTCGAGCCCGCGCCCCTCCGCCGTGACGAGGCTCGAACCGACCTTGACGACGATGCGTCGCGCCTGTTTGACAACCGAATGCATCAGTACCTCGCCTGCTTGAGATTGCGCACCGCCTCGGCGGCACTGTGGACGCTGATCCCGCCGGGGCAGAAGAATTCCTCGAACAGCGGCTTGTGATAGGAAAGCAGCGAGCGCAGCTTGATCGGTTCCCAGCCGGCGCTGCGCGCCTTCGACCAGGTGCCGTCGGCCTGGCCGTAGGCGTACAGACGTCGCTCGCGCGTCTCGCAGCGCATCCCCTCGAAGGAAACATTGCGCGCGCCGCCGGCAGCATCGATCACCACGGTGTAGCGCACGACCTTGTCCTCGCCCACGCTGATCGAGGCCGTGTCGATGGCGTGGCGGTTGCGCGTGGCCGACGACACCGCGAATTCGACCAGGTTCTCGGCCTTGGGGTAGGCGGGCAGCTGGGCGGCCACCTCCACCCATGGCTTGTCGGCCTCGAATTCGCGGTCGAAACTGCCCCAGGTGCTTTGCGCTTGGGCCGCCAGCGGCAGCAACAGCGCCATCGTCAGCAAGATTTTTTTCATGCCGGCATTCTAGGGTTTTGCAGGGGCGCTGTCTGCATGGGCGTTCGCCTACTGGCGCTCGGAATAGGTCGGCAGGGTGAGGCGGAAGGCCATCGCGGCGAGGCGCACGCCGAGCACGATCGTCATGCCTGCCCAGGCCGCGACGACCGGCGACACGCCGAGCGCCTGCAGCGCGACCAGCGCCAGCGCACCGGCCCACGCCGCCGTGGCATACAGTTCGCCGCGCACGAAAATCAGCGGCACCTCGTTGCACAGCACGTCGCGCAGCACGCCGCCGACGACGCCGGTGATCACGCCGAGCAGGGTCGCCACCAGCCAGGGCGCCTGCCAGGCCAGCGCGATCTGCGTGCCGACCACGGTGAACAGCGCAAGCCCGAGCGCATCGGGAATCAGGAACAGCCGCGGCGGCAGGCGCAGGCCGCGCACCACGAAGAAGACCACCAATGTCGTCGCCAGCGCGACTATCAGGTAGACCTGATCGGATATCCAGAATACCGGCCGTCCCAGCAGCACGTCGCGCACCGTGCCGCCGCCGAGCGCGGTCGCGCTGCCGACCATCATCACGCCGATGAGATCCATGCGCTTGCGGCCGGCGTCGAGCACGCCGGTCAATGCGTTGACCGCCACGGCAGACAGGCCGGCCCAGTACAGCAGGTTATCCATGGTGGCTGACGCAGGCCGCCGCCTGCTCGCATGAAGGACGGCCAGTATCGCAAGAATTCCGCCGCGCCGCACCGCGCTAGAATGCGGGGGTTGCCCACTCGCCCGTCCAACCGCATGCTTCCCGCCTCGCTCAAGCGCTACGCCTGGCTTTCCATCGGCGCCGCCGTGGCGACCATCCTGCTCAAGGGCTGGGCGTGGTGGCTCACCGGTTCGGTCGGCCTGCTCTCCGACGCGCTGGAATCCTTCGTCAACCTCGCGGGGGCGCTGATGGCGCTGGCCATGCTCACGCTGGCGGCGATGCCCGCCGACGACAATCACGCGCATGGCCATGGCAAGGCGGAGTATTTCTCCAGCGCTTTCGAGGGCGGGCTCATCCTCATCGCCGCGCTCGGCATCGCCTACGCGGCTATCGATCGCCTGATCCATCCGCAGCCGCTCGAAGCCGTCGGCATCGGGCTTGCGGTCTCGGCCGTCGCCTCGATCATCAATCTCGCCACCGCGCGCATACTCATGCGGGTCGGGCGGCAATCGCGTTCGATCACGCTGGAAGCCGACGCCCATCACCTGATGACCGACGTCTGGACCTCGGCCGGCGTCATCGTCGGCGTCGCGCTGGTGGGGGCGACCGGCTGGCTGTGGCTCGACCCCGTGATCGCGCTCGCCGTCGCGGCGAATATCGTGTGGACCGGCTGGCAGCTGTTACGGCGCTCGGCGGGCGGGCTGATGGACGTGTCGCTGGAAGCGGACGAACTGCAGGCGATCGAGCGCGTGCTCGACGACTACCGCCGGCAGGGACTGGACTTCCACGCGCTACGCACCCGCCAGGCGGGGGCGCGCGCCTTTGTCACCTTGCACGTGCTGGTGCCGGGCGCGTGGAGCGTCCAGCACGGCCACGACTGGTCGGAACGCATCGAGGCCGACATCCGTCGCGCAGTGCCGGCCGCCCACGTGACCACGCACCTGGAGCCGCTCGAGGATCTGCTCTCGCTGGCCGATCAGGGCCTGGACCGCCCCCCGGACTGATCGCGCCGCCGACGCGCCCGGCAAACCCAGGCGTAGATCGCGAGGTTCACGACGACGACTCCAGTCCCCAGCCACAGTTGCACTGCCGGCGTGAGCTGCGCCGGATACAGCACCGGCAGGAGGTAATGCTCGACGAAGCCGCCACGGTAGCCCGCCTCCCCCGCCTGCGCCCGCAGCGTGTTCTCGAGCGGCGTCAGCGGGCAGACCGCCCCGGCAAACTCGATCGCCGCGCCCCATGTCGCGGCAGGCAGATGGACCCAGGCCAGGCGCGGCCAGCGCAGCAGCAACAGGCCGCCGGCGAGGACGAAGGCGACGAACACCAGGTGGACAAGGACCAGGGCATCCGCCAGGAAGGCGGCCACCTGCGGGTTCACGCGTCAGCCGCCGGCGTAGATGTGATCGCGACGGAAGGGATAGCCCGGCTGCTGGCCGTCGACGCCCTTGCCGGCGAGGATCTGCCACAACTCCAGCCAGCCACGGTCGAAGGCGTGCGCCGAGCCCGCCATGTAGATGCGCCAGATGCGGTATTTCTGCTCGCCGATGAGGCGGCGCGCGGCCTCGGCGTGCCGCTCCAGCCGGGTGACCCAGTGCCACAGGGTCTTCGCGTAGTGCGGGCGCAGGTTCTCGGCGTCGAGGCACTCGAGGCCGCTGCCGGCCGCGGCACGAAAGACCTCGTGCGCATGCACGAGCTCGCCCCCGGGAAAGACGTAGTCGTCGATGAACTCGGCGATGCCGCCGCCGAGCCCCGCGGCGTCCGGTGTCGCCGTCGTGATGCCGTGGTTCAGCACGAGCCCGCCCGGCTTCAGGAGGGCGTGGATCTTCCTGAAATAGGCGGCGAGATTGGCACGACCGACGTGCTCGAACATGCCGACGCTGGCGATCTTGTCGAAGCCGCCCGCCTCCGGCACGTCGCGATAGTCCATGCGTCGCACCTCGACCCGGCCGGCGAGGCCGCGGGCGGCGATCTGTTCGCTCACCCAGGCGTGCTGGTCGTCCGACAGCGTGATGCCGACCGCTTCCGCCCCGTAGCGCTCGGCCGCGTGCAGGATCAGGCCGCCCCAGCCGCAGCCGATGTCGAGGAATCGCTCGCCCGGCTTGAGGTCGAGCTTGCGGCAAATGTGATCGAGCTTGGCCTCCTGCGCGGCGTCCAGGCTCATGTCCGGGTCCCTGAAGTAGGCGCACGAATAGACGCGGCGCGCATCCAGCCAGAGGCCGTAGAAGTCGTTGGAAACGTCGTAGTGGTACTGGATGTTCTTGCGGTCGCGGGCGCGCGTGTGGCGCCACCATTTCCAGCTGTCGGAACCGGTCCTCGGCTTGCAGTCGCCCGCGTTGCACAGGCGGTCGCCGAGCGCCAGGATGTCGCGCACGTCGCCCTCCAGGTCGAGGTGGCCCTCGACGTAGGCCCGCGCGAGCGCGCCGAGGCTGGGGTCGGCCATCGCCTTGAGGCTCGCCGGCTGGTGCAGTCGCACCCTGACCGCGGCCGCGTCCTGCATGCCGACGCGCTCGCCGTTCCACAGTTCGACCGTCACCGGCAGCCCGGCCGCTTCGACCCGGCGCCGCACCTGATTGACCAGCATTTGATCCAGCATACGCCCTCCTCGAGGAATGGCGGCGAGATTGATGTCGTCGCTTTGCCGCCCTGGCTACACCTTAGGCCAAATCCAACACCAGCGCTGCGCGAATGTTTTCCGGCAGCGTGACCGGCGCCACGGTATAGGCCGGCAGGTCGATGCCCATGCGGATCGCGGCGCCCGACTTGGCGGCGGCGATCGAAGCGGGATCGAGCTCGAAACGCAGGAAATGCACCGACGAGGTCTTATCCTCGTTTTCGCGTTCGAGATCCTCGTCGGCAATCGCGTAGATCCTGGGCCGGTCGGCGACCTGCACCCAGACCTGGTCCTCGATGCCTTTGAGTCTCGCCAGCGCAGCCTTGCGCTCGTCCGGGTCGGAATACTGGATCATCATGGTGGCTTTCCAGTTGGTTCCGTCCGGGATCAACGGGTTGTAGGCGTCGAGCTCGTCCTGGATGCCCGCTTCCTCGAAGGTGCGCTCGGCGCGCAGCATTTCCTGGATCTGGTAGCGCATGGTCTTCTCGTCTTCGAAAATCAGCGTGACGTGGTCGCCAAGGTCGACCATGCGGTTCTTCTTGTGCGCCATGACCTCGGCGCGCATCTGCGGGCGCACCTTGGCGTAGCCTTCCAGCGTCAACAGGCTGTCACGGGTGATCTGCGGCATGGGGTTCTCCTTGCACAATGCGGGTTGAATCAAGCTTGTTCACCACCAAGACCCGGGGAAATCCGAAAGGCATCACGCACGCTGCCGGTCCGGGATGTTTTCGTTTTCCTCGATGTCTTCGTGTCTATGTAGTCGACTGGTTCATTCCAGGCCATACGCGATGCGCAGCAGCGTGATCGGGTGCTGTTTCTGCGCGGTGGCGGCCTCGCCCATGCCCTGCAGGATGTGGCGCGCGGCGATCGCACAGTCGGAACTCACGTAGTCCGGTTGCGGCTCGGCCATCTGGCGGAACACCGGCTTGCCGATCTTCATCGACTTGTCGAAGAACTCGCTCTTGACGCCCCAGGTGCCGTCATGACCGGAGCAGCGCTCGACCAGGGTCACCTTGGCGCCGGCGAGCTGCAGCGCGTCGCGCGTCTTGTTGCCGATGTTCTGCACGCGCTGGTGGCAGGGCACGTGGTAGGCGACCTTGCCGAGCGGCGACTTGAAATCCGTTTTCAAGAGACCGTCGGCGTTGCGCGCCATCAGGTACTCGAACGGGTCCCACATCGCCTCCTTCACCGCCTGCACGTCGGCGTCGTCAGGGAACATCAGCGGCAGTTCCTGCTTGTACATCAGCGTGCACGAGGGCACCGCGGTGAGGATGGCGTAGCCTTCGCGCGCGAGCTTCGCCAGGTGCGGAATGTTGGTCTCCTTCAGGCGCGCCACGGCGTCGAGATCGCCCAGTTCGAGCTTGGGCATGCCGCAGCAGGCCTCCTTCTCGACCAGCACGTGCGGAATCTCGTTGTGCGTCAAGAGCTTCAGCAGGTCGTGGCCGATGCCGGGCTCGTTGTAGTTGACGTAGCAGGTCGCGTAGATCGCCACCTTGCCCGGCGTCTTGTCGCCGTCCTTCACCGGGAAATCGTTGCGCGGCTTCGCGGTGGAGCGGAATTTCGCGCTGTCGTACTCGGGCAGCTTGCGGTCCGGATGGATGTGCAACACGCTGTCGATCAGCTTGCGGATCGGCTGGCTCTTCAGGCTGGCATTGACCGCCTGCACCACCACCGGGATCGAGGCGAGCTTGCCCATCGCGTCGGTGCTGGACAAGAGCTTGTCGCGGAAAGTGGTCTCGCCCTTCTTGAACTTGATGGCCTTGGCGCGCAGCATGGTGTGGGGAAAATCCAGGTTCCACGGGTGCGGCGGCACGTAGGGGCACTTGGTCATGTAGCACAGGTCGCACAGGTAGCACTCGTCGACCACCTTCCAGTAGTCGGCCTTGGCGACGCCATCCACTTCCATCGTCGGCGATTCGTCGACCAGGTCGAACAGGGTCGGGAATGCTGTGCACAGCGACACGCAGCGGCGGCAACCGTGGCAGATGTCGAAAATGCGCTCGAGCTCGTGGTTGAGCTTGTCCTCGTTGTAGAAATCCGGGTTTTTCCAGTCGAGCGGGTGGCGGGTCGGGGCTTCGAGGCTGCCTTCACGGGTGCTCATGACGATCCTTGTTGTATGAAAACCGAGAAAAATTTATCCGCGAAGGACGCGGAGGATCTCGAAGAAAACCAGAAGCAAGAGAGACGAAGCTGAATGCTCGCCATTGGTCCTGTTTTGCTTCGTGTTGCTTCGCGTCCTTCGCGGATAAAGCTTTGAAAAGGGCGGGCACGGGCCCGCCCCTGCTACGAGCGATTTATGCGCCCAGGCTGTCCAGGGTCTTCTGGAACTTGTTGGCGTGCGAGCGCTCGGCCTTGGCCAGCGTCTCGAACCAGTCGGCGATCTCGTCGAAGCCTTCGGCACGCGCGTCCTTGGCCATGCCCGGGTACATGTCGGTGTACTCATGGGTTTCGCCGGCGATCGCGGTCTTCAGGTTTTCGGCGGTGGGGCCGAAGGGCATGCCGGTGGCGGGGTCGCCGCACTTTTCCAGGTACTCGAGGTGGCCGTGGGCGTGGCCGGTTTCGCCTTCGGCGGTGGAACGGAAGACGGCGGCAACGTCGTTGTAGCCCTCTACGTCAGCCTTGGCTGCGAAGTAGAGATAGCGGCGGTTGGCCTGCGATTCGCCGGCGAAGGCGTCTTTCAGATGCTGTTCGGTTTTGGAACCTTTGAGTTGCATAACCTGTTCTCCTTGATGACATGAATGTGCTGGGCAGCACTGACAAAAATCCCCTTACTTGCCATCAGGCTTTTTATAGCACCCTGGCGGCCGAAGGGAATCCGGTTTTTAGACTTAGTCTAATACCTGAACGAAGATTAAACCCGCTGCGATGACGCTGTCAACCTCGTTTACACTCTTTTTTATTGCGGAGCACACCATGACCTTTGACAAGACCCGAACCGACGCCGAATGGCGCGCCATCCTCACCCCCGAGCAATACCGCATCCTGCGCGAACACGGCACCGAACGCGCCTTCACCGGCCAATACTGGAACCACCACGAGGCCGGCGAGTACCGCTGCGCCGCCTGCGGCGAACCGCTGTTTTCGTCCGACAGCAAGTTCGATTCCGGCACCGGCTGGCCGAGTTTCACCCAGGCGCTGAACCCCGACGCGGTGGCCGAGAAGACCGACACCAGCCACGGCATGGTGCGCATCGAGGCGCTGTGCCGACGCTGCGGCTCGCACCTCGGCCACGTCTTTCCCGACGGCCCCGCCCCCACCGGGATGCGCTACTGCATCAACTCGGCATCACTCGTCTTCCACAAAAAGCAGGACTGAGCCTTGCACACCTTCGACGCCCAGATCGCGGCGATCGCGCCCGCCACGCCCAGCATACGCGCGCTGCGGCTCGCCATCGCCGACCCCGGCTTCCGCTTCCTGCCCGGCCAGTGGGTCGATCTCAGCGTCGACCTCGACGGCACAACGCATACGGCGGGTTACTCGATCACCACCTCGCCGCGGCACCACGGCGAAATCGAACTCGCGATCAAGGCGAGCGCCCGCCACCCCGTCGCACGCTGGGCGCACGAGCGGGCACGGGTCGGCGACCGCGTGCGCGTGAGCCAGGGCCAGGGCCCTTTCGTGTATCTCCCGGAAATGAGCGACAACGTCGTGCTGATCGGCGGCGGCGTCGGCATCACCCCGCTGCTGTCCATCTTCCGCCATGTGCGCGACGCCGGGCTGCCGACGCAGGCGCATCTGGTCTACAGCGTATCGGACAGCCGCGAGATCCTGTTCAAGGACGAGCTCGAGGCCGCCGCGCGCGCGCACGACAACCTGCACGTCACGCTCACCGTCACCCAGCCCGATCCGTCATGGCACGGCCTCACCGGCCGCGTCGACCCGGTCAAGCTGCACGCGCTCGACGTGCCCGACGACACGCTCTACTACCTGTGCGGCCCCAAGGGCATGGTCGAGGACATGAGCACGCTGCTGCACGCGCTCGGCGTACCGATGAGCCGCATCATTTTCGAGAAGTGGTGGTAGGCTCGGCCTACCCCGTTGACCCTCCAGGAGACCCCCCATGCGCTTCGCCTTCCTGATCGCCGCCCTCGCCTGCTGCACCACCGCCCTCGCCGGCCCGAATGACACCGTGCGTCCCCATCCGCCGCAGAAGGTCCACCCCGACACCTACGTGATCCATGGCCCACAGGGCGTCCCCTCGGTGAAGAACCAGGGCTTCATGAACAATCCCGCATGGGTCGTCACCGCCGATGGCGTGGTCGTGATCGATCCGGGTTCGAGCGTGCAGGCCGGCCGCATGGTCGTCGCACAATTGAAAAAGACGACGAACAAGCCTGTCACCCACGTGTTCAACACCCACGTGCATGGCGACCACTGGCTCGGCAACCAGGCCGTGCTCGAAGCCTGGCCCGGCGCCGTCATCATCGCCCACCCCGAGATGATCCGGCGGGCCCGGGATGGTGCCGACCGGTTCTGGCTCGAACTCATGTCGACCCTGACGAAAGGTTATACGGACGGCACCCGCGCCGTGATTCCCACGGTCGAGGCCACCGACGGCCAGGCGTTCAGGATCGGCGGCAAGACCTTCCGCATCCATGCCTCCGACGACGCGCACAGCAAGACCGACCTCATGATCGAAATCGTCGAGGACAAAATCCTCTTCACCGGCGACAACGTGCTCAATCGCCAGGTGATGAACCTGCGCGACGGCACCTTCAAGGGCGTGATGAAAGCCACCCGGCGCGCCCACGACCTCGACGCCAGGCTCTACGTGCCCGGCCACGGCAAGACCGGCGACCGTCGGTTCGTCGAAGAACAGAAAGCCTGGTTCGACATCCTGATGACCGAAGTGCGCCGCATGTACGACGAAGGCAGGAGCGACTTCGAAATGAAACCCGTCATTGCCGAGAAGCTCAAGGCCTACAGGAACTGGGCGGAATTCGACGCCAACCTGGGCCCGCAGATCAGCCTGGCGATCCTGGAAATCGAACAGGAATAACGCCGGCACCCTGGCGGGATGTCACATCAATCCCGAATCGTGTTCGGCATGACAGGCAAGTGGGTAAAGACCGCAGGCGCGGTTGACAACCGACGCTTTACGCTTAACACCGTGCCATGATCAAGTCGTTCGGGCACAAAGGACTTGAAGCGTTCTTCCGGTCCGGAAGCAGGAAAGGCATCCAGCCGCATCATGCTTCCAAACTGCAGGTGCTGCTGGCCGCACTGGACAATGCCGCCGGACCGGAAGACATGAACGCCCCCAACTGGCGCCTGCACGAACCGGGCGGCGACCTGGCCGGACATTGGTCCGGCTGGGTCAACGGCAACTGGAGGCCGACTTTTCGCTTCCATGGTACCGACGCCGATCTGGTCGATTACCAGGACTATCACTGAAGGAAAACGACATGACCCGAATGCACAATCCGCCCCACCCCGGCACCGTGCTGCGCGAATGGATCCCGAAAGGCCTGAGCGTGACGCAGGCCGCGGCCGACCTGCACGTCTCCCGCGTATCGCTCAGCAAAATCCTCAACGGCAAGGCCGGCATTTCCGCGGACATGGCCATCCGGCTTTCCCGCTGGCTGGGCACCTCGCCCGACCTGTGGATCGGCATGCAGGCCCAGTACGATCTGTGGCAGGCTCAGAAGCGCAAGCAGCCGAAGATTCTGCCGCTGCTGAAAGAAGCGGCGTAAAGAAAGCAGATCGGGACAGCGGGCAGAACAGTCCGCTGTCACCAGTCCGCTGTCACCAGTCCGCTGTCACCAGTCCACTGTCACCAGTCCGCTGTCACCAGTCCGCTGTCACCAGTCCGCTGTCACCAGTCCGCTGTCGCCAGTCCGCTGTCGCCAGTCCGCTGTCACCAGTCCGCTGTCGCCAGTCCGCTATCACCAGTCCGCTGTCACCAATCCGCTGTCACCAGTCTGCTGTCACCAGTCTGCTGTCACCAGTCTGCTGTCGGCTGAA
>DYFW01000008.1:34727-43397 GCA_020725005.1 Thiobacillus denitrificans
GCTGTCACCAGTCTGCTGTCACCAGTCTGCTGTCACCAGTCTGCTGTCGGCTGAAAACGGACAGGTGTCTGCATGCCCCACGGAGTACGATTCCAATCGAGCCTTCGCCGCTTTCTCAATCTCATCAAGCCGCGGGTTGCCCCCACTGCGTGATCAGTCCCGCAACCGGGTGACGCTCGCCACCCGTCCCGGCTGCCACTCGCCGTCGAGGCTCACCCATTCGACGCGCTCGCCGAGCATGCGCACGACGCCGGGACGGCGGTTGTCGCCGGTGTCGGAAAACTCGAAGCGGAAATCGCGCTGGAAGCGCAGCTGGCCGTTGCCGTCGCGCGCGAGGCGCAGGCGGGCGAGCGCGACGCTTTCATCCAGGAACTGCAGCCCCGCGTCCTGGCAGGCGCGGCGGCTTGCGGCGACGGCCTGTTCGCGAGCCTGCATGCCGGCATACCAGTACCAGGCAGCCGCGGCGAACAGCCCGAGCAGCAGGATTTCCCAGCTCACTGGCCGGCGTTGTCGCTCTTGAGCGGGCTGCGGAACAGCGCCGCCACCTGCTTCTTCGGCGTGGGCCGCACCAGGACGGGCACCGGCTCGGCGCGCACGCTGTCGCTCGCCACGTAGGGGGCGTCGAACAGCGTGTCACGGCCCGGCGCCGGACGCGGGGCGCTGCGCTCGTGACGCTCGCCGCGATCGCTCCGTCCAGGGCGATCGCCACGCGGCGGGCGCGACTGGTAGGACGGCACGTCGGCGGCACCGGGTTCGAAACCCGGCACGATCACCGGATCGAGCGTGGTGCCGATGAGCTTCTCGATGTCCTTGAGATAGCGTGTTTCCGATTCGCTCACCAGCGAGATTGCCTCGCCTTTCGCGCCGGCGCGACCAGTGCGGCCGATGCGGTGGACGTAGTCCTCGGGGTTGTGCGGCAGGTCGTAGTTGACGACGTAGGGCAAGGCCTCGATGTCGATGCCGCGCGCGGCGACGTCGGTGGCGACCAGCACGCGGATGCTGCCGGCCTTGAAGGCGTCGAGCGCCTTGATGCGCTCCTGCTGGGTCTTGTCGCCGTGGATGGCGTCGGCGTGGATGCCGGCCTTGTTGAGTTCGTTGGCGAGCCGGTTGCAGCCGAGCTTGGTGCCGGTGAACACCAGCACCTGCCTGAGGTCGCGACTCTTGATGAGATGCGCCAGCAGCTGCCGCTTGCGCTCGTGGTGCACCGGATGCACGACCTGGGTCACGGTCACGGCGGTGGTGTTGCGCGCCACCTCGATGAAGGTCGGGTTGTTGAGGATGCTGTCGGCGAGCTTGCGGATCTCTTCCGGAAAAGTCGCCGAGAACATCATGTTCACCCGCGCAGCCGGCAGGAGCGCGACGATGCGCTTGAGATCGGGCATGAAGCCCATGTCGAGCATGCGGTCGGCTTCGTCGAGCACCAGCGTGTTGACCTGGTTCAAGAGCAGCGTCTTGTTCTGCACGTGGTCGAGCAGGCGCCCCGGCGTGGCGACGAGGATCTCGACACCGGTCTTGAGGATGGGAATCTGGGTGTTGATGTTGACGCCGCCGTACACCACCAGCGAGCGCAGCGGCACGTGCTTGGTGTAGGCCTGGATCGCCTCCTCGACCTGGATCGCGAGTTCGCGCGTGGGCGTGAGGATGAGCGCCCGTATCGGGTGCTTGGCCGGGGAGGTGCTGGTGTTGGCGAACGGCAACAGGCGCTGGATCAGCGGCAGCGCGAAGGCCGCGGTCTTGCCGGTGCCGGTCTGCGCGGCGCCGAGAATGTCACCGCCCTTTAACGCCAGCGGGATCACCTGTTCCTGGATCGGCGTCGGCGAAACGTAGCCCATCTCGTCGAGGGCGCGCAGGATGTCGGGCGCGAGCCCGAGTTCAGCAAAGGTCGTCAAAGTCTTATCCAGTCAAATCCAGTGGTCTGGCACGCCACGCGCACCTCGCCGTCGGCGCAGTCGAGCGCCTGGGCCAGTGCGCGCCGGGCGAGCCCGTCGGTATTGTTCTTCCTCGACACATGGGCCGCGATCACGCATTGCAGCTTGCCGTGTCTGATCTTCGCCAGCAGCGCCGCCGACTGGCCGTTTTCCAGGTGCCCGAAACGTCCGCCGACGCGCCGCTTGAGGCTCGCCGGGTACGGCCCGTTCTCCAGCATTTCGGCGTCGTGGTTGCACTCCAGCACCAGCGCGTCGACGCCGGCAAGCATGGCCTCGATGTGCGGCGTGCTGCAGCCCGCGTCGGTGAGCACGCCGAGCCGGCGGTTGCCGTCGCAGAACACGTACTGCACGGGTTCGCGCGCGTCGTGCGGTACCGGGTAGGGCTGGATTTCCAGCCCGCCGACCGCGAACGCGGCGTGGCTGTCGATCACCTGCACGGTCACGCCGTCGAGATCCTGCGCCATCGCCCGCGTGCCGGCAGTGAGCCACACCGGCAGGCGGTACCTGCGTGCCAGTCGCCCGACCCCGCCGATATGGTCGCTGTGCTCGTGGGTCACCACGATGCCGGCGAGCCCCCCCGGTTCCAGCCCCAGCCGCGCCAGGCGCGCCACGCTGTCGGCGAGCCCGAAGCCGCAGTCCATCAGCACCCGGGTGCCGCCGGCCTCGACCACCAGGCCGTTGCCTTCGCTGCCGCTGCCGAGACTGGCGAACCGCACGGCCGGCCCCGCCTTATTTCAGTTCCTTGTGCAGGAGATTGAGTATGCGCGCCTGCGTGTTGGCATCCGCATCCTTGCCGTCAGCGCCCTTCACGCTGACCCGGCTCTTGTCGCCGGCCTCGCGCACGACGATCTGCAGTTGCGGCGAGGTCTGCGGCTTCTTGCTGCGCCAGAAGGCCAGCCTGGCGAAGATGCCTTCGTCGCGCTTGCTCTCGTTGTCGATCTGCGGGTCGATGTAGCGCACGTAGTACACGCCCTTGGAACGGTCCCGATCCTCCACCGCGAAGCCGACGCGGTCGAGCGCGAGGCCGACGCGGCGCCAGGCGCGGTCGAAGCTCTCGTCCATTTCCAGCAGCGAGGCGGCGCCGTCGCGGACGATGTGCGCCATCTCGGGCGCGCGCTGCTGCGCCAGCAGGGTCTGTGCGCGGCTCTCTTCGACGCCGAAGCGCAGCATCAGGCGCCGCAGCATTTCTGCCTCGAGTTCGGGATCGGCCGGACGCGGCTGCCACACGGTCCTGTCCTTGTTGGCGGAGTCGTAGACCTCTTGCATGCCGCGGTGGCTGACGTAGATCTCGACGCCGCCGGGGCCCTGCTCGATGCGGGTGCGGAACTTGTCGCGCTCCGCCGTCGAATACAGGCCGTCGAGCACGCGGCCGATGGTGCGGCGGATCACGTCCTGTGGGATCTTGGCCCGGTTCTCCGCCCAGTCGGTTTCCATCACGCCGGTCTCGGGCGATTCAAGATTGATGAGAAAACCGGTTTCCTGCCAGAAATCCTTGATCACCGGCCACACCTGCTGCGGCGTCGCCTGCACCACCAGCCAGCGCTGGCTGCCGGCGCGCTCGATGCGTGCCTTTTCCTGTTGCGGCAGCAGGGCCTGCGCGCTGGCGGGCGCGGCGCGGCGTTCCTGGCTATAGGCCGACAGCGTGGCGGTCCCTCCCCCCTGGACATCGGGAATCGCGTAGCGGTTGTCGCCGGTCGGCGCGGTGAGATCGGGCGGCACTTCCAGCGTCGGCGCCTTGCCGGCGGACTTGTAGTCGATCTTTTTGGTTTCGATGAAACCGCAGCTGGAGAGTGCCAGGGCGGCGATCAGGAAGAGGGGCAATGCACGCATGGAGGCAGTCCTAGGCGAAGGCTTACATCAAGCCGGCGTGACGCAGGGCGTCGCGCAGGGTGTCGTGGTGGCCGCTCGACAGCGGCGTCAGCGGCAGGCGCAGGCCGCGCGGAATCAGGCCAAGCTCGGCGCAGGCCCATTTCACGGGAATCGGGTTGGCCTCGACGAAGAGCCTGCCGTGCAAGGGCAGCAGCCTGTTGTTGAGTTCGCGCGCGCGCGCCAGGTTCCCCGCGAACGCGGCTTCGCATAGCGCGTGCATCAGCTTCGGCGCGACGTTGGCGGTGACCGAGATCACGCCGTGGCCGCCCAGCAGCATGAAGGACAGCGCGGAGGCGTCGTCGCCGCTGTACAGCGCGAAGTGCGGCGGCGCGCGGCGCAGCAGGTCGGCCGCACGCTCCATGTTGCCGGTCGCGTCCTTGAGGCCGACGATGCCGGGTACCTGGGCGAGCCGCAAGGCGGTGTCGTTGGCAAGATCCGCGACGGTGCGGCCCGGCACGTTGTAGAGGATCAACGGCAGGTCGACCGCCTCGGCGATCTTCCTGTAATGCTGGTAGAGGCCTTCCTGCGTCGGCTTGTTGTAATACGGCACGACCGACAGGCCGGCCGCGGCGCCGGACGCCTTGGCGCACGCGGTGAGTTCGATCGCCTCGCGGGTGGAATTGGCGCCGGTGCCGGCGATCACCGGCACGCGTCCGGCCGCCTGTTCGACCGCGGTGCGGATGAGCAGGCAATGCTCGTCGAAATCGACGGTGGGCGATTCACCGGTGGTGCCGACGACGACGATGCCGTCCGTGCCTTCCGCGATATGCCAGTCGACGAGACGGCGCAGCGCGTCGAGGTCGAGCACGCCGTCCTCGCGCATCGGGGTCACGATCGCAACCAGGCTGCCTGTGGGGGTTGTAATGTCTGCCATGCTGTAAGAGCCGCGTGCGGTCCGATAGCGGACGGCACGTCAAGTCAAGGATAAATGCGGCATTCTAATCCATCTGACCCCGCGTCGCGCTGTCGGCGTGACGGCCTGGGCCTAGGCCTGCGGGGGACGCGGGTTGTGCCAGCGCCCGCCTGCGAGCAGCAGGTCGGCCTCGGCCGGCCCCCAGGTGCCGGGCTCGTAGGCGCAGACCGGATCGCTGTGGACGAGCACCGGCTCGACCACGCGCCAGGCCGCCTCGACCGCGTCCTGGCGGGCGAACAGCATGGCCTCGCCGTCCATCGCGTCGCCCAGCAGGCGCTCGTAGGCGCTCATCTCGTCCGGGTGGTCGTTGCATACGTAGAGTTCGACCGGCCGCCCGACCATGCGGTCGCCGGCGTTCTTGGTGCGCGCGCCGAGCGCGATCGACACCGTCGGCGACAGCCGCATGCGCAGGTAGTTGGGGGCCAGCGGCCCCGATTCGGACAGCGCGAACACGCGCTGCGGCGGCAGCTGGAATTCGGCGCGGATCTCGGTGGTGGTGAGCGGCAGGCGCTTGCCGGTGCGCACGATGAAGGGCACGCCCGCCCAGCGCCAGGTGTCGATGAAAAAACGCACCGCGGCGAAGGTTTCGGTGTCCGACCCGCGCGCCACGCCCGTCTCCTGCCGGTAGCCCTCGTACTGCCCGCGCACCACGTCGCCCGGCGCCAGTGGCCGGATCGCCTTCAAGAGCTTGGCCTGCTCGTCGCGCACCGCCTCGGCGCTGGTGCCGAGCGGGGGCTCCATCGCCAGCAGCGCGAGGATCTGCAGCAGATGATTCTGCAACACGTCGCGGATCGCGCCGACCGAATCGTAGAAACGCCCGCGCCCGGCCACGCCGAAGCTCTCTGCCATGGTGATCTGCACCTGACGGATGTGGTTGCGGTTCCAGATCGGCTCAAGGAAGGAATTGGCGAAACGGAAATACAAGATGTTCTGCACCGCTTCCTTGCCGAGGTAGTGGTCGATGCGGAAGATGCCCGATTCCGGCAGCGCCTCGTGCAGCGTGGCGTTGAGCGATTTCGCCGATTCGAGGTCGCGGCCGAAGGGCTTTTCCACCACCACCCGCGCGCCTTCGGTGCAACCGGCCGCGGCGAGCCCGCGCACCACGACCGGAAACATCGCCGGCGGGATCGCCAGGTAGTGCAGCGGATGGCGGCGATGCTCGAGCGCGCGGCGCAGCGCGACAAAGGTTTCCGGATCCTCGTAATCGCCGTTGATGTAGGTCATGAGGCTGGCGAGATTGCGGAACACGCCGTCGTCCGCGCCGCCGCCGAATTCCTCGATGCCGGCCCGCGCGTGCGCGCGCAGACGCGCCAGATCCCAGCCTTCGGAGTGCGCCACGCAGACGATGGGCGGCAGCGTGCGGCCGTGGCGCAGCATGTCGTGCAGCGCGGGAAAGATCTTGCGCCGCGCCAGATCGCCCGTGGCGCCGAACAGCACCAGCGCATCCGACTGGAAATTTCCGCTCATCTCCCGTTTACCTCCCGTGCCTCATCCCTGCCCTATCGCAAGCCGTCCAGCCAGCCGCCGAGCTGGCCGATGCCGAGTCCTATGCCCTGGGCGACGCGCGGTACCGCCCAGATCCAGACCATCATCAGCCCCAGGGCGGCGAGGCCCAACCCGGCCGAAAACATGTCGAGCCCCGGCGTGGTGCGCGCGACGATGCCGAAGGCGAGTTGCACCAGCAACGCCAGCGCCAGCAGCGGCAGTGCCAGCTGCAGCCCGGTGGCGAACAACCAGCCGCCGGCTTCAAGGAGCGTGCGCAGGTCCGGCGCGGCCGGCAGCAGTGCGACCGGCATCGCCGCGAAGCTGTCGCGCAGCGCGTCGACCACCAGCAGGTGCCCGCTCGCGCCGAGGAAGGCGAGCGCGGCGAGCCAGCCCGCGAGCGCGCGCCAGGCCGCGTCGGCGGGCGCCGCCTGTTCGGACGTCAGGTTCAGGAGGCCGCCGCTCGCGGTATGGCCGGTCCAGACGAAGGCCAGCGACACCGCCGCGAACACCAGCCACACGGCGAGTGCGAGCAGCGCCCCCCACGCCGCTTCGAGCGCCAGCGCCAGCACGCCTTGCAGGCTGAGCGCCGACGCCGCGACGCCGCCCAGCCCCGGCGCCAGCGCCGCGGCCAGCACCGCGGCCAGCATCAGGCGCAAGGACCACGGCAGGCGGCCCGTCAGCGGGTCGAGCAGCGCCCAGCCGGCGAGCCGGGCGAACGCGAACAGCCAGGCGGAAAAGACGGCTTCACTCAGCGGCACGGGCAGTTCACTCCAGCAGCGCCGGGAAATCGGTCAGCAGGGTGCGCGCGAACTCGGCAAGCTGGCCGCCCATCCAGCCGCCCAGCGCGGCGAGCACGAGCAGCATCACGACGAGCTTGGGCACGAAGGACAGCGTCGGTTCGAGGATCTGCGTCGTCGCCTGGAACAGGCTGATCGCGAACGCGACCGCGAGCCCCGCCAGCAGCACCGGTGCCGCCACCACGAGCAGCAGCCAGAGCGCGTCGCGGGCCAGGGCTTCCATCAGAAGGATCCGATCAGCGAGCCGACCAGCAGGTGCCAGCCGTCGACGGTGACGAACAGCAGCAACTTCAGCGGCAACGACACCAGTTGCGGCGGCAGCATGATGACGCCGAGCGCGGTCAGCACCGCGGCGACCACCAGGTCGATCAGCAGGAAAGGCAGGATGACCATGAAGCCGATCTGGAACGCGGTCTTGAGTTCGCTGGTGAGGAAGGCCGGCGCCAGCACGGCGAGCGGCACGCTGTCGACCTGGGCCGGATCGATGCTCTTGTCGTCGCCGATGAACAGATCGAGATCTTCGGCGCGCGTCTGCCGCAGCATGAAGGCCTTGAGCGGTTCCGCCGCCCGCACGGCAGCGGTGTTGAAATCGAGCGTGCCGGCAAGAAACGGCTGGTAGGCCTCGGCGTTGATGCTCTTGATCGCGGGCGACATGACGAAGACCGTCAGCAGCACCGCCAGTCCCGTCAGCACCAGGTTGGGCGGTGCCGTCGAGCTGCCCAGCCCCTGCCGCAGCAGGAACAACACGACCGCGATGCGGGTGAAGGCGGTGAACGCGAGCAGCAGCGCAGGCAGGAAGGGAAACAGCAATAGCCACGGCAGGCTCGCGCCCGGCACGCCGATCACCTGTCCGCCCGCGCCCGGCGTCACCGCCAGCAGCGGCACCGTCGCCTCGGCGCCGAGTGCCGGCAGGCTTGCCGCCAGCGCCGCCATGCCCAGCGCAATCCTCATCGCGCGGACTCCGTCGCACTTGGCGTACGCACCGGTTTCGGCAGCGTGTGCAGCAGGCGCACGTTGCCGCCGCCCACGCCGAGCAGCAACCAGGTGTCGTCGACCTCGACGATCACGACGCGCTCGCGCGCGCCGACCGCCGCCGAACCGACCACTTTCACGTTCCCCTGCCCGCCCAGGCCGGGCAGGTAGCGGCGCACGACCCAGGCCACGGCGACAAAGCCGCCGAGAATGAGGACCAGGCTCGACAGGACGGTGAGCACGCCGCCAGTCGCGTCGGATGCCGCGTGCGCGGGCAGCGCCGCCAGCAGCAGCGTCGTCGCCATCGCCCTACGCATGCCGTATCACGCCTCGCGCCCAGCGTGTCATGTCATTCGTGGAAACTGGCAACTGCAGCGACAGCGCCACCCCGCCGAGGCCGCTCGCGACCCGCCATGCAAGCGCGGCCGGCAAACTGGCGGGCGCATCCAGCCAGCACTCCGCGAGGACGCCGTCCAGCGTGCGGATCAGGCTCGGCGCCACGAAAGGCGCGACGCCGGCGGGACGCTGGCCGCCCAGCCGGCGCGTGAGCCACAAGCTTGCGAGCGCCGCATCGGGCTGCCACAGCGGCACGCCAGGACGCGCCGCGGGCGATGGCGTGAAAAGCGCCTGCAGCGTCACCGGCATCCGCAGGCGGGCGCTCAGCACCGCGGCAAGCCGCCGCGCCCGCCTGTCCCGCCGGCAAGCG
>DYFW01000177.1 GCA_020725005.1 Thiobacillus denitrificans
CTGTGAAAGTAGGTCATCGTCAGACTCCTTACGCCGTCCTCCAGGAAACCCCTGGAGAACTACACAAACCCCCACCCAACCCGGTGGGGGTTTTTTTATGCGCGGCGGGAAATGCCATAAAAAAATTTCCCTTTGAAATCAATCTTGTATCATTCATCTACGACGAAAGTCGTATGGTGCTTTGGCGGCGACGTCTCTAACGTGTCGGTGTGGGCCTCCGCCCACGTCCGTTCAATCACCGAGGAGATGAAATGAGAAAGCAATTCGGGTATCTGGCAGGTCTGCTGGCGATGGTGGCATTGCCGGTGTTCGGCGCCGTCGATATCAATACCGCGACACAGAGCGAACTGGAAGCGGTCAAGGGCCTGGGGCCGGCGAAAGCCAAGGCGATCATCGCCCACCGTGAACAAAACGGGCCCTTCAAGAGCGTGGACGACCTCGACAAGGTCAAGGGCTTCGGCAAGTCGAGTATCGACAAGCTGCGCGGCGAATTGTCAGTCAAGGGGGACAAGGGCAAGCCCAAGCCTTGAGCCGGCCAGGATCCGGTGCGCCCGTATGCTCGGCGCACCGTTTTAGATAATTGCCCGCGCTGACTTGGGTTGGCCGGGCTTTTTCATGCGGTCGAACCACGGGCTGCCGGTATAATCGCGGTTTTCCGCTGCTGCCCGTTTCGATGTCCACCCTTGCCGTCATTCTGATCGCGACAGCCGCGGGCAGCCTGCTGAGCCTACTGCTGGCTGCCGTTCTCGCCCTGTCGGCGCGCCCAAACTGGGTGCCGGTGCTGGTGAGCTATGCGATCGGCGCCCTGCTTGGCGCTTCGCTGCTGGAAGTGCTCCCCGAAGCGGTCGAGCTCGCGACGGAGACGGGCGGTGATGTCGGCACGGTTGCCAGGGCATTGTTGTTTGGCATCCTGTTGTTCTTTTTGCTCGAGAAGCTGGTGCTGTGGCGCCACTGTCACGAGGCGGTATGCGAGGGGCACGGCGGCCATGACCACGGACACGGTCACGGCCGGTCTGGCTTGATGATCACGGTGGGCGACACGTTCCACAATTTCGTGGACGGCGTGATCATCGCGGGGGCTTTCCTGGTCGATTTCCGCTTGGGCGTGGTAACGGCGCTGGCGATCGTTTCGCATGAAATCCCGCAGGAAATCGGTGATTTCCTGATCCTGCTGCATTCGGGTTATAGCCGGACGAAGGCTTTGCTGATCAATTTCCTGACCGGCGTGGCGACGATCTTCGGGGCCTTGCTCGGTTATTTCGCGTTGAAGATGCTCGAGGGCTGGACGCCGGTGCTGCTCGGGATCGCCGGGGCGAGCATGCTCTACGTGGCGCTTTCGGACCTGCTTCCAGGGCTGCATCGCCGTGCCGAGCTCGGCGCAACCCTGCAGCAGCTGGTGCTGATCGGATTAGGTATCGGGACGGTCGCGCTGGTCGGCAGTCTCATCGGTCACGGGCATTGACCGCTGCACTGGCGGTCGCCCAAAAACATAGATGAATAACGCCAGTGGCAGGACGCCAAGGAAAAACACGATTGCGAGTGCCTTGCCGGGGCTGCTGGCGGTAAGCGCCATCATCAGGATCACGTAGGCCCAGCCGATCGCCACGATATACATCACACTGCTCCCTCAGGATTGACCGTCATGGTAGCTAAAGAAAAACGCGCACGCACGCCGACCGTCGGCTTCGTCTCGCTCGGGTGTCCGAAGGCGACGGTCGATTCCGAGCGTATCCTCACCCAGTTGCGCGCCGAGGGCTACGGCATCGTCGGCACCTACGACGATGCCGATGTGGTGGTGGTCAACACCTGCGGTTTCATCGACGCCGCGGTGCAGGAATCGCTGGAGGCGATCGGCGAGGCGCTGGCCGAGAACGGCAAGGTTATCGTCACGGGCTGCCTCGGTGCCAAGGGTGACGTGGTGCGCGAGGCGCACCCCAAGGTGCTGGCTGTGTCCGGCCCGCAAGCGCTCGACGAGGTGATGGCGGCGGTGCACGGAGCGCTGCCCAAGCCCCACGACCCTTTCGAGGATCTGATCCCGCCAGGGGGCGTGAAGCTGACGCCGCGTCATTATGCGTATCTGAAGATATCCGAAGGCTGTAACCATCGCTGCAGCTTCTGCATCATTCCGTCGATGCGCGGCGACCTGGTGAGCCGGCCGATCGGCGAGGTGATGCAAGAGGCGGAAAAACTGGTTGGCGCCGGGGTGCGGGAGCTTCTTGTCGTCTCGCAGGACACCAGTGCCTATGGCGTCGATGTCAAATATCGCCCGGGGTTCTGGAACGGCCGTCCGCTGAAGACGCGCATGACCGAACTCGCCGGCGCGCTCGGCAGTCTCGGCGCCTGGGTGCGGCTGCATTACGTGTATCCGTATCCCAGCGTCGACGATGTGATTCCGCTGATGGCCGACGGCATCGTGCTGCCTTACCTCGACATTCCCTTCCAGCACGCGAGCCCGCGTCTCTTGAAGCTGATGAAGCGCCCCGGTGCCGTCGACAAGACGCTCGAGCGCATCCAGTCCTGGCGTCGTGCGGTGCCGGAGCTCACCTTGCGCTCGACTTTCATCGTCGGCTTCCCCGGCGAAACCGACGCCGAGTTCGAGGAGCTGCTGGCGTTCCTCAAGGCGGCGCAGCTCGATCGCGTCGGCTGCTTCAAGTATTCGCCGGTCGAGGGCGCGGCGGCCAATGCGTTGCCGGATCCGGTGCCGGAGGACCTGAAGGAGGAACGTCTCGAACGCTTCATGGAAGTGCAGGCGGAAATTTCCGCGATGCGGCTCGATGCGAAGATCGGCAGGACGATCGAGGTAATGGTCGACGACGAGGACGAGGTCGGGACGATCGCGCGCAGTCATGCCGATGCGCCGGAAATCGACGGCGTCGTCTATCTCGAAGGTGTGCACGGATTGAAGCCGGGGACACGGCTCAAGGTCAAGGTCGAGTCGGCCGACGAGCACGACCTCTGGGCGAGCCCGGTCTAGGGTTGCGCCAGGCGATCGAGCAGGCTGCGCGGCCGGCGCCACACGCGCCAGGCGTCGCGAGCGGCGAGATGCAGCACCTTGCCGTGCTCGGGGTCGATGAGGCGCACACCCTGCGGGCCGGCGCTGCGCAGCAGGCGATGCAGTGGCGCGAACCAGTCCTGTTCCAATGTCCGTATGGCTTCGCGCCAGCCCCAGGCGTCGCCGGCCTGGCCGCTTTCTGTGAGGGCGTCGAGCACCACGACGCCCGCGGTTTCAAGCAGTTGTGCGCTCAGTCGGCCGGGCAGTGTGTCGGTCGGCGCGCCGCAGCTTGCCGCGAGCCCACGCGTGGCGTCGCGCTGCGCATGCACGGGCGGCGGGTTGCGCGGCGGGGACGGCGCGCGGCCGCCGCCCCATAGCCAGAGGGAGTTCACCGCCGGCGCGCCGCGCGCTTCGCGGGCAAGGTTGACGGGATGGTCGTGCAACAGCATCTGCAGTTCGTTGAGTTGCGCGCGGAACGCCATGGCGTCCTTGCCCTGGGGCAGCAGCGGGTCGATGTCGCGGCCGATGGCGACGGACAGCGGGGTGGTGCGCAGATCGGGCGGGACGTCGAAACGCAGGTACCAGCGCTGTGGATGATGGACCTGCGGGGCCAGTTCGGCGCCGAAATGCCGGCTGATCGACGCGGCGAGCGCGTCGGCTTCCTCGCGCGTCACGTCGAGTACATCGCTGCCTGCCAGGACGATGCGGTCGCGCATCACGCGAAGATGGACGGGGTCGGCGCGCAGCCACCAGGCTTCACCCGGCGCCACGTTTTCGGCGGCGAGCGCCAGCGGCGCGATCGGCCAGTCCTGCTGGCGCGCGATGCCGAGCGCTTCGCACAATGCCGCTTCCAGGCCCTCGACCGGCACGTCGTGCAGGGTGCCACGTGCCAACAGGGTTTCCAGCGCGGGCAGGCGCAGGTCGTGGGCGGCGGTTTCCAGCAGGCGGGGCGGCGGGAAGAGATGGGGCACGATGAAGCGCATGCGTCGAGTGTAGCAAAGCTAAAATGCCGAGCCATGCGCCAGGCTTTTCACGAGATTACCGTTTCCACCCGCGGCAAGGGATTGTTTGCCTTTACGCCGCAGGTGCGCGACTGGGTGCGGGCCTGCGGCATCCGCGAAGGATTGCTGACGCTGTTCATCCGCCACACCTCGGCCAGCCTGCTGATCCAGGAAAACTACGACCCGACGGTGCAGGGCGACCTGGAGCGCTTCTTCTCGCGACTGGTGCCGGAGGGCGATCCGATCTACGCGCACGTGCTGGAAGGCATGGACGACATGCCGGCGCATGTGCGCGCGGCGCTCACCCAGACCCACCTGTCGATACCGGTTGCCGACGGCGCGCCTCGGCTCGGTACCTGGCAGGGGATCTATGTATTCGAGCACCGGCGCGGAGCGCAGCAGCGTTCGATCGCGCTGCATCTGATTGGCGAGTAGGGCGGCTGTGGCATACTCCGGTGATTCTCCTGTCGAGGCCCGCCTTGCTTCCGTTTGAACTCCTGATCGGCCTGCGCTACACCCAC
>DYFW01000178.1 GCA_020725005.1 Thiobacillus denitrificans
ACGATCGCGCCTCGCTCGCATTCAACGCCGGCAAGCGGGTTGAAATCCAGGGCGAAGTGCGCACGGCAGGCGGCACGATCAGCGCGGGCATCGTCAACCGCGACCCCAACTTGGCTTACGACGCGAGCTACGCAGTCTGGCTGGGCGCGAACGCCGTGCTCGACGCCAGCGGCGCGGCGCGCACCTACGCCGACAGCAGGGGGCTGCGCGTGGGCAAGGTGCTGGACGGCGGCACGGTCGCGCTCGACGCGACCAGTGGTTTCGTCGTAACGGAAAGCGGGTCGATCGTTCGCAGCAATGGCGTGGTGCCGGTTCGCCTCGACCTGCCAAACGAGGCGGGCGGTTTGGGCCGCATGGTCGGCAGCGATGCCGGCACGATCCGCGTTTCGGCACGCGAGGGCGCGCTTCTGGACGGCACGATGGAAGCCCGTGCCGGCAGCAGCGCGCAGCGCGGCGGCACGTTCGATTTCAATCTGGGCAGCAGCGTGACGGCGCTGGGCGCGGGGTATCCGACAGCAGCGCGCACCGTCAGCCTTGCTGCCGGCGTGCCGGACCAGACCGGCGGGCTGGTTCCCGGCACGGCCATACCGGGCGGCTTCAATGGACAGGCGAAACTCGATGCGGTCAGACTCGAAGCGGCAGGCTTCGATCGCGTGGCCCTGAAGAGCCAGAATGCGATCCGGCTGGAAAACGCTCTCGATCTGGGCGCAGGACGCGATCTGCCCCTGCGCGAAATCCGCCTCGTCGCGCCGCGGCTGGAAACGGCCGGCGGCGACGCCGCGCTGACCGCGCACACGATCCGCCTGGGCAATTACGATGCCGAACGCCAGGGTACCGGCGGGGCACCCGTCGCGGGAACCGGCGTGTTCCGGGCCAATGCGGCACTGCTCGAACTGGCGGGCGCGCAAACCCTGTCCGGCATGGCGCGCGCGGAACTCGCCGGCACGCAGGAAATCCGCCTGGCCGGGGTATCCACCAGCGCCGTACCGAAGCCGACCGGCGCGCTCAAGGCCGCGGCCGATCTGGCGCTCCATGGCGCGCTGGTCGCGCCGGCAAGCTATGCGCAGCACACCCTCGATGCCGGCGCGGGACGCGTCGAGTTCAGCCGGACTGCGCACGCGCCGGTGCAGCCCCTGTCGGCGCTCGGCAGCCTGACGGTGAAGGCGCAGGACATCGTGCAGGGCGGCAGCCTGTGGGTGCCGTTCGGCCAAATCGACCTGCAGGCGGGCAACAGCCTGGTGTTCAAGGACGGCAGCCTGACCTCGGTGTCCGCCGCGCCGGGCAGTCTGATCCCGTTTGGCAAGGTCGAGAACGGACGTACCTGGATCGTCGATGCGGGCGGCAGCAAAATCGAAATCAAATCTCTGCCGGATAAGTCCATCCGCACCCAGGCGGACCGCATCGACATGCAGGCCGGCGCAACGCTCGCCCTCGCCGGCGGCGGCGACCTGCAGGCCTACGAATTCACCGTCGGGCCGGGCGGCTCGCGCGACATCCTCGCCGACAGGCACACCTATGCCATCCTGCCTGGCTACGCCCGGGGCTTCGCGCCGGCCGATCCGCAGGAAGGCTTCGACCGCGCCAGCGGCGAATCGGTGTATCTGGCCGGCGTGCCGGGACTGAAGGACGGCGTCTACACTCTCCTGCCCGCGCATTACGCGCTGTTGCCGGGCGCCTTTGCAGTCAGGCTCGACACGGGCATCAAGGACCTGATGCCGGGCCAGGCCTACAGCCGGCAGGACGGCGTGCGCATCGCCGCCGGGTATGTGACCGATTCGCGCGCCAATGCGCCCAGGGATGCAAACTGGCAGGGCATCGAAGTGCTGACGCGCGAGCAGGTGCAGGCACGCTCGGAGTTCGCCCTCGCCAAAGCCTCGGACTTTTTCGCCGCGGGCACCCGTCCGCAGGATGCTGGGTTGTTGTCGGTCAAGGCGCTGGGTGCCGGCGCGCATGCGCTCGCACTCGACGCACATTACAAATTTGCCGCAGGCGCGGGCGGGCGCGGCGGGCAGCTCGATGTCAGCGCGCAGAAAATCGCCGTCGTGAGCGGTGCGCCAGCCGGGCTCGATCCGGACGCCGTCGTGCTTGACGCGGGCAAGCTCAACGCACTGGGCGCCGACAGCCTGCTCATCGGCGGCACCCGCGCGCGCAATGGCGACGAAACCTCCATCGCGGTGGATGCGGCAGCGGTGATGCTGGCGAACGACGCCGCGACGACGCTCAAGGGCAGCGAGGTCATGCTCGCGGCGCAAGACGCCCTGACACTCAAGGCCGGCAGCGCCATCGACGCGCAGGGCAAGGCGGGCGACGCCGGGCGCTACATGGCCAACGGCAATGGCGCCTTCGTGCGCGCGGCATCGACCACGGCGAGCTTCTCGCGTACCGGCAACCCGGATCGCAGCGCCGGGACGCTCCTGGGCGAAGCGGGCAGCACCCTGGTTGCCGCCGATTCAATTACGCTCGATGCGACGAAAGACAATGCCTACGAGGGCACCACGGTTTTCAGCAACAACGGCCAGACGGTGGCCGGCCGGCTGGCGACGGGCGCCACGCGCATCAATTTCGGCGCCGCGCCATCGGGCAGCGAAGGCCTGACCTATGGCCAGGCCGAGCTGGATGCTATGAATCTTGCCAGCCTCACGCTCACCAGCTATTCCACGTTTGATTTTTACGGCGACGTGAGCGTGGGCACGCTGGATGTCGACGGCAAGCCGCTGCTCCAGCAGCTCACCCTGCAAGGCGCGGGGCTGGCCGGGATCGACAATGCCGGCAAAACCGCGCAGCTCAATGCCAAGAATCTCACCCTCGCCAACCCCAACAATGCCGCCAGCTTTGCGGCAGGCGGCCCGCTCGGCAGCGGCACGCTGGCCGTCACCGCCGACACGCTCGCCCTGGGCGCGGGCGACAAGGAGATCAAGGGTTTTGGCGCGGTATCGGTAACCGCCAACGAGTTGGCCGGTCAGGGCAAGGGCAGCCTCACGGTCGATGCCCCGCTGACGCTGAATATCGCACGCATTCGCGGCGAGGCCGGTTCGAATCAGGCGCTGCGTTCCAATGCTGCGCTCACGGTTGCGGCGCACACGGCCGACCGCTTGCTGGCGCCGGTCACCGCGCTCGGCGCGAAGTGGGCGCTGCAAGGTACGAGCGTCGATTTCGACAGCAAGGCTGAATTGCCCTCGGGCGGATTCAAGCTCACCGCGACCGCAGGCGACGTGAATCTGGGCGCGAACGCGCGCGTGGATGTCGCCGGGCGCGCGGTGAAATTCTTCGACGTGGAAAAACCCGGCTGGGGCGGCACGGCGGAATTCGTCAGCGACACCGGCGACGTGAACTTCGTCTCCGGGGCGCAGGTGGACGTGTCCGCCGTAGCGGGCGGCGACGCGGGCCGCCTGCTCGTGCGTGCGGTCAACGGCCGCTTCACCGCTGCCAATGGCAGCGTGCAAGGCCAGGCGCCGGCCAATGCTTCGGGGAGGCGCGGCGAGGGCGCGCGCGTGGATATCGACACGGGATCGCTTTCCAGCTTCTCGACGCTCAACACCGCACTCAACGCAGGGGGCTTTGATGGTGCGCGCGGGCTGCGTGTGCGTACCGGCGACGTGAGCATTGCCGCGACCGATAGGCTGGCCGCAGAGGACATCGCCGTTGCCGTGGACAACGGCAAGCTCGACGTGGCCGGTACGCTGGACGTGTCGGGCGAAGCAGCCGGACGCATCGAACTTTTTGCCAGGAATGACGTGAACGTGCTGGGTACGGCCCGGCTCATGGCCCGTTCCAGCGGCGCGGGCAAAGACGGCGGCGACATCGAAATCGGCACCCGCGAGGGCGCGCTCGCCTTCGCTTCGGGCAGCACGATTGATCTCACGGGCGGCGCGGGCGGACAGGGCGGCACGCTCAACCTGCGCGCACCGCGTATCAGCGGCGACACCGACGTGGCCGTGACGGCGCTTGACAGCACGATTGCCGGCGCGCGCTCGGTCGCGGTCGAAGCGGTCAAGGTGTACGACAACAAAACCACGCTCAACGCCAGCACCACCAACAGCGGTACGACTTTGGGGCTGGGCGCGATTACCGCCGACAACACGGCGTTCGCCGCGAACCACGCCGCGATCAGGACGCGCCTCAACCGCGCCGACCTGCGTGTGTTGACGGGCGTGGAGGTGCGTTCGACTGGCCATCTCACGCTGGCGCAGGACTGGAATCTTTCGGCCGCGCGGGCAGGCGGGGAAACGGGCGTACTGACCCTTCGCGCGGCAGGCGATCTCCTGCTCAATGCCAATCTGTCCGACGGCTTCAATGTGGCCACCCCGCTGTCGGGCACGGCGCCGGCGACGTTACTGGCCGGCGATTCGTGGTCGTACCGACTGGTTGCGGGGGCGGATGCGGTGGCGGCCGACCCGCTGGCGGTTGCGGCAGGTACGGGCAATTTCACGCTTGCGGCCGGCAAGCTGGTCCGCACCGGCACCGGCGATATCCGGGTTGCGT
>DYFW01000179.1 GCA_020725005.1 Thiobacillus denitrificans
GGTCGAGGTGCACCAGATGCGCGAGTTCGTGCGCCGCGACGTAATCGATCAAGGCGAGCGGCGCCTGTACCAGCCGCCAGTTGAGGCGCACGTGGCCGCGCCGGGTGCAGCTGCCCCATTGCGTCTGCGCGTCGGACAGGGCGAAACGCGCCGGCGCGCGGCCGAGCTTCCGGGCCAGGCGCGAGAGCCGCCAGGCAAGCACGCGCCCGGCCCGGGCGCGCAGCCACTCGCGCAGCAATGCCTGGAGGTCGGAGCCCGGTGCGGCGTACACGAGCAGCACATCGCGCTGGCGGCGGATCTCGGTGAACAAGGAAGCGCGCACGTCGAGCGCGAGCGTGCGGCCGAGATAGCGCACCCCGTCCGTCCCGGCGTCGCGGACCGGCACGCGCGCCTGCATGCGGGCCCAGGCGCGACGCAGCCAGTCGTGCTGGCGCGCGACATAGGTTTCGATTTCGTCGCGCGGCGTCCACACCGGCGCATGGATGCGCACTTCGCGCGCGGTGACGGTGAGCCCGAGCGTGCGGCGGCGGCGCGAGCGCCGCAGCTCGTAGGGCACGACGGCGTCGCCGAGCTGCAGCACGCCGCTATTGGCGCGCGCGAGCAGGGGGCAACCTCGTCATTTCGGTTTCGATCCAGGCTTCGACCATTCGAGTCAGCTCGGCGGCGCTCTTGCCGGCGCTGTCGATCGCCGGGCCGATGCGCACGGTGATGGTGCCGGGCCGCTTGATGAAGGCGTTCTTCGGCCACACTTCGCCCGCGTTGTGCGCGACCGGCACGATGGGCGCCCCGGTCTCGGCCGCCAGCCAGGCGCCGCCGATGCCGTAGCGACCCTTCTCGCCGGGCGCAACCCGCGTGCCCTCGGGAAACACCAGCACCCAGAAGCCCTGCGCGAGCTTTTCGCGGCCCTGGCTCACGATCTGCTTCAGGGCTTCGCGCCCGGCGCCGCGGTCGATGGCGATGGGGTTGAGCAGGCGGAACGCCCAGCCGAAGAACGGAATCTTCAGCAGTTCCTGCTTGATCACCGGAGACACCGGCGGGAACACGCACAGGAAGGCGATCGTCTCCCACGCCGACTGGTGCTTGGCGAGGATGACGGCCGGCCGCGCCGGCAGGTGTTCCCGGCCCTCGATGACGTAGCGGATGCCGAGCACATGGCGCGCGAGCCACAGGATCGCACGGTTATAGCCGGTGATGAGGCGATAGCGCGTGTGTGCCCGACAAGGGAAACTCAGGAAGGCAACGACGCTGAAAAACAGCGTCAACACGGTTTGCAGGACCGCGAATACGACCGAGCGGAGCAGGTTCATGCGGCGGTGTTGAGCAGGTGTTCGACGGCGTCGGCGAGGTCGGCGAATACCGGGGTGTCGGCCGGCAGGCCGCCGCCGGCGAGCGTCTTCTCGCCCTTGCCGGTGCGCACCAGCAGCGGCCGCGCGCCCACGCTCGCCGCCGCCTGGAGGTCGCGCAGCGAATCGCCGACCGCGGGCACGCCGGCGAGGTCACGCCCGTAGCGCGCGGCGATCTCGTCGAACAGGCCCGGCCGGGGTTTGCGGCAGTTGCATGCCATGTCGGCCGCGTGCGGACAGTAGAAGACCGCTTCGATGCGCCCGCCCGCCTGCGCCACCGCACGATGCATCTTGGCGTGGATCGCGTTCAGCGTCGCCATCTCGAACAGGCCGCGCGCCAGGCCCGACTGGTTGGTCGCGACGACCACGCGCCAGCCCTCGTGCGTCAGGCGCGCGATCGCCTCCAGGCTGCCGGGAATCGGCTTCCATTCGTCCGGCGACTTGATGAACTGGGCGGAATCGAAATTGATGACGCCGTCACGGTCGAGAATGATGAGCTTCATGCGGGCAGTTTAGGCGGCCAGGCGGGCGATGTCAGCCACCCGGTTCATGGTCTGGTGCAGCTGGTTCAGGAGCGCCAGGCGATTGGCCCGGAGCGCGGGATCGTCGGCATTGACCATCACGGCGTCGAAGAAGGCGTCGACCGGCGTTTTCAGCGCGGCGAGCTGCCGCAACGAGCCCGTGTAGTCGCCCGCCGCGAAGGCGGCGTCGGCCTTGGGCGCGATTTCGCCGAGCGCCGCGAACAGCGCCTTTTCCGCGTCCCCGACGAAGCGTGCCGGGTCGGCGGTTTCGCCGACGGCGCCCTCGGCCTTCTTGAGGAGGTTGGCGACGCGCTTGTTGGCGGCGGCGAGGCTGGGGGCTTCGGGCAGCTTCGCGAATTCGTCCACCGCGCGGCAGCGTTGAACGATTTCGTGCAGCGGCGGCAGGTTGGCGAACACCGCCGCCACGGTTTCCGCGCCGAACATCGGCGTCAACTGGTTGGCATTGCGCTCGTAGATGAAGAGCTTCACTTCCTCGGCGACGTTGCCCGCCAGCACCCCCGCCGGGAACACCGACAGCGCGTATTCGATCAGGTCGTCGAGCTTGAGCCGCAGGCCGTCGCGGTCGGTGGCGAACAGCGCGCCCAGGAGCTGGAAGGACTTGATCACCGACAGCGCGTGGCGGCGCAGCGCAAACGGATCCTTGTCGCCGGTGGGCTTGAGCCCGATGCCCCAGATGCCGACTAGCGTCTCGATGCGGTCGGCGATCTGCAGCACTTCGCTCACCAGATTGGACACGGCCCCGGTCTCGTCGCGCCGCACCCGATACTGATCGGCGATCGCTTGAGCAACCCGTTCGTCCTCGCCGTCGTGGCGCGCATAGTAGCCGCCCATGATGCCCTGCAGCTCGGGAAATTCGCCGACCATGTCGGTGAGCAGGTCGGCCTTGGCCAAGAGCGCTGCACGGTCGGCCAGCCTGACGTCGGCACCGACCCGCTCGGCCACCCAGCGGGCGATCGCGCGCACGCGCTCGACGCGCTCGCCTTGGCTGCCGAGCTTGTTGTGATACACGACCTTGGCGAGGCCCGGCACGCGCGATTCCAGTGTTTTTTTGCGGTCCTGATCGTAAAAAAACTTGGCATCGGCCAGACGTGGGCGCACCACGCGCTCGTTGCCGCCGATCACCGCCGACGCATCGGCTGGCGCGATATTGGAGACGATGAGGAACCGGTTCGTGAGTTTGCCCGCCGCGTCCAGCAGCGGGAAATATTTCTGGTTCGCCTTCATGGTGAGGATCAGGCACTCCTGCGGCACGTCGAGGAAGGCCTGCTCGAACTGGCCCACGAGCACGTTCGGGCGTTCGACCAGCGCAGTCACTTCGTCGAGCAGGGCGTCGTCCTCGACCGCTGCCAGCCCCAGCGACGACGCCGCAGCCGCGAGCTGGCGCGCGATCTCGGCGCGGCGCTCGGCGAAGCTCGCGATCACTGCGCCCTCGTCGGCGAGCTGCGACACGTAGCTGTCGGCGTCACGCAGCGTGATCCTCGCCCGCTTCGCCTCGAAACGATGGCCCTGCGTCGTGCGCCCCGCCTCCAGGCCGAGCACCGACACCGGCACCACGTCCGCGCCGTGCAGCACGACGAGCCCATGCACCGGACGCACGAAATTGACCGTCGTCCAGCCGTCGGCGAGCTGGTAGCTCATTACCTTGGGGATGGGCAAAGCTTGAAGCGCATCTTCAAGTGCACCGCCCAATCTTATGAACAATTGGCTTCCTGCGGCGAGGCCTTCTTCATGCTTTAGGACCTTCTTGCCACCCTCTTCAACCAGAATCACACGTTCGCGCATCAGCCACTCGATATCGACATCGTCGTGGTACATGGAGCGCAAGCGCTTGAGGAGCGGTGCCGTTGGTCTACCGTCGGCATCGAGTCCGACTGAGGCAGGCATAAGTGTTTTCGGCGGCTGTGGCCGTGGCTCCGAAATCGCCCTGACGTCCGTAATATGCGCAGCCAATCTCCGCGGGCTGGCATAGTTTGTTAGTTTCGCGGATGGCTCCAGGAAATCATTTAATTCCAAACCTTCGAATAGCTTTTTCGCGAAAGCCTCCCCGAGTTTCTTCAGCGCCTTGGGCGGCAGCTCCTCGGTGAAGAGTTCGACCAGCAGGTTGGCGGTGCTCATGCCGCCTCCTTCCTGGCCAGCATCGCCTGCGCTTCCTCGGCCCACGCGCGCGGCGCCATCGGGAAACCCAGCCGCGCGCGGGAATCGAGATAACTCCTGGCCACGGCGCGCGCGAGGTTGCGGATGCGGCCAATGTAGGCGGCGCGCTCGGTCACCGAAATCGCGCCGCGCGCATCCAGCAGGTTGAAGGTGTGCGCGGCTTTCAGTACTTGCTCATACGCCGGCAGCGCGAGCTGCGCGGCCATGAGCTCCTGCGCCTTCTTCTCGTGCGCGCCGAACGCGGTCAGGAGGAAATCGACATCGCTGTGCTCGAAGTTGTAGGCGCTCTGCTCGACCTCGTTCTGGTGGTAGACGTCTCGGTAGGTGAGCCCGCCGGTCCACACCAGGTCGTAGACGCTCTCGACACCCTGCAGGTACATCGCCAGGCGCTCCAGCCCGTAGGTGATCTCGCCGGTGATCGGCT
>DYFW01000180.1 GCA_020725005.1 Thiobacillus denitrificans
CGTCCCAGATGGGGCCGCGCGGGGTGTCGCGGCGGCTCACCCGCACGTTGATCCACTTCACGTCCTTCCAGGCCTCCATCCAGATGCGGCCGACCCAGTTGAAGGTGAGGTGCACGCCGCCGGCCTCGGCCAGTTGCGCTTCGTAGTCCGGCTTGTCATCGTCGAGGATGATGCGGTGGAAGAAACCGGGGTCGGCGCGCAGCGCGGCGGGCTTGATGCCGAGCAGCTGCGCCGACTGCGCGCTGACATAGCGCAGTACCGTGCCGTCCTTGCCGCCCGGTTGCACTTGGTAGGCCATGCCGGGGATGTGCGCGACGATGGCGCGCAGGTCGGAGGCGGACTGCACCTGCGCCCGGCGCTTCGCTTCGCGCTGGCTGGTGTCGGTGGCGACCCAGACGAAAACGGTCTTGCCATCCAGGGCGGCGCGGAAAAGCCGGATATCGGCCGGATAGAGGCTGCCGTCGCGGCGGCGGCAATGGGCGTGGAAGCGGATCCGCTGGCCTGGCTTGTCGCCGAGGGCGGCGAGCCGCCCGGGCAGCGCCCGGGCGTCGGCCTCGGCAAGACAGTCGTGCAGGGTCAGCGTCTTCAGGGTCTTGCGCGGGGTGTGCAGGTTGCGGACGGCAGCCGGGTTGGCCAGCTCGACGCGCAGCGTGACGGCGTCGCATATCAGCACCTCGTCGGTGGACGTCTGCAGGAGGTTCTTCAAAAGTGCGCGCGTGCCGTCTGCCTGTCTGGATAACACCCCCTGCCCCCCGTGATCGTCGTTTTCGCCAATATTACCGGGGATGGTACCGGCGGCGGGGGCGGCTCGTGCAATTCGCGGCGGCACGCCGGCAGTTTCAACCCGGATGATGCATTCGGGTTGAATGTAGGCAATTCCCCCATATCTACTAAGCTGATCAATGAGGGACTTGCCATGACCACCATCCGACCCGCCGCCGTCGCCGGCATGTTCTATCCGGACGACCCCCGCGTGCTCGCGCGTACCGTGTCCGACCTGCTGGCGCACGCGCCGGCGGGGGGCGCGGCCGGCACGCCGAAGGCGATCATCGTGCCGCACGCCGGCTATATATATTCCGGCCCGGTCGCTGCCAGCGCCTACGCCCGGCTCGCCCCGCTGCGCGGCCGCATTCGCCGCGTGGTGCTGCTGGGCCCCGCGCATCGTGTGTACGTGCGCGGGCTTGCGCTGCCCGCGGCGGACCGGTTCGCCACCCCGCTGGGCGAAATTCCGCTCGACCGCGCCGGCATGCAGGCGCTCGCCGGCCTGCCGCAGGTGGTGTCGAGTGCCGCCGCCCATCAGATGGAACACTCGCTGGAAGTGCAACTGCCCTTCCTGCAGCAGGTGCTGGGCGAATTCAGCCTGCTGCCGCTGGTGGTGGGCGAGGCGACTGCCGACGAGGTGGCACAGGTGCTGGAAACCGCGTGGGACGGCGACGAGACGCTGATCGTGATCAGCTCCGATTTGTCGCACTATCTGCCGGCATCGCTGGCGCGCCAGGTCGACCGCGCGACCGCGAACGCGATCTTGGCGATGAATCCGCGTCTCAGCCACGAGCAGGCCTGCGGGGCGACGCCGGTCAACGGCTTGCTGCTCGCCGCGCGGCGGCACGGCCTGCGCCCGGTCGAGCTGGATCTTCGCAATTCCGGCGACACCGCGGGCGACCCGGATCGCGTGGTCGGCTACGCGGCCTTCGCCTTCGTGCCCGCGCGCGCCGCCGAACAACCGGACGACGAGGAAAAGGGCGAGACGCTGCTCGGCCTGGCGCGCGCCGAGATCGCCGCAAGACTCGGCCAGCCGGCGCCTTGGCCCGTCGAAGCGCCCTGGCTTGCCGAACCCGGCGCGACATTCGTCACGCTCACCCGCAACGGCGACCTGCGCGGCTGCATCGGCACGCTGGAAGCGTATCGCCCGCTGGGGGTCGACGTGCGCGAGAACGCGGTGGCGGCCGCCTTCCGCGACCCGCGCTTCCCGCCGCTGAGCGCGGACGAATACGACGACGTCCGTGTCGAGGTCTCGCTGCTGTCGCCGAGCGAGCCGCTCGCGGCGGCGAGCGAGGGCGAGGCCCTGGTTCTGCTGCGCCCCCACGTCGACGGCGTGGTGCTCGAATACGGCCGCCACCGCGGCACCTTCCTGCCGCAGGTCTGGGAGCAGCTGCCCGATCCCGCCGAGTTCCTCGCGCACCTCAAGCGCAAGGCGGGCCTGCCGGCCGATTTCTGGGACAGCGGCGTGCGCCTGTCGCGCTACACCGTTAAGAAATGGAAAGAGAAGGAGCCAGCGCATGTCCATTCCTGAATCGCATTACCCGGCACGCTGGTGGCACGCGCTGCCGGATGGCCGCATCCAGTGCGACCTCTGCCCGCGCTACTGCAAGCTGCACGAAGGCCAGCGTGGCCTGTGCTTCGTGCGCAAGATGGAAGGCGGCAAGCTCGTCCTCACGACCTACGGGCGTTCGTCGGGCTTCTGCGTCGACCCCATTGAGAAGAAGCCGCTCAACCATTTCTACCCGGGAAGCTCGGTGCTTTCCTTCGGCACCGCCGGCTGCAACCTCGCGTGCAAGTTCTGCCAGAACTGGGATATCTCCAAGTCGCGCGAAACCGACACCATGGTGGACCGGGCGATGCCGGACGAGATCGCGCGGGCGGCCGAGCAGGCAGGCTGCAAGAGCGTCGCCTTCACCTACAACGATCCGGTGATCTTCGCCGAATACGCGATGGACGTCGCCGACGCCTGCCACGCGCGCGGCATCAAGACCGTGGCGGTGACCGCCGGCTACATGACCGACGAGCCGCGGCGCGCGTTCTACGCCAAGATGGACGCCGCCAACGTCGACCTCAAGGGCTTCACCGAGGATTTCTACGTCAAGCTCACCGGCGGCCACCTGCAGCCGGTGCTCGACACGCTCGTGTATCTCAAGCGCGAGACCGACGTCTGGTTCGAGATCACCACGCTCCTGATCCCCGGCCACAACGATTCCGACGCCGAGATCGGGGCGCTCTCCGCGTGGGTGATGAAAGAACTCGGCCCCGACGTGCCGCTGCACTTTTCCGCCTTCCATCCCGACTGGAAAATGATGGACGTGCCGCCCACGCCGCCGTCGACGCTGACGCGCGCACGCGAGATCGCGCTCAGGGCCGGGCTGCATTACGTCTACACCGGCAATGTGCACGACGTCACGGGCGGCACCACCTTCTGCCCCGGCTGCCAGGCCCCCTTGATCGTGCGTGACTGGTACCGCATCGACGACTACCGGGTCACGCCCGACGGCCATTGCCCGCAGTGTGGCACCGCGATCGCCGGCCGCTTCGGCGTGTTCTCGCATCCCTTCGGCAACCGCCGCATCCCCATTGCCCTGCATCGGGAGCGCCGCGCGTGATGCGTTCGACACTCGTTCACATCCCCGCCGGCCGCGCCACCATCGAGGGCATGCTGCAGCTACCCGATGACGCCATCGGCCTGGTGCTGTTCGCGCACGGCAGCGGCTCGTCCCGGCATTCGCCGCGCAACAACTACGTTGCCGGCGTGCTGCGCGCGGCGCGCGTCGGCACCTTGCTGATGGATCTGCTCACGCCCGAGGAAGACGCCGACTATTCGCGCCGCTTCGACATCGGACTCTTGACGCGGCGCCTGCTCGAAGCCGCCCGCTGGGTGGGCGAACAGGACGAAACCCAGGCGCTGCCGCTCGGCTTCTTCGGCGCCAGCACGGGCGCCGCCGCCGCGATCGAAGCTGCTGCCGCGCTGGGCCCGCGGGCGCGCGCCGTCGTCTCGCGCGGCGGTCGCCCCGACCTGGCGAGTGCGCAGGCGCTGGCGGCGGTCACCGCGCCGACGCTGCTGCTGGTCGGTGGTTACGACGATATCGTGATCGGCCTCAACCAGCGGGCGTATGACCAGTTGCGCTGCCGGAAGGAATTCGTCATCGTGCCCGGCGCCACGCATCTGTTCGAGGAACCCGGCACGCTGGAGGCGGTGGCCGCGCACGCCGCCGGGTGGTTCGCCGAGCATCTGCCCGTCCGCTGATCGCTGGCCGCACGCAAGCCCGCGTGGCATCATGCCCGCATGCCGGCCGACAGCTCCCAACCCGTCTTCGTCGCCCGTGGCCTCACCAAGGTCTACCGCATGGGCGAGGTCGAGGTGCACGCGCTGCGCGGCATCGACCTTGCGCTCTACCGCGGCGAACTGGTGGTGTTGCTCGGTCCCTCGGGCAGCGGCAAGTCGACCCTGCTCAATATCCTCGGCGGCCTCGACACGCCGACCGGCGGCGAGGTGCGCTACCTCGACCAGGTGCTCACCGGCGCCACCGATACAGAACTCACGCGCTTCCGTCGCGAGCACGTCGGCTTCGTGTTCCAGTTCTACAACCTCATTCCCAGCCTCACCGCGCGCGAGAACGTCGCCGCGGTGACCGAGATCGCG
>DYFW01000181.1 GCA_020725005.1 Thiobacillus denitrificans
CGCTCATGATGTCGGTGACGCGCTTGACCGAGGTGACGATCTCTTCCATGGTGTGACCGGCTTCGTCGACCAGGTCCCCGCCCGCGTCGACCTTGGCGACGGAATCCTCGATCAGCGCCTTGATCTCCTTGGCCGCACCCGCGCTCCTTTGCGCAAGATTCCTCACTTCGGCGGCAACCACCGCGAAGCCGCGTCCCTGCTCGCCCGCGCGCGCGGCCTCGACCGCGGCGTTCAACGCCAGGATGTTGGTCTGGAAGGCAATGCCGTCGATGACGCCGATGATGTCGGCGATCTTCCTGGAGCTGTCCTTGATCGAGGCCATGGTCGTCACGACCTGGCCGACGACGTCGCCGCCCTTGGCCGCGACATCCGCCGTGGCATTGACGAGCTGGTTGGCCTGGCGCGCGTTCTCGGCGTTCTGCTTGACGGTGCTGGTGAGCTCTTCCATCGAGCTCGCGGTTTCCTCCAGGCTCGAGGCCTGCTCTTCGGTGCGGCTGGAAAGATCGAGGTTGCCGCTGGCAATCTGGCTGGAGGCGGTCGCAACGGTGTCGACCCCCGCGCGCACCTGACCCACCACGCGCACCAGCGCTTCGTTCATCTCCTGCAGCGATTGCATGAGCTGCCCAATCTCGTCCCGCGAGGTGACCTCGATGCGCTGGGTGAGGTCGCCCGCGGCGACCGCCTCGGCGACGTGCACGGCCTTCCGCAGGGAGCCGGTGATCGCGCGGATGGTGAAGTAACCGACCAGCGCCGCCAGCAGCAGGCCGATGACGGTCACGACAATGGAAAGATTGCGCACCATGGCATAGCGCGACTGCGATTCCTCGAACTGCCGCTTGGCGGCGTCGAGCTGGAACTGGATCAGTTTTTCGGCAGCCGCGCGCACCGGCGGGTAGGCCTCGACCATGATCGCCTGCAGTTCGCTCGCCTGCTGGAAGTCGTGGGCCGACAACGCGGCCAGCGAGGGCAACAGCGCCGTGCGGCCGAAATTCACGCGCTGATCGCTGAGCGCCTTGAACAGCCGGGCCTCTTCTTCAGTCAGCCTGGCTTCGCCGTAGGCCTTGAGCAGCGCGTTGATTTCCTCCATCGACGCACGGATCTCTGCCACCCGCTTGTCGACCGCCGCCACGTCCTCGGGGAAGGCCGAGAGCTGGCCCACGAGCGATTCGCCGATCAGGATCTGGTTCTTGTTGATGAGGCTGGAAGCGCGCTCGAGTTTCCCCATCGCGACCAGGCGGTCTTGGTACATCCCCTGCAGGGACGCGTTGGTATCCTTGAGGCTGGTCAGGCCGATGCCGCCGATCACGATCAGCAGCACCGACAGGAAGGCGATGACGAATATCAGCCGCGTCTTGATGGTCAGGTTGTTCAGCATGGCAGTTTCCTTTGAATTCTCCGCAGGCCGGCCCGAGCGCCGGAGCTTGGTCGCATTACGCCGCGATCCTTTCGGCGAGCCCCATGTCGGGGCTGGTCATCAGCTTGTCGATATCGACCAGGATCAGCATGCGCTCGTTGATCGACCCCAGGCCGATCAGGCAGTCGGCATCGAACACCGTGCCCATCTCGGGCGGCGGCTTGATCTGGCCGGGCGTGAGCGTGGTCACGTCCGACACGCTGTCGACGACGATGCCGACGATGCGGCCGCCAATATTGAGCACGACCACCACGGTGAACTGGTCATAGATCGGTTCGCCCAGGCGGAACTTGATGCGCAGGTCGACGATGGGAATGATGGTGCCGCGCAGGTTGACCACGCCCTTGATGAAATCCGGCGCATTGGCGATGCGGGTGACCGGCTCGTAGCCGCGCAATTCCTGCACGCGCAGGATGTCGATGCCGTATTCCTCGCGCCCCAGCGTAAAGGCGAGGTATTCCTTCGCGGGGCCGTCGTCGCCTGCTTCCCTGCTTGTGGGGTGGTGGATGCTGTCGCTCATGTCGTGCGTCCTTCTGGTTCGTGTCGTCTCAATGGCCGGGTCAGAATGCGAGTGCGTCCATGCCGAGCTGGCGGCTCGAGCGCAGCAGCGCGGACACGTCGAGAATCAGCGAGACGCCGCCGTCGCCAAGGATGGTCGCGCCGGAGATGCCGGCCACCTTGCGGAAGTTCGATTCGAGGTTCTTCACCACCACCTGCTGCTGGCCGACCAGGCTGTCGACCAGGAGCGCGGCCTTCTTGCCGTCGGCTTCGAGGATGACGACGATGCCCTGCGATGGATCGGTATGCGTCGGCTCGATCGCGAAGATCTGGTAGAGCGGTATCAGCGGCAGGTATTCGCCGCGGATCTTGACGACCTGCCCCTGGCCGGCGATGTCCTTGACGTCACTCGCTGCCGGCTGCAACGACTCGATGACATAGCCCAGCGGCAGGATGTAGATTTCCTCGCCCACCTTGATCGACATGCCGTCGAGGATGGCCAGCGTGAGCGGCAGCGAAATGGAAATCGTCGTGCCGACGCCGGGGATCGAGGTGATATCGACGGTGCCGCCCATCGCCGTGATGTTGCGCTTGACCACGTCCATCCCGACGCCGCGCCCGGAAACATCGGTGACGACTTCGGCGGTGGAGAAGCCAGGCGCGAAGATCAGCTGCCAGACTTCGCTGTCCGTCATCGAATCCGACACCGGCAGGCCGTTCTGGCGCGCCTTGTCGAGGATGCGATCGCGGTTGAGGCCGCCGCCGTCGTCGGTGACCTCGATGACGATATTGCCGCCCTGGTGCGCCGCCGACAGCGTCAGCCTGCCGGTTTCGCTCTTGCCGCTGGCCACCCGCTTCTCCGGCAACTCGATGCCATGGTCGACGCTGTTGCGCACCAGGTGAGTGAGCGGGTCGACGATGCGCTCGATCAGCCCCTTGTCGAGTTCGGTCGCCGCACCGCGGGTGACGAACTCGACCTTCTTGCCGAGCTTGCCGGCGAGGTCGCGCACCATGCGCGGGAAGCGCGAGAACACGTAGTCCATCGGCATCATGCGGATCGACATCACCGCTTCCTGCAGGTCGCGCGTGTTGCGCGCCAGCTGGCTCGCGCTGTTGAGCAGGCGCTCGTGCTCGATGGGATCGAGCGAGGCGATGCGCTGCTCGATCATGGCCTGGGTGATCACGAGCTCGCCGACCAGGTTGATGAGCTGGTCGACCTTCTCGACGCTGACGCGGATCGACGACTCGCCGGCCGCAGCTTCCCTGTCGGTCGCGCGGCGCCCCATGTTCCTGCCTTCGGCGTTGGGCTGGTCGCTCGCGCGGCGCCCGAAATTCTGCGCGGCGGGCGGCGGCGACGCGGCGGCCAGCGCCTGGGCGGATTCGCTCGCCAGCCGCTTCATCTCGGCCTCCGACAACGGCTCGAATATGCCATAGCTCGCATCCTCGCCCTGCTCGGCGATGCCGGCCGGCTGCGGCGCGGCTGCGGAAGCCGCCGACGCTGCGGCCCCGGACGCCGATATCCGGAGCTCGCGGGGGTCGAGCACGAAGGCGCAGATCGCCTCGATCGTATCGCGGCCCTCGGCTGCAACGAGATTGAATACCGCGCGTCCATCCGGCAGGGATTCCCGGACCAGCGGCCCCAGCAGGCCGAGTTCGGTCGCGAGCGCCTCGACATCCTTCGGCGGCACGGCGGGCAGCTCGATGCGCCAGTGGAAGTTGCCGTCGGCATCCGCGACCGGCTCCGCTGGCGCGCCGTCGGCGATTGCCGGGGCAGCCGCCGCTGCGGCAGGCGGCTGGTCAGCGGCGACGCGGCCTTCCGACAGCGCCTTCAGCCGTGCGCTCACGCTTTCGATGGCGGCCCGGTCGACGTCCGTGCCATGGCGATGGCCGTCCATCAGCATCGCGAGCACGTCCTTGGCGGCGAGGAAGGCGTCGACGTGTTCGGCGGTGAGCGCCATCTCGCCCTTGCGGATGCGGTCGAGCAGCGATTCGAGCACATGCGTGACTTCGGTGATGTCGGTAAACCCGAACGTGGCGGCGCCGCCCTTGATCGAATGCGCGGCGCGAAAGATGGCGTTCAGGTCCTCGCTGTCGGGGGCCGAGACGTCGATCGCCAGCAGGAGCTTCTCCTTCTCGGCGAGCAGTTCGTCTGCCTCGTCGAAGAAAACCTGGTAGAACTGGCTCATGTCGATGGTCATTTCTGGACTCCGTCTGGGATCGCGTATTCGGGAAGGGGGTCAGCCGATCAGTTTCTTCACCACTTCGGTCAGCCGGGCCGGGTCGAAGGGCTTGACCAGCCAGCCGTTCGCGCCGGCGGCGCGCCCTCTTGCCTTCATGTCGTCGCTGGATTCCGTGGTCAGCATCAGGATCGGGACGCTCTGGTAGTTCTTCAGGCCGCGCAAGGCCTTGATGAGCGTGAGGCCATCCATGACCGGCATGTTCTGGTCGGTCAGGACCAG
>DYFW01000009.1:0-38734 GCA_020725005.1 Thiobacillus denitrificans
GTGCACGTGCATGCCGGAACCGTTGTCGCCGACGATGGGCTTGGGCATGAAGGTCGCGGTCTTGCCGTAGGCGTGGGCGACGTTCTGCACGATGTATTTCAGCGTCTGCGTCCAGTCGGCGCGCTTGGTCAGCGTATTGAACACGGTGCCGATCTCGCACTGGCCGGCGGTCGCCACCTCGTGGTGGAACACTTCGACCGGGATGCCGGCTTCTTCCAGCGCCAGCACCATCGCGGCGCGGATGTCCTGCAGGCTGTCGACCGGCGGCACCGGGAAGTAGCCGCCCTTGATGCCGGGGCGGTGGCCGGTGTTGCCGTTCTCGAATTTCTCGGCGGACGACCAGGCGGCCTCCTCGGATTCGATCTTCACGCCGCAGCCCGACATGTTGTCGTGCCAGGTCACCGAATCAAAGATGAAGAACTCGGGCTCGGGGCCGAAGTAAGCGGTGTCGGCGATACCGGTCGACTTGAGATAGGCCTCGGCGCGCTTGGCGACCGAACGCGGATCGCGCTCGTAGCCCTTGCCGTCGGACGGCTCGATGACATCGCAGGTCAGGACCAGCGTCGGCTCGTCGAAAAAGGGGTCGAGGAAGGCGGAGTCCGGGTCGGCCTTCAGCAGCATGTCGGAAGCCTGAATGCCTTTCCAGCCGGCGATCGAGGAGCCGTCGAAGGGGTGGCCGTCCTCGAACCAGTCCTCGGTGACGATGCGCGCGGGGATGGAGACGTGCTGCTCCTTGCCCCGGGTATCGGTAAAGCGCAGGTCGACGAACTTGATCTCGTCGTCCTGGATTCTCTTGATCACATCGGCCACGGCCATGCTGAATCTCCTCAAACAGATAGATAGATGATAGACAGTCCCGACCTCCGTGTCCGGAGGGCGTTTGCTCCCTGGTCAAGCAGCAACCGTGCCATCTGAGATATCGGGCCTGTGATATTGTGCCACAGGGCTCATGGCACAAGATAGTGCACTTTGCGTTACACCATATGCACCAAATTAATGCATATGGGTTTCTTGTGGCACCACAATGGTGCGCGCATGTTGGGCCCTGTTTTTTCATATACTCAGGCAAGGCCATAGGGAAGATTTTTCATGGGACGTATCACCGAACTGCTCGACACCGCTCACGCCCGTGCGCAAGCACAAAACCTGCCGTATGCGGGCGCGTTGTTGCCGCACGAGGCGTACGAATTGATGCAGCTCGCGCCCGGCGCCCGTCTCGTCGACGTGCGTACCACGGCCGAACGCGAGTTCAACGGGGTGATCCCCGACGCGGTACACGTCGAGTTGTTGTCCTGGCCCGGTTGGGTACCCAATCCGCATTTCCTCACCCAGCTCGCGCAGGCGACCGACCCCGAGTCGCTGCTGCTGTTCATCTGCCGCAGCGGTCCGCGCTCGCACCGCGCCGCGGCCGCTTGCGCCGCGGCCGGGCGCGGCGGCTGCTACAACGTGCTGGAAGGCTTCGAGGGCGACCTCAACAAGGCGACCGGACATCGCAACGAACTCAACGGCTGGAAGCTGCGCGGCCTGCCCTGGACGCAGAACTGAATTCGCTCATGCATGACGGGTCGCGGTTTGATTGTTTTGCGCCGAAACCCGGCGCGGCTTTCCAGCGTATCCAGCATGTTGTTGGCGCTGGCCGCTATTCGGGTTCGAAAGTTTCGGCTCAATAACACGCCCGTCAGCCTGTAGGCGCGCCAGCCTGTAGAATGGCGCCGCCATGACCGACCGCTACGCCGTATTCGGGCACCCGATCGCCCATTCCAAGTCGCCGCGCATCCACGCCGCGTTCGCCCGCCAGACCGGCCAGGATCTCAGCTACGAAGCCATACTCGCGCCGAAGGACGGCTTCGCGGCGAGCCTCGCCGCGTTCATCGCCGCCGGCGGACGCGGCGCCAACGTCACCCTGCCGTTCAAGGAGGAGGCCTGTCGGCTGGCCGACCGTCTGAGCCCGCGCGCGCAACTGGCCGGCGCGGTCAATACGCTCAGCTTCGATGCGGCCGGCATCGCGGGCGACAACACCGACGGCGCGGGGCTCGTCGCCGACCTCACCCGCAATCTCAAGTATCCGCTCGCCGGCCAACGCATCCTGCTTCTCGGCGCCGGCGGCGCGGCGCGCGGCGTGATCGGTCCGCTGCTCGAACAGCGCCCGGCAGCGCTCGTCGTCGCCAACCGCACCGTCGCCCGCGCAGACGCGCTGGCCGCGCTGTTTGGCAACGGCGTGACGGCCTGCGGCCTGGACGGCATCGAGGGGGCCTTCGACCTCGTCATCAACGCCACCGCCGCCAGCCTCACCGGCGAACTGCCGCCGCTCGAGCCCGCGATCTTCGCGCCGGGCGGCCTCGCCTACGACATGATGTACGGCCGCGACACGCCCTTCCTCGTTTTCGCGCGGCAGCACGGCGCCGCCACCGCCGACGGGCTGGGCATGCTGGTCGAGCAGGCGGCCGAGGCCTTCTTCCTCTGGCGCGGCGTGCGCCCCGATACCGCGCCGGTGATCGCACAGCTGCGCGCCGCATGATGCGCCACGTGTTGCGCTGGTTCGCCCAGGGCCTGGCGGTCGCGGTCGCCGCGATCCTGTTCTACCAGCTCTGGATCTTCGCCCACGTGTTGTGGTGGATCGACCACAACCCGGGTTCGACTGCCTTCATGGAAGCCGGACTCGCGCGCCAGCAGGACAAGAACCCCGACGCCGCGCTGCGCCACAAGTGGGTACCGTACGACCGCATCTCGGACCACCTCAAGCGCGCCGTCGTCGCCGCCGAGGACGCGCGTTTCCTCGACCATCCCGGATTCGACGTCGAGGGCATCCAGAAGGCGGTCGAGAAGAACCTGAAGCGGGGCCGCCTGGTCGCCGGCGGCTCGACCATCAGCCAGCAGCTCGCGAAAAACCTGTTCCTCTCCGGCGAGCGCAGTTTCCTGCGCAAGGCCCAGGAAGCCGTGATCACGCTGATGATCGAAACCACCTGGAGCAAGCGCCGCATCCTCGAGGTGTACCTGAACGTGATCGAATGGGGCAACGGCATCTACGGGGCCGAGGCCGCCGCACGCCGCTATTACGGAACATCCGCGGCCAAGCTCAACCGCGACCAGGCGGCGCAGCTCGCCGCGATGATACCCAACCCGCGTTACTACGAGCATCACCGGGGCGCGCGCAGCTACCAGCGCCGCGTCGCCCTCATCAAGCGCTACATGAGCCACGCGCAGATACCGCGCTGACCGCATGCAGCGCGCCCTGGCGCGTTACAATCGCGGGGCCTTTCGATATCCGCGCCATGACCGACACCCTCGAAAACCAGTCGCAGGACAACCTGGAGGCCCATCTCGCGCAGGTGCAATCCCTGCTCGCCAAGATGCGGCTGGTGGAGGATCTCGTCCACAAGCAGGGCGGGCCGCGCCAGGACCTGGTCGAGAACCTCGTCCACAAGCAGAACCTCGCCGAGCTCAGGCGCAAGCTCGAAACCCTGCACCCGGCCGACATCGCCTACATCCTCGAAGCCTTGCCGCTCGACGAGCGCAAGCTCGTGTGGGACCAGGTCAAGGCCGAACGCGACGGCGAAATCCTGCTCGAAGTTTCCGACTCGGTGCGCGAATCGCTGATCCGCACCATGGACAAGGCGGAACTCCTGGCCGCCGCCGAATCGCTCGATACCGACGAGATCGCCGACATCGCGCCCGATCTGCCGAAGGACGTCATCCAGGAGCTGCTGACCACGCTCGACGCGCAGAAGCGCGCGCACCTGCAGTCGGCGCTCGCCTATCCGGAGGACACGGTCGGCGCGCTGATGGACTTCGAGATGGTGACCATCCGCGCCGATGTCACGCTCGAAGTCGCGCTGCGCTATCTGCGCCGGCTGGGCGAACTGCCCGACCAGCTCGACAAGCTCTTCGTCGTCGACCGCGACGACCGCATCATCGGCGTTTTGCCCCTGAAGCGCCTGCTGACCAGCGACCCCGAGGCGTCGGTCGCCGCGGTGATGGTCGAGGATTTCGTGAAATTCCACCCCGAGGACGAGGCGCACGAAGCGGCACAGGCGTTCGAACGCTACGACCTGGTGATGGCGCCGGTGGTCGACGCGCAGGGCAGGCTGCTCGGCCGCCTCACCGTGGACGCGGTGCTCGACTACGTCCGCGAATCGGCCGACGCCGACATGCTGTCGATGGCCGGCCTGACCGAGGAGGAAGACCTCTTCTCGTCGGTCTGGCGCTCGGCCAAGAACCGCTGGATGTGGCTGTCGATCAACCTTGCCACCGCTTTCATCGCCTCGCGCGTCATCGGCCTGTTCGAGGGCAGCATCGAGAAGCTCGCCGCGCTCGCCGCGCTCATGCCGATCATCGCCGGTATCGGCGGCAATACCGGCAACCAGACCATCGCGCTCATCGTGCGCGGTCTCGCGCTGGGGCAGATCACGCATGCGAATGCGCGGCGCCTGGTGGTCAAGGAGCTCGGCGTGGCGACCCTCAACGGCCTGGTGTGGGGCTCGGTGGTCGGCGTGTTCGCCTGGCTGCTGTACGACAACGTCGCGCTCGGCGGCGTGATGGCGCTGGCGATGCTGCTCAACCTGCTGGTCGCCGCGCTCGCCGGCATCTTCATCCCGATGACGCTGGAAAAGATGAAACGCGACCCGGCGATCGGCTCGTCGGTGCTGCTGACCTTCACCACCGACAGCATGGGCTTCTTCATCTTCCTCGGGCTCGCCACCCTGCTGCTGCTTTGAACACGCGTCACGAGCCGACCGAATGGCAGAAGAGCCGCGCGCTCTACCTGCGTCTGCTGGGCTATGTGAAACCCTACTGGCGCATGTTCGCCCTCTCGCTTTTCGCGCTGGTACTGACCGCCGCGACCGAACCCATGCTGCCGGCGCTGTTCAAGCCGCTGCTCGACGAAGGCTTCGTCGCCAGGAACGAGACTTTCATCAAATGGATCCCGATCCTGCTGCTGGCGCTGTTCCTGGTGCGCGGCGTCACCAGTTTCGTCAGCACCTACTGCATGGCCTGGGTCGGCAGCCGGCTGGTGATGGACCTGCGCGCCGCGATGTTCGACAGGCTGATGGCGCTGCCGACACGCTACTTCGACCAGCATCCGAGCGGCCAGCTGATCGCGCACCTCGCGTTCAATGTCACCCAGGTCACGCAGGCGGCGACGAGTTCGCTCACCACGCTGGTGCGCGATACGGTCACCGTGCTGGGCCTCTTGGGCTATCTGCTGTGGCTGAACTGGCAGCTCACGCTGATCGTCTTCACCATGGTGCCGCTCACGCTGTGGGTGGTGAAGATCGCCAGCACCCGCCTGCGCGGCCTGTCGCGCCGCGCGCAGCAGAATCTCGGGGAGCTCACCCAGGTCATCGACGAGGCCGTCGGCGGCCATCGCGTGGTCAAGCTCTATGGCGGCGAGGACTACGAGCGTGGGCGCTTCCGTCAGGCCGCGAACCAGGCGCGCCTGTACGAGATGAAGCGCGTCGCCGCCAACGCGGTATACGAGCCGGTGATCCAGTTCATCGCCGCGGTTGCGCTGGCGATCATCGTCTATATCGCGGCCGGGCAGGCGAGCGCGAACACCACCACGGTCGGCGGCTTCGTCGCCTTCTTCATGGCCATGCTGCTGCTGTTCGCGCCCTTGAAGCGCCTGACCGCGCTCAACGACCAGCTGCAGCGGGCGCTCGCCGCCTCCGAGACGATCTTCGGCCTGCTCGACGAAGACGCCGAACGCGACACCGGCAGCCGTACGCTCGACCGGGTCGAGGGGCGGCTCACGCTGCGCGACGTGACGCTCACCTATCCGGGCAAGACCGTGCCCGCGCTTGCAGGCATCACGCTCGATATCGCCGCGGGCGAAACCGTCGCGCTGGTCGGCGCCTCCGGCTCGGGCAAGACCACGCTCGCCAACCTGGTGCCGCGGTTCTACGACCCTGACGCGGGCACGATCGCGCTCGACGGCGTCGACCTGCGCGAACTCCGCCTGCAGGACCTGCGCCGGCAGATCGCGCTGGTGTCGCAGGACGTCGTGCTGTTCAACGACACGCTGGCGCGCAACATCGCCTACGGCGCGAAGCGCGACGCTGCGCCCGACGAGATCCGCGCCGCCTGTGTCGCCGCCCACGCCTGGGACTTCATCCAGGCGCTGCCCGAGGGGCTCGACACCCTGATCGGCGAGAACGGCATGCGGCTCTCGGGGGGGCAGCGCCAGCGCATCGCGATCGCCCGCGCCATCCTGAAAAACGCGCCGGTGCTGATCCTCGACGAAGCCACTTCCGCGCTCGACAACGAATCCGAACGCCACGTGCAGGCCGCACTGGAGACGCTGATGCAGCATCGCACCACGCTCGTGATCGCACACCGCCTCTCGACGGTCGAGCGTGCCGACCGCATCGTCGTGCTCGAAGGCGGACGCATCATCGAGACCGGCACCCACGCCGATCTGCTGGCGAGACAAGGCCGCTACGCGCAGCTGCACGCGCTGCAGTTTTCCGCATGAGCCAGGACATTCCGGCCGGCTGGGTCAAACCCGCGCGCTCGCTCGTCACCGCCGCCGGCCGCGCGATCGGCGACTACCGCATGATCCGCGACGGCGACCGCATCCTGCTCGGGCTGTCCGGCGGCAAGGATTCGCTGTCGCTGCTCCACACCCTGCATCACCTGCAGCAGAAGGCGCCGGTGAAATTCGAGCTGCTGGCGGCCACCGTCGACCCCCAGTCCGACCAGTACGACCCCTCGCCGCTCAAGCCCTATCTGGCCGCGCTCGGCGTGCCCTATTTCCTCGAATCCCAGCCCATCGTTGCCGAGGCGCAGAAGACGCTGACGAAAGACAGCGATTCCTATTGCGCCTACTGCTCGCGCATGCGGCGCGGCATTCTCTACCGCGTCGCGCGCGAGCGGGGCTGCAACGTCATCGCGCTCGCGCAGCACCTCGACGACCTCGCGGAGACGCTGATGATGTCGATGTTCTTCGGCGGCAAGTTGCGGACCATGTCGCCGCATTACCTGAACGACGCCGGCGACCTGCGCATCATCCGGCCCTTCGTCTACGCACGCGAGCGCCAGACCCGCGCCTTCGCCGCCGACGCCGGCCTGCCAGTGATCTTCGAGAACTGCCCGGCGTGCTTCGCCAAGCCGCAGCAGCGTTACGCGATGAAGCAGATGCTGGCCGCGCAGGAGAAGCTGCACCCGCGCATTTTCAACAGCCTCTTGACCGCGATGCGGCCGCTGATGGGCGAGCCGCCGCCCTGAGGCCGCAGCCGCCTGGTGAGGTAGAATTAAGTCTTTGTTTTGATTGACAATTCCACAAGGCGAACAAGGTTATGACGACTTCCTTCATCCCCCCCCGGCGCATCCTCATGGGCCCCGGCCCGTCCGACGTGCCGCAGCGCGTGCTCGACGCGATGGCGCGCCCGACCATCGGCCACCTCGACCCCGCCTTCGTGGACATGATGGAACAGATCAAGGCCATGCTGCGCATGGCGTTCCAGACGCAGAACGCGCTGACCTTCCCGGTCTCCGCGCCCGGCTCGGCGGGGATGGAGATGTGCTTCGTCAACCTGGTCGAGCCGGGCGACAAGGTGATCGTGTGCAAGAACGGCGTGTTTGGCGGGCGCATGCTGGAAAACGTCAAGCGCTGCGGCGGCGTGCCGGTGATCGTCGACGACGCCTGGGGCAAGCCGGTCGACCCGAACAAGGTGCGCGACGCCTTCGCCGCGAATCCGGACGCCAGGGTGCTCGCCTTCGTGCACGCCGAGACCTCGACCGGCGCCCAGTCGGACGCCGCAACGCTGGCGAGGATCGCGCAGGAAGCAGGCGCCTTGACCATCATGGACTGCGTGACCAGCCTCGGCGGCACGCCCATCCACCTCGACGCGTGGGGCATCGACGCCGCCTATTCGGGCAGCCAGAAATGCCTGTCGTGCACGCCCGGCCTCTCGCCGGTGTCGTTCTCCGAGCGTGCGGTCGAACGCATCAAGGCGCGCAAGACGCCCGTGCAGAGCTGGTTCCTCGACCTCAACCTGGTGCTCGGCTACTGGCAGTCGGCGGGCCGCCGCACCTACCACCACACCGCGCCGATCAACCCGATGTACGGCCTGCACGAGTCGCTGGTGATCCTCGAGGAAGAAGGCCTGGAGAACGCCTGGGCGCGCCACCGCGCGATGCACGAGGCGCTCAAGGCCGGGCTCGAGGGCATGGGCCTCAGATACGTCGTCGACGAGGCCGCGCGCCTGCCGCAACTCAATTCGATCCACGTGCCCGAAGGCGTCGACGAGGCGGCGATCCGCGCGCGCCTGTTGAACGAGTTCAATCTCGAAATCGGCGCCGGGCTGGGCGACATGGCGGGGAAAATCTGGCGCATCGGCCTGATGGGCCATTCGGCGCGCCAGGAGAACGTCGACTACTGCCTCACGGCGCTCAAGGCCTGCCTCTGAGAACGATACCCACGACGTAAACAAGGCGCCCCGCGGCGCCCTGTTTACGCCTGCCGCCCCCCTTCAGGACAGGCCCAGCCGCTGCCAGATGGTGGTGGTCGGCCCCGCCTGGTTCATGGTGTAGAAGTGCAGGCCCGGCGCGCCGCCGGCGAGCAGGCGGTCGCACAGGTCGGTGACCACGTCGAGGCCGAACGCGCGGATCGACGCCAGGTCGTCGCCGTAGCTCTCCAGCTTCTTCCTCAGCCAGCGCGGGATTTCCGCGCCGCAGGCGTCGGAGAAGCGCGCCAGTTGCACGTAGTTGCCGATCGGCATGATGCCCGGCACGATGGGGATGCCCACGCCCATCGCGCGCGTCTCGTCGACGAAGCGGAAGTAGGCGTCGGCGTTGAAGAAATACTGCGTGATCGCCGAATCCGCGCCGGCGTCGACCTTGCGCTTGAAGTTGGCGAGGTCGTCCGTCCACGAGCGCGCCTGCGGATGGATTTCCGGATAGGCCGCGACCTCGATGTGGAACCAGTCGCCGGTCTCCGCGCGGATGAAGGCGACCAGTTCGTTGGCGTACTGGAATTCGCCGACGTCCATCGACCCGGAGGGCAGGTCGCCGCGCAGCGCGACCAGATGGCGGATGCCCTGGTTCCGGTATGCCTCGAGGATGTCGCGGATGCTCTCGCGCGTCGAGCCGATGCACGACAGGTGCGGCGCGGCTTCCGAGCCGGAGGCCTGGATTTCGCGCACGGTTTCGAGCGTGCGGTCGCGGGTGGAACCGCCGGCACCGAAGGTGACCGAGAAGAACTTGGGCTTGAGTTGCGCCAGTTGCGCGCGGGTGGCGCGCAGCTTCTCGACGCCTTCGGGCGTCTTCGGCGGAAAGAACTCGAAGCTGAAGGTGCGTTCGCTCATGCTTTGCCCCACGCGGTGGAAACGAGCGCGGACAGCGCCCAGGCGATGACGCCGTAGAGGATCGCGCCGAACACCGCAGCCCAGAAGCCCGCGACCTCGAAGCCCGGCAGAAGCGCGCCGGCGAGCCAGAACAGGAGGCCGTTGAGCAGCAGGTAGAAGATGCCCAGCGTGAGCACCGTGATCGGCAGCGTGAGTATCGCCAGCAGCGGCCGCACCAGGGTGTTGATGAAGCCGAGCACCAGCGCGGCGAGCAGCGCCGAACCGAAACCCGCGATCTGGATGGCCGGCAGCAGATACGTCACCGCCAAGAGCGCGACGGCGTTGAGGATCCACAACAACAGCAGGCGCATGGCGCGCTCCTCTCAAAGGGTTCGATCAATAGCGGTAGTGCTCGGCCTTGTAAGGACCGTGCTTGGGCACGCCGATGTACGCGGCCTGCTGGTCGGTGAGCTCGGTGAGCTGGGCGTTGAGCTTCTTCAGCTGCAGCCGCGCCACCTTCTCGTCGAGATGCTTCGGCAGGGTGTAGACGCCGACCGGGTATTTGCCGGTGTCACGCGCCTGCCACAGCTCGATCTGCGCGAGGGTCTGGTTGGCGAACGACGAGCTCATCACATACGAGGGGTGGCCGGTGGCGCAGCCGAGGTTCACCAGGCGGCCGCGGGCCAGCAGGATGATGCGGCGGCCTGAGGGAAAGATCACGTGGTCGACCTGGGGCTTGATTTCTTCCCACTGGTATTTCTCGATCGAGGCGACGTCGATTTCATTGTCGAAGTGGCCGATGTTGCAGACGATGGCCTGGTCCTTCATCTTCACCATGTGGTCGTGGGTGATGACGTGGAAGTTGCCGGTGGCGGTGACGAAGATGTCGGCCTTGTCGCAGGCGTACTCCATGGTCACGACGCGGTAGCCTTCCATCGCCGCCTGCAGGGCGCAGATCGGGTCGATCTCGGTCACCCACACCTGGGCGGAGAGCGCGCGCAGCGCCTGCGCGCTGCCCTTGCCGACGTCGCCGTAGCCGCAGACCACGGCGATCTTGCCGGCGATCATGACGTCGGTCGCGCGCTTGATGCCGTCGACCAGCGATTCGCGGCAGCCGTAGAGGTTGTCGAATTTCGACTTGGTCACCGAATCGTTGACGTTGATCGCCGGGATCTTCAGTTCGCCCTTTTCGTGCATCTGGTAGAGGCGATGCACGCCGGTGGTGGTTTCTTCCGTCACGCCGCGGATCTGCGCCAGCCGCGTCGAATACCAGGTCCTGTCGGTGGCGAGCCGGGCCTTGATCGCGGCATAGAGCACGCGCTCCTCCTCGCTGGTCGGGTTGGCGAGCACCGAGATGTCCTTCTCGGCCTTGCTGCCCAGATGCAGCAGCAGCGTGGCGTCGCCCCCGTCGTCGAGGATCATGTTGGAGTAGCCGCCGTCCGGCCATTCGAAAATGCGGTGGGTGTAGTCCCAGTATTCCTCGAGCGACTCGCCCTTCTTGGCGAAGACGCTGATGCCGTCCCTGGCGATCGCCGCGGCGGCGTGGTCCTGGGTCGAGAAGATGTTGCACGAGGCCCAGCGCACCTCGGCGCCGAGCGCGGTCAGTGTCTCGATCAGCACCGCGGTCTGGATGGTCATGTGCAGCGAACCGGTGATGCGCGCGCCTTTCAAGGGCTGGCTCGCGGCGAATTCCTCGCGGATCGCCATCAGGCCCGGCATCTCGGTTTCGGCGATGCGGATTTCCTTGCGGCCCCAGTCGGCAAGCGCGAGGTCGGCGACGGCGAAATCGGTGGAAGTCTTGTCAGCCACAGCGTTCATGTGAAGCTCCATTGCATGTGGCCGGGAGGGCGGGGGCTTGTTGTAAGCCCGGGCTGGCGATCGTTCGCTCACCCAACGTCCCGAACCCGGCAGGGTTGAGAAAAAAGGTGAGCGCGGTTGTTGCCTTTCCGAGCCTGGGACGGGGGAACCCGCCTCGCAGCGCTCCTCGGAAGCCGGATTATAGCCCAGGCTTGCGTCTGAGGAAGCTGGCCAGGAGCGTCACCGCCGTCAACGGCAGGACGTAGCTCAGCATCGCGCTGGAGAAGGCCTGCAGGCTTGCATGCTGCTGCGCGGCAAGCACCAGGTAGAGAAGATACAACGCATAGTAGGCCAGAAAGAGCGCGCCTTCCCAGCGCGCGATCTCGCGTCCGGTGAGCAGGATGGGCAGGCAGGCGAACGCCACCGCGAGCATCACCCACAGGTCGAAGTTGCGCGCAGCGTCCGGCACCGCGAGGCCGCCCGCCGACACCACGCCCGCCGCGCCCAGCACCGCCAGCAGGTTGAAGATGTTGCTGCCGACGACGTTGCCGACGGCGATGTCGCGCTGGCCGCGAAGCGCCGCCACGAGCGACGTGGCAATCTCCGGCATCGAGGTGCCGACCGCGACGACGGTGAGGCCGATGACGAGGTCGCTCACGCCCAGCACCCTGGCGAACGCCACCGCCGCGCCGACCAGCCAGTCGGCCCCCAGCACCAGCAGCCCCAGGCCGCCCATGACCAGCAAGGCCTGCACGGCCCAGTGCCGGTCCCAGGCGCTTGCGGGGATCTCGCTGGCGAACTCGTCTTCGGCTTCCCTTGACGCCCGCCGCGACTGCGCGACGAGAAAGACCGTGTAGGCGATCACGCCGGCGAACAGCAAGCCCGCCTCGATGCGGCCTATGTCGCCGTCGAGTGCCATCGCCACCACCACCAGCGAGGCGCCGATCATGATGGGGATTTCCTGGCGGATGATTTGCTCGTGCACCAGCAGCGGCGCGATCAGCGCCGACAGGCCGAGGATCAGCATCACGTTGGCGATGTTGCTGCCGACGACGTTGCCGATGGCGAGATCGGACGCGCCGGCCAGCGACGCGCCGACCGACACCGCCATTTCCGGTGCGCTGGTGCCGAAGGCGACGACCGTGAGGCCCACCACCAGCGGTGAAATCCCCCACGACACGGCAAGCCGCGACGCGCCGCGCACCAGGGCCTCGGCGCCGGCGACCAGCGCCGCCAGCCCGAGCACGAACATCAGCGCGTGCATCAACACAGCTTACAGTCCGGCGGCTGCCCGCAGCGCGTCGGCCTTGTCGGTGACTTCCCAGGTGAAATCCGGCTCGTCGCGGCCGAAGTGGCCATAGCTCGCGGTGCGCGTGTAAACGGGGCGCAACAGGTCGAGCATCTGGATGATGCCCTTGGGGCGCAGGTCGAAGTGTGCCCGGATCAGCTCGACGATCTTGTCGTCGGGGATCTTGCCGGTGCCGTAGGTCTCGACCATGAGCGAGGTCGGCCTGGCCACGCCGATGGCGTAGGAGACCTGGATCAGGCACTTGTCGGCGAGCCCCGCGGCGACGATGTTCTTCGCCACGTAGCGCGCGGCGTAGGCCGCCGAGCGGTCGACCTTGGACGGATCCTTGCCGGAGAACGCGCCGCCGCCGTGCGGCGCCGCGCCGCCGTAGGTGTCGACGATGATCTTGCGGCCGGTCAGGCCGGCGTCGCCCATCGGGCCGCCGACGACGAAACGGCCGGTGGGGTTGACGAGATAACGCGTGTCGGCGGTCAGCATGCCCTTGGGCAACACCGGCTTGATGATCTCCTCGATCACCGCCTCGGTCAGCACGGCGTGCGAGACTTCGGGGTGGTGCTGGGTCGAGAGCACCACGGTGTCGATCGAATGCGGCTTGCCGTCGACGTAGCGGATCGAGACCTGCGACTTGGCGTCGGGACGCAGCCACGGCAGGCGGCCATCCTTGCGCAGCTCGGACTGGCGCTCGGTGAGGCGGTGCGCGAGGTGGATCGGCATCGGCATCAGGCTCGACGTCTCGTTGCACGCGTAGCCGAACATCAGGCCCTGGTCGCCGGCGCCCTGGTCGAGAAACAGCCCCTCGCCCTCGTTCACGCCCTGCGCGATGTCGGGTGACTGCTTGCCGACCGCGACCATGACGGCGCAGGTGTTGTAGTCGAAGCCCTTGTCGGAGGAGTCGTAGCCGATGCGCCTGACGGTCTGGCGCGCGACCTGGCTGAAGTCGATGACGGCCGAGGTGGTGATCTCGCCGGCGATGACGACCAGGCCCGTGGTCAGGAGCGATTCGCACGCGACGCGGGCGTGTTTGTCCTGGGTTAGAATCGCGTCGAGTACCGCATCCGAGATCTGGTCGGCCATCTTGTCGGGATGACCCTCAGACACCGATTCCGAAGTGAAAATGAAATCCTTCTGCATGACTGCTCCTGTCGTCCCGGTTACCGACTGCGTAACCGACTCGCGGGACCCACGGAGCGGCGACGCTTTAGCTGCATTTGTATCCCGCCCGCAAGTTGTCAAGATTAACGCGGCGGCGCCGACATTGTCCCCCGCCCCGTCCGCCTGCGTCAATCCCGGGTGATGGCGCTGCTGAAGTTACTGGCCCGCCTGCCGCTGCCGCTGCTGCACGGCCTGGGCATTGCGCTCGGCTGGCTGATCTACTGGGCGCCGGGCCGCCATTCGGGCCGCCTGCGCAACAACCTGCTCGAAAGCGGCGTGTGCGCCGCGGGCGCCGGTTGCCGCCGCCTGCTGCGGCAGGCCGTCGGCGAATCGGGCAAGGCCGTGATCGAACTCATCGCCGTCTGGCTGCGGCCCTACGACCGGGTGCTGAAACTGGTGCGCGATACCCGTGGCTGGGAGCACATCGACGCCGCGCGCGCCGCCGGACGCGGCATCATCGTCATCGCGCCGCATATCGGCTGCTTCGAGATGATCAACCTCCATTTCGCCGCGCACCACCCTTTCACCGCGATGTACAAGCCGCCGCGCAAGCCCTTCCTCGATCGCCTGATGCTGGCGGGCCGCCAGCGCGGCCAGGCCAGGCTGGTGCCGACCGACTTCTCCGGCGTGCGCGCGCTGCTCGCCGCGTTGAAACGCCACGAAGCGATCGGCATCCTGCCCGACCAGGTGGCGACCGGCGGCGACGGCGTGTGGGCGCCGTTCTTCGGCCGCCCGGCCTACACGCCGACGCTGGTCGCCAGCCTGCAGCACAAGACCGGCGCCGCCGCGTTTTTCGTCGCCGCCGAACGCCTGTCCTGGGGGCGCGGCTACCGCCTGCACGTGACGCCGTTCGACGACGCCCTGCCGCAAGACAAGACCGCCGCCGCGACCCGCATCAACCAAGGCGTCGAAGACGTGGTGCGGCGTTTCCCGGCGCAGTACCTGTGGAGCTACAACCGGCACAAGCGGCCCGGCGGCGCCCCCGATCCCTTCGACCCGACCGCCGCGTGAACCCCGTCGCGAAGCACGACTTGTGGCGTCCCTCGCTGTGGCCGGTGTGGCTCGGCGTCGGCTTCCTCTGGCTGCTGCACTGGCTGCCGCTGCCGCTGCAGGCCGGGCTCGGCAACGCGCTCGGCTGGCTGCTCGCGCACAAGCCGGGACGCCGGCGGCGCATCGTCGCGACCAATCTCGCCCTGTGTTTTCCCGAGGCGGACGAGGCGCAGCGGCGCCGCTGGCTGGTGCAGTCCTTCCAGGCATCGATGCGCGCCGTGCTCGAACACGGTCTCCTGTGGTGGGGGTCGGAGGCGCGGCTGCGCCGCCTGATCCGCCTGGAAAACCCCGAGGCCGCGCTTGGCGATGGCACGCGCCCGGTGATCTGGCTGGCGCCGCATTTCGTCGGCCTCGATGCCGGCGGCGTGCGGCTGGCGATGGAGCACGCCGCGGCGTCGATGTACGCGCCCGCGAAGGACGCGGTCACCGACGCCATGATGTGGCGCGGGCGCGCGCGCTTCCGCGCGCCGCGCCTGATCGCCAAGCACGAAGGCATCAAGCCGGTATTGCGCGCGCTCAAGGACGGTTTGCCCTTTTACTACCTGCCCGACCAGGACCAGGGCGCGCGCAACGCGGTGTTCGCCCCCTTCTTCGGCATCCCTGCCGCGACGCTGTCGACCCTGCCTCGACTGGCGAAGCTCGCTGGCGCGCAGGTGGTGCCGGTCATCACCCGGCTTCTGCCTGGCGGACGCGGCTACGCGGTGCGCTTCTACCCGCCCTGGGACGACTACCCGAGCGGCGATCTCGACGCCGACGTCGCGCGCATGAATGCCTTCATCGAAGCGCGCATCCGCGACATGCCCGCGCAGTATCTGTGGCTGCACCGCCGTTTCAAGACGCGCCCGCCGGGCGAACCGGACCTGTATGGCTGAACCGGTGACACTCGACGCCAGCGCGGTCGATGCCGTCGTCGCGCTCGCCCGCACCGTGTGGCAAGCCACCTATCCGGCCCTGATTCCGCAGGCGCAGATCGACGCCATGCTCGCCGATCGCTACGCGCCCGGACGCATCCGCGCCCAGCTCGGCGACCCGGCGCACGCCTGGCGCGTCGTGCTCGCCGACGGCGCCCCAGTCGGCTTCGCCCACGCCTGCCTCGACGAAACCGGCTGCAAGCTCGACAAGCTCTACGTGCATCCCGCTCACCAGCGCCGCGGCCTCGGCCGCGCGCTGCTCGACGCCGTCGAGGCCTGGGCGCGGGAGCGGCAGGCGCGGCGCCTGTGGCTGCAGGTCAACCGCGGCAACGAAGCGGCGATCCGCGCTTACGATCGCTATGGCTTCGCCATCGTCGAGGCGCGCGTGTTCGACATCGGCGGCGGTTTCGTGATGGACGACTACGTGATGGAGAAGGCACTGTGAGTTTCGAGAATCCCGACGACGCCACGCTGCGCGCCCTGTTCGACCGCGTCCGCAGCATCGCCGTCGTCGGCCTGTCGCCGCAACCCGCGCGGCCGAGTTACCGCGTCGCGCAGGCGATGCAGCGCTACGGTTTCCGCATCGTGCCGGTGCGCCCGCGGGTCGACGCGGTGTTGGGCGAGAAAGCCTACGCCAGCCTCGCCGACATTCCCTTCCGGGTCGATCTGGTCGACGTCTTTCGCGCCGCCGAGCACGTGCCGGCTATCGTCGATCAATGCCTGGCGCTACACTTGCCGGCAATCTGGCTCCAGGAAGGCATCCTGGCCGACGACGCCCTGCAACGCGCCCGCGCCGCCGGCATGATCGCGGTGATGGACCGCTGCCTGCTCAAGGAATACGTGCGACTCAAGACAGAATGAAACTGCGATTCACGAAAATGCACGGGCTGGGCAACGATTTCGTCGTGTTCGACGGCGTCACGCAGACGGTCGCGCTCACGCCCGCGCAATGCCGCCGCATCGCCGACCGCCACTTTGGCGTCGGCTGCGACCAGATCCTGCTGGTGGAAAAACCCGCCCGCGCCGACGTCGATTTCCGCTACCGCATCTTCAACGCCGACGGCGGCGAGGTCGAGCAGTGCGGCAACGGCGCGCGCTGCTTCGTCCGCTTCGTGCACGACCACGGCCTCACCGACAAGACCGCGATCCGCGTCGAGACCGCGGCGGGGGTGATCGAACCCGAATTGCTGCCCAATGGCCAGGTGAAGGTGAACATGGGCGCGCCACGCTTCGCGCCGGCCGATATCCCGTTCCAGGCCGACGCCGAGGCGCTCGCGTATCCCCTCGAGGTCGGCCGGCACACGATCGAGATCGCCGTGGTGTCGATGGGCAATCCGCACGCCGTATTGCGCGTGAACGATCTCGACACGGCGCCGGTGGACATCCTCGGCCCCGCGATCGAATCGCATCAACGCTTCCCGCAGCGCGCCAACGCCGGCTTCATGCAGGTGCTCACGCCGCACGACATCCGCCTGCGCGTGTACGAGCGCGGCGCCGGGGAAACGCTCGCCTGCGGCACCGGCGCCTGCGCCGCCGCGGTCGCCGGCATCCGCCAGGGTTGGCTCGCCAGCCCGGTCAGCGTGCACACGCGCGGTGGCGACCTCGTCATCGAATGGGCCGGGGCGGGCGAACCGGTGTTCATGACCGGCCCGGCCGAAACCGTATTTGAAGGAGAACTCGAACTCTGATGGACACCCCCCGACTCGACCCCCAGGCGATTGCCGACTACCTCACGCGGCACCCGAATTTCTTCAACGACTTCCCCGCCCTGCTGACGGAGCTGAACATACCGCACCCGCACGGCACCCATGCGGTGTCGATGAGCGAGCGCCAGCTGATCGCGATGCGCGACAAGGTGCGCGTGCTGGAAAACAAGCTCGCCGAACTCATCCAGTTCGGCGTGGACAATGACGCGATCTCGGAGAAACTCCACGCGATGGCGCTCGCCATGGTCACCGCGACCCAGCCGCAGGACATCACCGCGGCGCTCGACATCCACCTGCGCGACGGCTTCGCCGTGCCGCACCATGCGCTGCGGGTCTGGACACTGCTGGGCGAGCCGATGCCGGGGCTCGACGGGCCGACGCCGCAATCCGTGCGCGACGCCGTGGCGGCGATGCCGCACGCGACGTGCGGTCCGCTCGCGGTGCCCGAGGCCGCCGCGTGGTTCGGCGAACTCGCCCCGCATCTGCGCGCCTTCGCCTGCATTCCCCTGCGGCCCGCGCCGGGCGCCGCGCCGCTCGGCCTGCTGGTGCTGGCCTCCGAGGAAGCCAAGCGCTTCTATCCCGGCATGGGCACGCTCTATCTCGACCGCTTGAGCCAGCTGGTCGGCGCCGCGCTGGTGCGCCTGCAGGGGTGAAATCCGCGAAGCCCGACCCCCTGCCCACCGCGGGCAAGGCGGCCCCGCCGCCCGCGGTGACGCATTACCTGCAGCATCTGGCTGCCGAACGGCGGCTGTCTGCCCACACGGTCGCCGCCTACGCGCGCGATCTCGCCGACCTCGTGCGCCTGACGGACGGCAGGCCGCTCGACACCCTCACGGTGAACGACGTGCGTGGCGCCATCCTGCAGCTGCGCAGCCGCGCCCTGTCCGCCGCCAGCGTCGCCCGCATGCTGTCGAGCTGGCGCGGCTTCTACGGCTTCGCCTGCCGCCGCCTCGGCTACCCGCGCAATCCCTGCCTGGGCCTGCGCCCGCCCAAGGCCGCCAAGGCGCTGCCCGAGATCCTCACGCCCGACGCCTGCGCGCGGCTGCTCGACGGCCGCGCGCCCGATGGCGCGCTCGAGCTGCGCGATCGCGCGATGTTCGAGCTTTTCTATTCCTCGGGGCTGCGGCTGGCCGAACTGGTCGGGCTCGACCTGGCCGACGTCAACCCCGCCAGCGGCGAAGCGCAGGTCACCGGCAAGGGGCGCAAGACCCGCATCGTGCCCGTCGGCAGCCAGGCGCTCGCCGCGCTCGCCGCGTGGCTGCCGCAACGCCAGGCACTCGTGCGCGACGACACGCCGGCGCTCTTCGTCAGCGCGCGCGGCAGCCGCCTGTCGCCGCGCAGCGTGCAGCGGCGGCTGGACCGCTGGGCGGCGCGATCCGGCCTCGGCCAGGCGGTGCATCCGCACCTGCTGCGCCACGCCTTCGCCACCCATGTGCTGCAATCGTCGGGCGACCTGCGCGCGGTGCAGGAAATGCTCGGCCACGCCAGCATCAGCACCACCCAGGTCTACACCCATCTCGACTGGCAGCACCTGGCACGGGTCTACGATCAGGCGCATCCGCGCGCGCGCAAGAAAGGGTAAGCGCCCACACACCACGCTACGCCGCGCCACGCCGTGGTGCGCTGGCCCCTACTCGATCACCACGTCGGCCAGGCCGGCGGACGCGGCGGGGTAGCGCATGCCGAGGCCTTCCAGCGTCTCGATCAGCACGGCGGAAACCATGAGATTGCGCGCGAGCTTGTTGTTCGCCGGAATCACGTGCCAGGGCGCGTAATCGGTGCTCGTCGCCGAGATCGCGTCCTCGTAGGCGGCCATGTAATCGTCCCACTGCGCGCGCACCGCGAGATCGCCGGGCTGGAATTTCCACTGCTTCCTCGGGTCGTCGCGGCGCGCCTCGAGCCGCTTCTTCTGCTCGTCCTTCGAGATGTGGAGATAGAACTTGCGGATCGTCGTGCCGGTCTCCGCCAGCATGCGCTCGAAATCCTTGATCTGACGGTAGCGGCGCTTGCACTCGGCGGCGTCGATCCAGCCGTTGACGCGGGTGATCAGCACGTCTTCGTAATGCGAGCGGTTGAAGATCACGATCTCGCCCCAGCCCGGCACGTGCTGGTGCACCCGCCACAGGTAGTCCTTTGCCAGCTCGTGCGCGGTCGGCGCCTTGAACGCCGTCACCCGCACGCCGAGCGGGTCGACGCCCTGGAACACGTGGCGGATGGTCGAGTCCTTGCCGGCGGTGTCCATCGCCTGCAGCACCACCAGCAGCTTGTGGCGGCTCTCGGCGTAAAGCAGCTCCTGCAGGGTTTCCAGCTTTGCGCGCGCGGCGTCCAGGCGCGCACGCGCGGCGTCCTTGTCGCCGTTGAGGATGGCTTTCTCGCCGGCGTCCCATTGCGCGAGATCGAGCCGGGTACGGGGGGGAATGCGGGTGTCTGCCGGTTTCACAGCGGTTCTCCGGGAGGAAGGAAGCGCATCCAGTCGCCGAGCGCGGAGCGGATTTCATCCAGCGTGAGATGGCGCATCAGGGGAAAGTTGCCCGGGGCGAGCTGGTCCCAGGCGCAGGTCATGCCGCGCAGCGCCGGTTGCCGGGGGTCGCGCAGGCGGAATTCGGTGATGAAGAACAGGAAAGACGGGGCATGCTCGCCGGCGTACCCGGCGTGGCGGTAGAACCCGCCGGTGTCGACGAAGAAATCGTGGGTGCTGCGACTCACCCGCAGCACCTCGAAGCGCCCCGGTTGCAGGACCTGCGGGCCGTCGGACACGGTATCGAGTTCGACTACGCAGTGCGGATCGTGCCGCTGCACGCCGTTGCGCGGCACCACGCGGCCGTATTGCAGGCGCACCGTGCCGGCGCCCGGCTCGATCGTCAGCGGCCGTTCGAGTTGCACGCTCCAGCCGGCCGGGTAGGCGTAATGCGGCGAGGCCGGATCCGCGGATTCCAGCGCGGCGCAGCCGGCCAGCAGCGCAATCAGGACGGTCAGCGGCAATTTCATGGCGGCTCCTAGTACCCGGCGCGGCCGAATAGTTTGATTATGCGGCATCCGCCCCCCCCTGCGCATGCCGCCGCACGCCTCGCCCGCCCGGCTTGCGCCTTTTGCGCATGACGTTCAGACTGCTCCCCTTCGCGCCGGATCGCCTGGCCGAAACCGACCTGTTGTCCGATACACGGAGCCCCCCGATGGCCACATCCCCCAAACCGCTTACCGAAGCCGCGCTGCTGAAGATGCCGGCTTCCGCCTACATGAACACCGAGCAACTGGCTTTCTTCCGCGCCCGGCTCGAAGCCCTGCGCGACGAGATGCTGGCCAATGCCGCCGACACCGGCGAACACCTCAAGGAAAACGAGAATTTCGCCGACCCCAACGACCGCGCCACGGTCGAGGAGGAAAACATGCTCGAGCAGCGCGTGCGCGACCGCGAACGCAAGCTCTTGAAGAAAATCAACAAGGCGCTGGCGCGCATCGAGACCGGCGAGTTCGGCTACTGCCTGGAAACCGGCGAGCCGATCGGGCTGGCGCGCCTCTTGGCCCGCCCCACCGCCGAATACTCGATCGAGGCGCAGGAACGCCACGAGAAACTGGAAAGGCTGCACGCCTGAGACTCGCCTCCGGTCGCCATGCCCGCGTCGTCCGACCACGCCGATCCGCTGCCTGTCACGCTCCTCACCGGTTTTCTGGGCAGCGGCAAGACCACCGTACTCAATCATCTGGTGCGGGTGCTGCCGCGCACCGCGATCCTGATGAACGAGTTCGGCGAGGTCGCGCTCGACCATCAGCTGCTCGAAAAAATGGACGGGCCGATGGCGCTGCTTTCCGGTGGCTGCGTGTGCTGCACCATCTCGGGCACGCTCTCGCCCACCCTCAAGAACCTGTGGATGGCGCGCCAGAAGGGCGACGTGCCGCCGTTCGAGCGCGTGATCATCGAGACCACCGGCGTGGCCGACCCGGTGCCGGTGCTCGACAACCTGCTCAACGACCGCTGGGTGCGCGCGCGCTTTCGCCTCGACGGCGTGGTCACCACGGTCGACGCCCTGTTCGGCATGGGGCAGCTCGACGAACACGCGGAGGCGGTAAAGCAGGTTGCCGTCGCCGACCGGCTGCTCGTCACCAAGACCGACCTCGCCCCGGCCGATACGGTGGCCGCGCTGACCGCCCGGCTCGCCAGCCTGAATCCGGCGGCCGAGATCGTCACCGTCACGAACGGCGAGATCGACCCGGCCCGCATCCAGAACCTGGGGCTGTGGAACGCCGAGACGAAATCGGCCGACGTCGCCCGCTGGCTCCAGGCCGGCCGCTACCGGCCCGCGCGCGCCGGCCTGCCTGGCGCGCGACCGAGTGTGCCCTCGCACGACAGCCGCATCCGCGCGTTCTCCGTGCTGCTCGACACGCCGCTCGACCGCTGGGGCCTGCAATCGGCGCTCTCGATGCTGACCACGTTCCGCGCGGAAAACCTGCTGCGCTTCAAGGCGCTGGTGAACCTCGCCGGCGAAGCCCAACCCGTCGTGCTGCACGGCGTGCAGCACGTGCTGTATCCGGAAGTCCGGCTCGACGCCTGGCCTGACGACGACCGCCGCAGCCGCTTCGTCTTCATCGTGCGCGACCTCGACCCCGCGTTCGTCGAAAAGCTGCTGGCCGACTTTACCGACGCCGCCGCCAGCCACGTCGGGCAGCTGGCGCCATGAATCTCGCCCAGCGCCTGCTCATCGGCGCGATCCGCGTCTACCAGCTGGCGCTCTCGCCCTGGCTCGGCCGCCAGTGCCGCTACCTGCCGACCTGTTCGGAATACGGCAAGGAGGCGATCGAGAAGCATGGCGCGTTGAGGGGCGCCTGGCTCGCGGCGAAACGCATCGGCCGCTGCCGCCCCGGCTGCGCGCACGGCTACGACCCGGTGCCGCCGGTCGAGCCGCGTGACAAACGCGAGTAATATGTCGCGCATGCTGCCGCGCCGTGCCCTCTCCTGGCTCCTCGCCCTCGCCCTGCTCCTGGGGCAGGCGGCGGCGTTTGCCCACACGCTCGAGCACCTCGACCCGCATAAGGCCAAGCCCAGCCACGTTTGCGAACTCTGCGTCGCCCAGGCGCAGCTCGGCGGCGCGGCGCCCGGCAAGACCTGCGTCCCGGCGGTCGAGGCCGCGCGCTTCGCCGTCCCGACCGCCGCCGCGCTGCCGCCGGCCGCGCTCGCTCCCCGTCACGCCCCCGCCCGCGCCCCGCCCGTCTCCGCCTGAACCCCCGCATCCCGATGCCCGCCTGCCGCCCGGCCTGCGGGATATGTGCATTGTTTCGACGGAGACGCCCATGTTTCGACCCACCCTGCTCGCGGCCGCGCTGACGGCCGCCTTTCCCGCTTTCGCCCAGTCCGACCTCGACGCCCTGCGCGCCGAACTGAGGGAAATGAAAGCCGCGTACGAGGCGCGCATCGCCGCGCTCGAAGCGCGCATCCAGCAGGCCGAGGCCCAGCCTGCCGCGCAGCCGGCACCGCCGGCCCAACCCTCGGCCACGTCCGGTGGCTTCAATCCCGACATCTCGCTCATCCTGCAGGGCCGCTACGCCCACCTCGACGACCTCGGCCACCGCCACCTCGCCGGCTTTCTGCCGGCCGGTCACGACGACGGCACGCCACGCGGCTTTTCGCTCGACCACACCGAACTCGTGATGTCGGCGAGCGTCGACCCCTATTTCAACGGCTACCTCAACCTCGCGCTCATCGACGAGAAAGCGGAAATCGAGGAAGCCTGGTTCCAGACCACCGCCCTCGGCCACGGCGTATCGGTCAAGGGCGGCCGCTTCCGCTCCGGGCTCGGCTACCAGAACGAGAAACACCCGCACGCCTGGGATTTCGCCGACAACAATCTCATGTACCGCGCGCTGTTCGGCGAGGCGTACAACCACGACGGCGTGCAGCTCAAATGGGTGGCGCCGACGGACCTGTACCTCGCGCTCGGCGCCGAGGCCGGCTGGGGCGACGCCTTTCCCGGCACCAACCGCAACCGCAACGGCGCCGGCGCGACCACGCTGTTCGGCCATCTCGGCGGCGATGTCGGCGTGTCCAGCAGCTGGCGCGCGGGCTTGTCGTGGTTGAGCGCCAAGGCAAGCGAGCGCGAGGGCGAGCTGGACAACACCGACACCTTGTTCACCGGCAACAGCAAGACCTGGCTCGCCGACTTCGTATGGAAATGGGCGCCCGGCGGCAATGCCCGCGAACGCAATTTCAGCTTCGCCACGGAATATTTCCGCCGCGCCGAGCGCGGCACCTTGTGTGAACACGACAGCGCCAACGGCGGCTGCGTCGCCGCCACCGACGCCGCCTACCGCTCGAATCAGTCCGGCTACTACGCGCAGGCGGTCTACCAGTTCATGCCGCGCTGGCGCACCGGCTACCGCTACGACCGGTTGAACCCGGGCACGGTCGATTTCGGTTCGAACCCGCTCGGTTTTGCCCCGGCCGGGCACAAGCCCACCCGCCACTCGCTGATGCTCGACTACTCGCCGTCGGAGTTCTCGCGCCTGCGCCTGCAATATTCGAAGGACCGGTCGATGGCAGGCCAGAACGAGAACCAGTGGTTCGTGCAGTACATTCACAGCCTGGGCAGCCACGGCGCGCACACGTTCTGAGGTCATCCATCATGAAACGACTGCTGCTTTTCCTCACCCTGTGGGCGCCGCTCGCGGCCCACGCGGCCCTCAACGTATTCGCCTGCGAACCCGAATGGGCGGCGCTCGCGACCGAAATCGGCGGCGACGACGTGCGCGTGTACGCCGCCACCACGGCGCAACAGGATCCGCACCGCATCGAGGCGCGTCCCAGCCTCATCGCGCAGATGCGGCGCGCCGATCTGGTCGTGTGCAGCGGCGCCGAGCTCGAGGCCGCCTGGCTGCCGCTGCTGCTGCGTGAGGCCGGCAACCCCGGCGTGCAGCCGGGCCGCCCCGGCTACTTCGAGGCAACGCACTTCGTGACGCTGCGCGACAAGCCCGCCTCGCTCGACCGCGCGCAGGGCGACGTACACGCCGCCGGCAACCCGCACATCCACACCGATCCGCGCAATATCGCGCGCGTCGGCGCCGCGCTGGCACAGCGCATGGGCGAACTCGACCCGCCCCGCGCCGCCGCGCACCAGCGGCGCTGGCAGGCGTTTTCGGCGCGCTGGACGGCGGCGATCGCGGCCTGGGAGGCGCGCGCAACACCGCTCAAAGGCATGCCGGTGGCGGTACAGCATGCCTCGTTCAGCTACCTCGTCGCCTGGCTCCATCTGCGCGAGGTCGCGACGCTGGAGCCACGCCCCGGTGTCGATCCGTCGGCAAGCCATCTGGCCCGCGTCGCCGCGCAATTGCAGGCCGATCCGCCGCGCGCGGTGCTGCGCGCGGCCTACCAGAGCCCGCGGCCGGCCGACTGGGTGGCGCAGCGTCTCGGCGTGCCGGCGCTGACGCTGCCCTACACCGTGGGCGGCAGCGCGCGCGCAACCGATCTTTTCGCGCTCTTCGACGAAACGCTGGACCTATTGCTGCGGGCCGCGCCATGAACGTGCCGCTCGACCTCCTGCTATGGCCCTTCGCCGTCGGCGTGCTGGTGCTCGCCACCCACGTGCCGCTGGGCCGGCGCGTGCTCGCGCGCGGTATCATCTTCCTCGACCTCGCGGTCGCGCAGTTCGCCGTGCTCGGCGTGGTCGCCGCGCACGCCCTGGATCTCGCCGCCGCGGGCTGGCCGACCCAGTTCGCGGCGGCCGCGGCCGCGCTCGCCGGCGCCGCGCTCCTGGCAGCGTGCGAGCGGCGCTGGCCCGAGATCCAGGAGGCGCTGATCGGCTCCAGCTTCGTCGTCGCGGCGAGCCTCGCCGTGCTGCTGCTGGCGCATGACCCGCACGGCGGCGAGCACCTGGCGGGCCTGATGAGCGGGCAGGTGCTGTGGGCAACGCCCGCGCAGGCGGCGCAACTCGCCGTTCTCACGGTCATGCTGGGGGCGATCCTCGCCTGGCGCGGCGAACGCCTGGGGGGGCTCGGCTTCTACCTCGTGTTCGCGCTGGCGATCACCGCCTCGGTGCAACTCGTCGGCGTATATCTGGTGTTCGCCAGCCTGATCCTGCCGGCGCTGGCGCTGCGCGGCCTTCCCGCGCGCGCGGCGCTGCCCGCCGGCTGGGCGGCCGGGGCGCTCGCCTACGCCGCCGGCCTCGTCGTTTCCGCTGCCGGCGACTGGCCGGCCGGACCCGCAATCGTCGTCGCGCTCGCCCTCGGCGCCGCCACCCTCGGGCTCGCTCGCAGATTTGCCGAAATATGTCAGCAAGTTGCCGCAAAAGGGCGACGGCGCTAGTATCCTGAATGAACCGAGTTCCTCCTTCCTCCTAAACCCCCGTGGCGCTGCCGTTTTTCAAGAAAAGCAAGGACAAGGCCCCGCCGCCTGCCACACGCAAGCCGGCGCCTCCCGCCACGCCACCCGAAGAGACACCACCGACCGAGACCCTGCTCACCATGAACATGGGCGGGGCCGGCATCGTGGTCGAGGAAAGCAGCGGCGCGCCCCAATCCCCGCTCGACGAGGCCGCCATCCTCTATGCCAGCGGCCAGCCCGAGATGGTCGAGACCCTGCTCAAGGACTTGCTCGCCGGCGGCGACCGTCGCGCCTGGCACATGCTGCTCGATCTCTACTGCGTGCAGGGCCGCGAAAAGGACTTCGAGCAGATGGCGGTCGACTACGCCGTGCGCTTCGAGACCTCGCCGCCCGTGTGGCAGGGCGCGAACGGCAGCGCTGCCACCAAGCCTCTGCAGGCCGAGGCGGCGCAGCTGGATTTGCCGGGCCTGCTCGACAAGAACGCCGCCGCGGCCCTGAAGGAAGAGATCGGCGCCGCCCCCAAGGGTGCCACGGTGCGCATCGACTTCTCGCGCATCGCCATGGTCGACGAGGGCGGCGCCGACGCTTGCGCCGCAGTGTTGAGCGGCGCCCGCAAGGCCAGGCGCAAGCTGCAGGTGAGCGGCGTCGACAGCCTGATCGCCCTGTTGCAGGACCTGATCCGCGCCACCCACAGCCGCGCCGCGCACTGGCTGCTGCTGCTCGAGCTCTACCAGACGCTCGGCAAGCAGGAGGATTTCGAGAACCTGGCGGTCGACTACGCGGTGCACTTCGAAGTATCGCCCCCGTCGTGGGTCGCGGTGCAGGCCGCCGAGGTGGTGAAGGTTCAGCCCGCGGCGCCGCAGGACGGCGCGCTCAAGCTGTCGGGCGAAATCACGCCCGATAACGATGCCGCGCTGCAGCAGTTCAGCAACTACGCCGCGACGCACCAGGACGTCCGGGTCGACCTCTCGCAGGTCACCCGCATCGACTACGGCAGCGTCAGCCAGGTCATCAGCGTGCTCATGCAATGCCTCGGCAGCGGCAAGACCATCACCCTGCGCGGCCACAACGCGCTGATCCACGAACTCTTCCGCGTCATGGGCATCGACCAGCTGGCGCAGCTGATCCCCCGTCACCGCGGCTGAACGGTTTTCGCCCCGCCAGCGCTGCGGACAGCCTCCACCGGCTCTGGCGGTGCGTCCCTTATAATCGCGGCATGGAACAATATCGCGGCACCACCATTCTTTCCGTGCGCCGGGGCGACCAGGTCGCCCTCGGCGGCGACGGCCAGGTCACCCTCGGCAACATCGTCATCAAGGCCAGCGCGCGCAAAATCCGGCGCCTGCACCAGGACCGCGTGCTGGCCGGCTTCGCCGGCGGCACCGCCGACGCCTTCACCCTGTTCGAACGCTTCGAGGCCAAGCTCGACAAGCATTCCGGCCACCTGCTCCGAAGCGCGGTCGAACTCGCCAAGGACTGGCGCACCGACCGCATGCTGCGGCGGCTGGAGGCCATGCTGGCGGTCGCCGATCGTGAGTACTCGCTCATCATCACCGGCAACGGCGACGTGCTCGAGCCCGAACACGGCATCGCGGCCATCGGCTCCGGCGGCGCCTACGCCCAGGCCGCCGCGCTGGCGCTGTTGCAGAACACGGAACTCCCGCCGCTTGAAATCGTCAAGAAAAGCCTCACCATCGCGGGCGACATCTGCATTTATACGAACCAGAATCACGTGATCGAAGTGCTGTGAGGGGTGAGGTGCAAGGGGTGAAGAAGACCCCGCCAACACCCGCCTCTCTCCTGACGCCTCGCCCCTCGCCCCCCACTCCCCGATGACTCCCAAAGAAATCGTCCACGAACTCGACAAGCACATCGTCGGCCAGGCCGCCGCCAAGCGCGCGGTCGCGGTGGCGCTCAGGAACCGCTGGCGGCGCCAGCAGGTGAGCGAGCCCCTGCGCCAGGAGATCACGCCGAAAAACATCCTGATGATCGGCCCGACCGGGGTCGGCAAGACCGAGATCGCGCGGCGGCTGGCGCGGCTGGCGAACGCGCCCTTCATCAAGATCGAGGCGACCAAGTTCACCGAGGTCGGCTACGTCGGCCGCGACGTCGACACCATCATCCGCGACCTGGTGGAAACCGCGGTGAAGCAGATGCGCGAGCAGGCCACGGCCAAGGTGCGCTTCCGTGCCGAGGAAGCCGCCGAGGAGCGCGTCCTCGACGTGCTGCTGCCGCCGCCGCGCAGCGTCGGCTTCGAGACCCCGCCGCGCGAGGACGGCGCGGCGCGCCAGCGCTTCCGCAAAATGCTGCGCGAAGGCGAGCTCGACGACAAGGAGATCGAGATCGAGATCGCCGCGATCGCGCCGAGCATGGAAATCTTCACCCCGCCGGGCATGGAAGACCTGTCGCAGCAGCTGCAGGGCCTGTTCGCCAACCTCGGCGGCGGCCGCCGGCAGGCGCGCAAGCTGAAGGTGCGCGAAGCGATGAAACTGCTCACCGAGGAAGAGGCCGGACGCCTCATCAACGACGAGGAAACCAAACAACAGGCGCTCGAAGCGGTCGAGCAGAACGGCATCGTGTTTCTCGACGAGATCGACAAGATCGCCACCCGCTCCGACACGCACGGCAGCGACGTGTCGCGCCAGGGCGTGCAGCGCGACCTGTTGCCGCTGATCGAGGGCACCACGGTGTCGACCAAGTACGGCATGGTCAAGACCGACCACATCCTTTTCATCGCCAGCGGCGCCTTCCACCTGTCGAAGCCGTCCGACCTCATCCCCGAGCTGCAGGGCCGGCTGCCGATCCGCGTCGAGCTGCAGGCCTTGAGCGTCGAGGATTTCGAGCGCATCCTCACCGCCACGGACGCCTGCCTCACGCGCCAGTACGAGGCGCTCCTGGCGACCGAGGGCGTGAAGCTGACCTTCACCCCAGACGGCATCCGCCGCATCGCCGAGATCGCCTTCGAGGTCAACGAGCGCACCGAGAACATCGGCGCCCGGCGGCTCCACACGGTAATGGAAAAGCTGCTCGAAGACATCGCCTTCGACGCCGGCCAGTTCACCGGCGAATACATCGTCGACGCCGATATCGTCACCACGCGACTGGCCGCCCTCGCCGCGCGCGAAGACCTGGCGCGCTACGTCCTCTGATCCCCCGGCCCCTCGTCCCCCATCCTCAAGTATGAAACCCGAAACCCAACAGCCCATCGAAGCCCGCGGCAAGTTCCTCACCACCATCCTGTTCGGCAGCCGCTGGCTGCAGGTGCCGCTCTACCTCGGCCTGATCGCGGCGCAACTCGTCTACGTCATCCACTTCATGGTCGAACTGGAGCATCTCGTCGCCGGCACGTTCAAGCTCGGTGAAGAAGCGATCATGCTGATCGTGCTGGGGCTCATCGACGTGGTGATGATTTCCAACCTGCTCATCATGGTCATCGTCGGCGGCTACGAAACCTTCGTCTCCCGCCTCAATCTCGAGGGACACCCCGACGAACCGGAATGGCTGTCGCACGTCAACGCCAACGTGCTCAAGGTCAAGCTCGCCACCGCGATCATCGGCATTTCGTCGATCCATCTGCTGAAGACCTTCATCAACGCGCCCAACCTGGATGAAAAGGTCTTGCTGTGGCAGACCCTCATCCACATGGCCTTCATCGTGTCTGCCGTCGCGATCGCCTATATCGACAAGCTGATGCCGGCAGCCGGCAAGCACTGACACGCGGCGGGCGCGTTGCGATTAATGCCGCCATCGACATTTCTTATTTGGCGGCCACCGCACGTGGGCGGAAAATCGCCCGGTTGAGACACGCACAGGAGACCGACCATGGCCACACGCGACACCCTTGCCCCCAAGGAAGCCCAATGCACGAGCGGCGCCGATTACGCGGCGCTCGCGCTCGAAGCGCTGCAGGATCCGGCCGACGCCGCCTACGCCAAGGAATTGATGGACCGCGTCGCGGACGACTGCCAGTTCACCAAGGATCTCGCCGCCTGCGCGATCGTCTACAAGGCGCTCGGCGAGCAGGCCCGTGCCGAGGCGCTGCTGCAGACCGCCGAGGACTACTGCATGACCGGCGAGGAGCAGGTCGCGCTGGCCGAGGCCAAATACAAGGTGCTGGGCGACAAGGCCGCCGCGGTCGGCGCCTACGAGAAGGCGCTGAAGGAAACCGGCAATCTCGACCCGCTGATCGACCTGGCGAAGCACGTGATGAACGTGATTGCCGACAGCGCCTTCGCGAAGAAGGTGCTGGAAAAGGCCGAGGCGAAGATCTCGCGCGCGGTCGAATACGGCAAGCTCGCCGCGGCCGCGGCCGAGCACGTGCTCGACCGCGACTACGCGGCGGCGATCTTCGCCAAGGCGGGCGAGAAGCTTTCCAGCGTACCCGACCTGCTGTCGCTGGCCGCTGAAGTCACCAAGACCCTGGGCGACCCCGCCAAGGCCCGCGCGCTGTACGAGCGCGCGCTCGCCGGCGCCACCGATTTCACCGCCGCCAAGGCCCTGGTCGAAGCTGCCCGGCAGGCGGGGGACACGGCCTTCATGCAGGCCGCGCTGAAGAAGGCGGGCGATTTGGCCAGCGCCACCGGCGAATACATCGAACTCGCCGAGGGCCTGGCGGGCGTGGGCGACAAGCCGGGCGCCGCCGCGCTCTTCGACAAGGCGGAAGACGCCGTCGCCGGCCTCGACGAAATGCAGAAGCTCGTCACTGCGGTCGAGGCGCACCTCGCCGACGACGCCGAGCGCCTGGCACGGGTCAAGGCCAAGCTGGAAAAGCGCCAGGCCAACCACGCGCGTTACCTGGAATTCCAGCAACTGGAAAAGGAAGCCGCCAGCGTCAAGCAGTTCCTCGCGCTCGCCGAGCGCGTGCGCGTCGAGCTCGAAGACCCCTTCTACGCCGCCAAGCTGATCGAATCGGCCGAGAAGCTGCTCGACGGCACCGGCTACCAGTTCTCGCGCTACAAACCCATCCTGCTCGCGGTCGACAAAAACCTCGACGACACCGCCTGGCTCGGCCGCCTGCTCGACCGCGCCGCGGAGAACGCGACCGATTTCGTCGCCTTCCGCGACCTGGTCGTCACCGCCGCGCGCCTGCGCCACCGCGAACTCGGCGTCGCCAAGGCGCGCGCCTACCTTGCCGCGCGCGAGGCGGCGCTCCTGGCCGATCCCAATGCGAGCGCCTACGACATCGCCAAGCTGGCCGAAACAAGCTACGCCGCCACCCAGGACGCGAACGAGGCCGGCCGTCTGCTCGAAGCCGCGCGCGCCAAGGCAACCGACCCTTTCGCGCTGACCCACCTCGCCCGGCTCTACGCCGCGATGGGCAACCAGGCGCGTGCGGACGAGCTCTACGCCGCCGCCGCCGCGGCCTGTCACAAGGGAGACGACTGCGTCCAGCTCGTCGAACGCCTGAGGGGCTTCGCGCTGCCGGCGGAGGCGCTGAAGAAGTGGTACGCTGAGTGCGGCCGGCACCTGCAGCAGCCGGCCGACAAACTGCGCTGGGCCGAGGGCATCGCCGATGCGCTCAACGACAAGACCTGGGCGGCCGAGGCCTATCGCGAGCTCGCCGGCCAGTTTGCGGGGGATGCGCGCTTCGAGCTGTCGCGCCGGCTGCACGTCGGCCCCAACTACTTCGGCACGGTACGCCGCCACTGAGCCGCGAAGCCGACTGAAAACCCCGGAAACAGCCCGGTTGATCGGGCTGTTTTTATTCGTACACTGGGATAAACATTCCCCTGTTGGAGACGCCATGGTCGGCAACCTCTCGGACCTGATCGACACCGTGCAGAAGAATTGCATGATCGCCGACGCCCGCCATGCGCGCGACATGACGATGTGCACCTTCCTGCTGGAAATGCGCGAGTACTACCGCTGGGAAATGGAAATTCCCTACGGCGCGCGCCTGCCGAAGGACGAGCTCGGCGACTGGCTGAACGCGCGCGAAAGCGAGTGGGACGCGGTCGAGGACGAGGATTTCGCGCCGCTGCCGATCACCGACGGCGGCGTCGACCCCTTCGAGGTCGACGCCGTCAACCGCGCGCTCGTCCCGCATGGCCTGGTCTACAGCAGCGGTCTGGGGCACTTTCGCAAGCCGCATTTCGTGCTCGCCGAACTCAAGCGCGCCGAGGAGCGCGAAGGCGTGCAGGTGCTGGTGGCCGGCTGCGAATACGCGCGCGACCTGATCGCGCCGCCGGCGGCGTTGCGCGACGGCGCGATCTTCCTGCGCATGGACGCGGTGCGGCGCCTGTTGTGGAACAAGTACGAGGAATGGCAATGGAAGGAGAAGGACAGCGCACTCGGCCGCGCCTTCGCCCATTACGATTTCGAGCGCGACATCGAGCGCGGCCTCGACCGCATGGCCGAGGCCGAGAGCGAGAGCATGATCCTGCACGAGATCGGCGAGGCGCGCGCCGGCAGGCTGCTCGGCGACGACTGGGAAGCGATGCTGGGCGGCCTCAATGCGCGCCACGCCGAACTGCTGGCGCGCGCGGTGCGCGACCACCTGGCCGACTGCCTGGTGACGCTGCCGACGCTCATCGAGCGCGAGGCGTTCGGCGCGCTCCATTTCTACCTCGCCAATCTCTCCGGGCTGCGGCGCGCGCTGTTCCCCGCGCTGCCCGCCGCCTACGCTGCCTGGCTTGACGACCGCAAGCTCGAACGCCTCGCTGATCTCGCCCGCCAGGGCGAGGCGCACTGGCTGGGCGTGGCGCGGCGGCTGATGGACGCCTGCCGCGCCGACCCCGCCGCGGGTGAGGCGGACTTGCGCGAACTCGCGCGCGGCGACCTCGCGAGCGTGCGACTCTGAACCGGAGCCCGCGCAAACGGGCGCCCGTTTGCGCGAGTCACGCGCCGGCAGTCAAGCCGGCTCCGCCACCGCCTGCCCCAGTTGCCGTGCGATGTGATCGAGCAGCTGCTGCTCCTGGTAGGGCTTGCCGAGGTAGACGTTGACGCCGATTTCCATCGCGTGGCTGCGGTGCTTGTCGGCGGTGCGCGAGGTGATCATGATGATCGGCACCGCCTTCAGGCGCGGATCCGCCCGCATCACGCGCGCCAGCTCGAAGCCGTCCATGCGCGGCATCTCGACGTCGAGCAGCACCACGTCGGGCACCAGGTCGTGCATCTTCTCCAGCGCGTCGACGCCGTCCTTGGCGCTGTCGACACGGAAGCCCTCGCGCGTGAGCAGGCGCGTGGTGATCTTGCGCACGGTGAGCGAATCGTCGACCACCAGCACCATCGGCGGCTGCAGCGCGGCGCTGATCTCGGCCGCCTCGGCCGGCACCGCGCGCTCCATCGCGCTGCGCGGCTGGCTGGCCCAGCGCTGCACGAGCGGCACCGGGTTGAGGATGAGCATGACGCGGCCGTCGCCGCGCACGGTGGCGCCGGCCACGCCGGTGATGCGCGCAAGCTGCGGGCCGATGTTCTTGACCACGATTTCGCGCGTGCCCTCGATCGAATCGACCAGCACCGCGGCGAGGCTGTTACCGCTCTGCATCAGCACGACCGGGTTGTAGCGCTGCACCTCGTGTACCGCCTCGGCCTCGCCGAGCAGGTGTGGCAGATAGGCGAAGGGGTAGCGGCCACCGCGCCATTCGACCGCGCCCGCGCGCATGGCCTCATCGAGTTCGGCCGGCTTCAGTTCGAGCACCTGTTGCACCAGCGTGGTCGGCAGGGCGAAATCGTGGCGCGCGGCGTGCACGATCACCGCCTGCGTCATCGCCAGCGTGAGCGGCAGGTAGATGCTGAAGGTGGTGCCGGCGCCCGGGGTGGAAGCGATGTCGATGCGGCCGCCGAGCGCGGAAATCTCGCTCTTCACCACGTCCATGCCGACGCCGCGGCCGGCGACCTGGCTGACCGTTTCCGCAGTCGTGAAACCGGCGGCAAAGATCATTTGCGCGAGCAGCGGCTCGGTCGGCTCGACGCCCGGCAGCAGCAGGCCGCTTGCCTCGGCCTTCTCGCGGATGCGCGCGTAGTTGAGGCCGGCGCCGTCGTCCTTCACGGTCAGCACCATTTCGTTGCCAGCCTGGCGTGCGGTCAGCACGATCTCGCCGAATTCGGGCTTGCCGGCGGCGGCGCGCGCCTCGGGCGCCTCGATGCCGTGCGCGAGCGCGTTGCGCAGCAGGTGTTCGAGCGGGGCGGTCACCTTTTCCAGCACCGAGCGGTCGATCTCGATCTCGCCGCCCTGGATGTCGAGCTGGGCGCGCTTGCCGACGTCACGCGCGGTCTGGCGCACGGTGCGGTACAGGCGGTCGGCCACCGAATGCAGCGGCACCATGCGCACCCGCAGCAGATCCTGCTGCAGTTCGCGGTTGAGCCGCGTCTGCTGGATCAGCGCGGCGTCGGCCTCGCCGAGGCGCGCCATCAGGATGTGCTGCACGGTGGAGATGTCGTTGACGCTCTCGGCGAGGAAGCGGGTGACTTCCTGGAAGCGGGTGAAGCGGTCGAATTCGAGCGGGTCGAATTTCTCGGCGCTGCCCTGCGAGAGGAAGGTCGCCTGCATCTGCGATTCGGCCTGGATCTCGACTTCGCGGATGTGGCCGCGCAGGCGCGCGAGCGCGTCGGACAGTTCGCCGACGTGGCGCTTGAAGGCGAATATCTCGCTTTCGATGCGCGAACGCGCGATCGCCACCTCGCCGGCCTGGTTCACCATGCGGTCGACCCAGTCGGCGCGCACCCGCAGCGTGAGCGCGTTGGCGTCGCGCCCCGCCGGCTGCGCCGCCGTGGAGGCGGCCGCCGGGGCCGGCGCAGCAGCGCCGGCCGTCGTGTCGACGGTGATGGTGACGCCGTGCGCAGTCTCGCTGTGGGTGAGCACCGGCTCGACCGGCGCCCGCAGCGGCGTCTCGGCCGCAGCTTCCTCGGCCAGGCTGGCGCGCTCGCCGCGCTTCATGCGCTCGACGCCGTCGACGACGCGGTCGAATTGGGCCTCGAGCGTGTCGAAGACGTCGCGGCTGGCGGCGAGCTGGCCCTCGATCACCGCGATGACGCGCGATTCCATGACGTGCGTGAGTTCGCCCAGGCGCATCGCGCCGACCATGCGCGCGCTGCCCTTGATCGTGTGCAGGTTACGGCGCAGCGCAGCGCGCGCGGCATCATCCGCCGGCGCCTCGGCCCAGGCACGCAGCTGGGCGGCAGTGTCGGGCAACAGGGTTTCGGCTTCCTCGAGGAAGATCGGCAGCAGCTGATCGTCGATTTCGTCGGCGACTTCGCGGCGCTCGAACACGGGGGACGGCTTGGCGGGCCGCACCTCTGGCAGCATGCTGCCGACATCCAGCCTCACCGCCGGCGTCTCTGGCGGGTGGACAGGTTCGGGCGGCGCAGGCGCTTCGGCGGCCGGGGCCGCCTCTTCCACGACGGCGGGCTGTTCGTCTTCCAGCTCGCCCAGCGTGGCGATCAGGTCGTTCGCGCCTTCCGGCAGCATGCCGCGCTCGATCGAGGCGACCATGTCGTGCAGGCGCACGACGGTGTCCTGCACCAGGGGGAGATGCGAGGCCGGCAGCGCCGCGTGGGCGAAGCGGTTCCAGTACAGCTCGAAGGCGTGCGACAGTTCCGACAGGACGCCGATGCCGGCCGTTCCCGCGATGCCCGCGAGCGTGTGGATGGCTCGGCGCGCAGGCTCGCTGACCGCGCTGCCGGGCGCCTCGGCGAGGCGTTCCGCCTCTTCCTTGAGGACAGCGAGGCGCTGCTGGGCCTCGGTGAGGAAGATTTCATACAGCCCGGCGGACAGGCAGACCGGGCCGATGCAGATTTCGTCCGGCACGGCCGCCTCGACCGGCTCGACGGGCAGCGCCGCTTCGACCGGCGCCGGCGGTATGGCGTATTCGATGATGGCGCCAACATCCGGCAGCGCGAGCGTGCTGGCCTCGCCGACGTCCACGCCGGCGTCCGCGCCGGCCGCCGCTTCGACCGGCGCATCGCCGGTGCCGGGCGCGACCGCGCTGGCCGCCTGTTCTGCCGCCTGTTCTGCCGCCTGTTCTGCCGCCGGTTCTGCCTCAGGCTCCGCGCCGCTGGACGCCATCACGGCTTCCGCCCTGGCGGCCGGCGGGGTGGCCACTTCGATCACGGCGGCAAATGCGGTCGCCTCCATCGGCAGGCTTGCCCCGGACGACGGCTCGAACGCCTCGACCGGTGCGGCGGCGGCTTCGGGCCGGGCCTCGTCGGCCGGCGCCGCCGGCGCTGCGGGCGCGCGCATGTCGCCGAGCGGCTGGCCAGCGGCTACCCGGTCGACCGCCGCCAGCCACGCTGTCAGCGGCAGTTCGACGGGCGCGTTGGCCTCCAGCGCGTCGACCCAGGTCTGGAACTGGCCGCGCGCGTACTCGATGAGGTGCAAGAGGTCGGCGCTGGCAGGCCGGTTCTCGGCAAGCCAGCCGTTCATCAGTTGTTCGTGGCGCCAGGCGGTCTCGCCGAAATCGGTCAACCCGACCATGCGGCCGCTGCCCTTGAGGGTATGGAAGCCACGGCGCACGACGGTGAGCGCCTCGCGATCGTCGGGCCGGCTCTGGCAGGCGCTGGCGGCCTCGCCCATGTTGGCGAGCACTTCGTTGGCTTCCTCAAGGAAGATTTCCAACAGTTCGGGGTCGCTCTCGCCGGGAATGCTGACGCAATACGGCGCATCGTCTGCGGCAACCGCATTTTCAGTCGCTCCGGCGATCGCTTCTTCGGACGCCGCCGCGGGTGTCTCCACGGCAGCGGGCCCGGGCTGCGCCGCCGCATTCTCCTCCACGGCTAGCGCCGGCGCCTCAACTAATTTTTTTTTTGCAGCGTCGTCCTCGCCGATGTCCACCAGGCCGAGTTCACTCGGGGCAGGCTCTGCCGCCACGTCCGCGGCAGGCCCGGCGTCGGCATCGAGCAGACCGAACTCGAGCAGGGCGGGACGCAGGATCGCCACCGCGTCACTGCGGCCGGCGCAATACGATTCCACGAACAGGCCGAGGCTGGAGAAGGCGTCGGCCAGGCGATTGCGCATGGCTTCGTCGGGTTCGCCTTCGCTGACGTAAGCCTGCGTCGCGGCGGTCGCCGCGGCCAGCAGCCGGGCGGCGTCGGGGAGTTCGAGCATGGTCAGCGCACCCTGCGCCTGCTGCGCCAGCGCGGGCAAGCCTGCCAAGCCTTGACGTTCGCCGGCGTCGCGGAAGAAGGCGTCGAGCGCCTCTTCCATCTGGCGCAGGTTCTGCCCGACTTCCTGCGCCATGTGCACCAGCATGTCGCGCTCCGCCTCGCGCTGCGTGGCGGTCTCGACGATGCTCGCCGGCAGGGCGCGGCCTTCGATCAGGGCGCGCAGGCGCGCCTGTTGGTTTTCCGCGCGCGCGGCAAAATCGGCGTGCAGCACGTCCTCGTTCTCGACGCCGTTCTGCATCAGGAGGAGGGTGGCGGCGACTTCCAGGCTGGCCTGCTCGCGCGCCTCGCCTTCGCGTTCGGCGCTCGTTCGTGCGGCGGCGCCGAGTTCCTCGAGCAGGCCGGACAGCCCGCTCTGCTCGAGCATCTGCGCCTGCGGCTGCATGCGCGCGAGCTGCGTCAGGAATTGTTCGAGCTGGCCGGCGTCGCCCTCGACAAAGGCGTGCCATTGTTCGCGCGCGGCCTTGATGCCGGACAGCAGGGTGTCCAGCACCGGGCGCATGCGCGCCAGCGTTTCGGGGTCGAGCATGCCGCGGCCGGGCAGGTAGCGGTCGAGGCCAAGCGCCGAGCGCACCTCGGCGGCGCGCCCGCCGATGGCCTGGCTCTTGGCAACGAAGAACAGCGCCTCGCGCATGAGCGTCTCGCCGACCTCGGGCGAGCCCTCCATCAGGCGACGCATCTGCAGGTCGACGCGCGCGAGCAGCTTCTTGACATGGAAATCGGCCTCGACGCCGTGCGCGATCAGGCTGTCGAGGAAGCCGACGCTCGCCCACCAGAAGGTCTGCGCGGCTTCCGAAGGCACGATGCGTTCGATCGACGCGAGCGCATCGCGCATGCGGCGCAGGCCCTCGTCGGCGCCGGCGTTGCGCAGGAAGGCGAGCAGGCCGCGCTGGAACTGGGCGCGGATCGCCTTGACCTCGGCGGCGAGTGCTTCCTGCGACAGGCCGGCGCCGGCCGGGCGGCCGCCCATCTGCGCGCGCAGGTCGGGGAAGAAAAGCTCGCCCTCGAATACCTGCTCGGCGCCCTGCAGCTCGCGCAGGCGCTTGTACAGCGGAAACAAGGCAAGTTCGCCGCTGCCGCGGCCGTCGGCGAGATCCTTGACCCAGCGCTGCAAGCCTTCGAGCGCATTGCGCAGGGCGCGCAGCATGGCGTCGTCGGCGGGCAGGCGGTTGTCCGACACGTCGTCGAGACAGGCCTCGAGCGTGCCGGCCAGCGTGGCCGCGCCTTCCAGCCCGACCATGCGCAGCGCGCCGGTCGCCTGGTGCGCGTCGTCGCGGGCCAGGCGCAGGGCATTGCTCAGATCGGCGTCGACGCTGTAGGCCTGGATGCGTCCGAGGGCAGCGGCCAGGGCGGCGTCGATGTCGGCGCGCACCCAGTTCAGCGGGCCGGTGTCGTAATCGAAAGTGGCGCTCATCGTATGGGTTTCCCGGAGATGGTTGCAGGGGCGCGGTCGGCGGGCCGCGACAGCCGCGGCCCTGCGGTCAGGCGAGCTTGAAGCCCGAGACCGAGCTCTTCAGTTCCTGCGCAAGTTGCTTTAAGCCGCCGATCGACTCGGCGGTCATCTGGGTGCCTTCGGCGGTCTGCGCGGAAATCGCCTTGATGTCCTGCATCGTCTCCGCCACCCTGGAGGTCGACTCGGCCTGCATCTGCGTCGCCGAGGAAATGTCCGCGATCAGCGTCGCGAGCTTTTTCGACACGTCGCCGATCTCTGCCAGCGTCTGGCCTGCGGCGTCCGACAGCTTGGCGCCCTCGACCACGCCCTGGGTCGAGATTTCCATCGCCGCCACGGTGTCCTGGGTATCGGACTGAATCGTCTTGACGATCGCGGCGATCTGCTTGGTCGCGTCCGCCGAGCGTTCCGCCAGGCGCTGCACTTCCTCCGCCACCACCGAGAAGCCGCGTCCCGCTTCGCCGGCGGACGCCGCCTGGATGGCGGCGTTCAACGCCAGCACGTTGGTCTGCTCGGTAATGTCGGAAATCAGTTCCACGATTTCGCCGATCTCCTGCGAGGATTCGCCGAGGCGCTTGATCCGCTTGGAGGTTTCCTGGATCTGCTCGCGCAGGGTGTTCATGCTGGCGATGGCGTTGGCCACCGCCTGCTGGCCCTTCTCGGCGGC
>DYFW01000009.1:38834-42059 GCA_020725005.1 Thiobacillus denitrificans
GGGTGTTCATGCTGGCGATGGCGTTGGCCACCGCCTGCTGGCCCTTCTCGGCGGCGGCGAGCGATTGCTCGGCCACGCGGGCCGACTCGGCGGCGTTGTTCGACACCTGCTGCACCGACTGCGCCAGCTCGACGACGGCCGCCGAGGTTTCTTCCACCTCGCGCGTCTGCCGGCGCGCCGCTTCCTGCAGCGTCTCGGAGATCTGGCCGGCGTCGTTCGCCGCCTTGTCCATTTGCAACGTGGCGTTGTTGATCCCGCGCACCAGGGTACGCAGCTCCTCGACCGTGTAGTTGATCGAGTCGGCCACCGCGCCGGTGATGTCCTCGGTCACGCTGGCGTTGATGGTCAGGTTGCCTTCGGCGAGTTCGCCGAGTTCGTCCATCAGCCGCAGGATCGCTTCCTGGTTGCGGCGGTTCTCTTCTTCGCTCTTGCGCGCGCGCGACTTGGTTTCATTGATGTTGACCATCCCCAGCATCACCAGCGAGGCCAGCGACAGCAGGCCGAAGGACGCGGCGAGGATGTTGACGACGCCGCCAGTGGCCTGGTACGCCGACGACAGTTCTGCCGTATCCGCGAGCAGGCCGTTACTGGCGTTGAAGAGATTGTTCGCCGCCGCCTTGGATTGCAGCAGCGGCTGGGTATTGGCGAGCACCTCGCCCACCGCTTCGACCATGTCGCCCATGTTGGCGCCGAGGTCCTCGAGGGTCAGCAGGCTGTCCTCGTTGCGGCTGGCCGCGCCGCCCATCAGCTGTTGCACCGTATCGCGGAACGAGGTGGTGTCCTTTTCCAGCTGCAGCACCACTTCCGGGTCGATGACGTCGGACGACAGCAGCAGGTTCGCGTTCTTCGGCATGCGCTGGCTCAGCATGACGAGGTGGTTGGCGCGCGACACTTCGCGCACGCCGGCATTGGCGTCGATGAGCTGGCTGGCGAGCTGCTCGGCCACTTCCTGCAGGTCGGCGGAGAGCGCGTTGATGCGGCGGACGTTCTCGTTCAGGGCCACCAGGTTGTCGCGCTGCGACAGGATCTGGGTCACCTGGGGCGCCATCTTCTTCCATTGCTCGGTAACCTTGCCGAGCGGCACCCGCGCGGCGCCGCTGGTGGCCGGCACCGCGTCGTCCCCCTCGGTCAGGGCGGCCAGGGTCTTTTCGAACTCCGTCTTGCCCCCGGCCAGGATCTTGAACGCGCCCGCATTGCCCAGCACGGACTGCTGCGCGGTCAGCGGCAGGCGCTGCGACAGCACGCGCAGGTCGCCGGCCCGGGCTTCGTAGCCGGCGCGGTTGTCCAGCTGAACCAGGCTGTAGATGGTAAAGCCGGCGGCCAGCAGCAGCGAGACGATCAGCGTGCCGCCCGCGGCCAGGTATTGTTTCTCGACGGTCAGGTGTCCGACCAGGGGCGTCTTGCCGGGCTCGCGGTCGGCGACCTTGCGGATCTTCTCCATGATCATCGCGGTATGTTCGCCGCTCTTCTTGCCCGTGACCCGCTCGGTCATGCGGCCGGCCAGCCCCTTGAGGCCGCCCAATGTCATCGCCTTGCTCATTGTTCCCGTCCCTTCTCCTGGAGCGCCAGCGCGCCCTGTTATCACTCCTGATCGATCAAGCGCCAAACGGCGCCTCGGCCATGAGGAAATCGGGGTTGCCCAGCAACTGCCCGAAATCCATGTCGCGCCAGATGGCGCCAGTGTCGTCGTGGTACTGGCGCGCTATCCAGGGATAGCCGCCCTGACCGCCGCTTTCCTGGTAGCGGGCGATGTTCTTGAGGCCCAGCGTGCCATGCACCAGCAGCGCAGCATTCACGCCAAAGTCGTGGTGCGGGATCAGCAGCCGGCAATCGGCGCTCTCCGGCGTGACGCCCTGTCCCATGAAATCCGCAAAATCGCTCACCGCGTACAGATTGCCGCGGATGTTGGCGACGCCGCGGAACCAACGGCGCGCGCCTGGCACGCGGACGATGGGCGGCACCGGGATCACCTCTTCGGTGTCGGCCAGACTCACCAGCCAGTTCGCGTCGCCGACACGGAAGCCCAGCCGCGAGCCGCTGGTATCGCGGCTGGCCGCGGCCTGCAGCTGCTGCGACAGCGTCGCCTGGAATTCGCGCAGGTTGAATTTCTTGGCCATGGCGTCGGTGTCAGCCCAGCGCCTTGATCTGTGCCAGCAGGTCCTCGGGCTTGATCGGCTTGACCAGGTAGGCCTTCGCGCCCTGGCGCATGCCCCAGACCTTGTCGGTTTCCTGGCCCTTGGTGGTGCACATGATCACCGGGATGTGCTTGGTCGCGTCTTCCTTGGTGATCATGCGGGTGGCCTGGTAGCCATTCATGCCCGGCATCACCACGTCCATCACGATCAGGTCGGGCAGCGTCTGCTTGGCCTGCGCGACGGCTTCCTCGCCGCTCTCGGCCATGCTGACGAGATAGCCGTTCTTGACCAGCAACTCGGACAGAAAAAAACGCTCGGTGGGGGAATCATCCACGACCAGGATGCGGCTGATGGCCATCTTGTGCTCCTAACGGTATTTGAAAACTCATGCGCGGGCGCAGGCGTGCTCACGCACCGCGGTCAGCAGGGTGTCCTTGGTGAACGGCTTGGTCAGGTACTGGTCCGACCCGACCATGCGGCCGCGCGCGCGGTCGAACAGGCCGTCCTTGGACGACAGCATGATCACCGGCGTACTGCGGTATTTCGCGTTGCGCTTGATGAGCGAGCAGGTCTGGTAGCCGTCGAGGCGCGGCATCATGATATCGACGAAGACCACGTCAGGTTCGTGGTCGGTGATCTTGGACAAGGCGTCGAATCCGTCCTGCGCCAGGATGACTTCGCAGCCCGCCTGGTTCAGGAAGATCTCCGCGCTGCGCCGGATGGTGTTGCTGTCATCGATCACCATCACCTTGACGCCTTTCAAAGCTTCGTTGTCCACACGCTTTCTCCAACAAGATGGCCGGGCATGAAGCATCCCTCGCCCTTCGTGCATACCATTACGGCAGCGGCAGCGGCTTCTTTAGACCGGCTGCGCGGCGCCGGGGCAAACAAAAAGGGCGTTGCAACGCAACGCCCTGCCGGCGGAAAAGAACGGGTTACTGCCAGGCTTCCTGGGTCGATGTCTTGTCGACACCCGCCACCGCGCCGAGCGTGTTGAGGATGCTGTTGGGCTGGCTGGAAATCCGCATGAACTGTCCCATGCCGACGTCCGGAAAGGCGAGCGCGATACGGAATCGGCCATGCGGCGCGT
>DYFW01000182.1:0-2111 GCA_020725005.1 Thiobacillus denitrificans
GCGGCGATCGCCAGCACGCCGGAGCCGCAGCCGTAGTCGAGCAAGGTCTCGCCACCCTTCAGGTTGTCGTCGAGCCAGGCAAGGCACAGCCGCGTGGTGGGGTGGCTGCCGGTGCCGAAGGCCAGGCCGGGGTCGAGCTTGAGATTGATCGCGTTATGGTCAGGGGCGTCGTGCCAGGTCGGCACGATCCACAGCCGCGGCGAAATGGGGATGGGGTCGAACTGCGACTGGGTCAGTCGCACCCAGTCCTGCTCGGCGACGGTCTCGATCGTGTAGTCGGCCGGCGCCGGCACGCCGGCAATGCGCGCTGCCTCGGCCAGGACGGCGCCGACGTCGGCGTCGGCTTCGAACAGCGCGACCGCCACGCTGTGCGGCCACAATTCGGCCGTCGGGTGATCCGGCTCGCCGAACAGCGGCGTCTCGTCGACCGTCCCGGCGTCGGCGTCCTCCAGCGACACCGACAGCGCGCCGGCGTCGATCAGCGCGTCGGAGAGCGGCTCGGCCTGCTTGGAATCGACGAGGAGGCGGACGGATTGCCAGGGCATGGTTCGAAGACAGAAGGCGGGTCGGAAAGAAAGTGCGGCTTCGCCGGGTCAGGCGCTGTCTTCTGTCTTCTGTCTTCTGTCATCCGGCGCGGCCAGCTTGTGCTCCAGATAATGGATGCTGGTGCCGCCCTGGATGAAGGCGGCGTCGTGCATCAGCATCTGGTGCAGCGGGATGTTGGTCTGGATGCCTTCGACGACCATTTCCATCAGCGCGCCGCGCATGCGGGCGATGGCCTGCTCGCGGGTGTCACCGTAGGCGATGAGCTTGCCGATCATCGAATCGTAGTGCGGCGGCACGTAGTAGCCGTGGTAGACGTGCGAATCGACGCGGATGCCGGGACCGCCGGGGGCGTGGTAGTTGGTGAGCCTGCCGGGGCTGGGGACGAAGGTCGTCGGATGCTCGGCGTTGATGCGGCATTCGATGGCGTGGCCGCGGAAGACGATGTCCTTCTGCTTCCAGGGCAGTTTCTCGCCGGCGGCGACGCGGATCTGCGTCTGCACGATGTCGATGCCGGTGATCATTTCGCTCACCGGGTGCTCGACCTGCACGCGGGTATTCATCTCGATGAAATAGAACTCGCCGTTTTCGTACAGGAACTCGAAGGTGCCGGCGCCGCGGTAGCCGATCTTGCGGCAGGCCTCGGCGCAGCGTTCGCCGATCTTGTCGCGAAGCCGGGGGTCGAGGCCGGGGGCGGGCGCTTCTTCCAGGACTTTCTGGTGGCGGCGCTGCATCGAGCAGTCGCGTTCGCCCAGGTGCACCGCGTTGCCGTGCTCGTCGGCCAGGATCTGGATTTCGATGTGGCGCGGCGTCTGCAGGAATTTCTCCATGTAGACCATGGGGTTGCCGAAGGCGGCGCCCGCCTCGGTGCGGGTCATGGTCACCGCGTTCAGGAGCGCGGCCTCGGTGTGCACGACGCGCATGCCGCGGCCGCCGCCGCCGCCGGCGGCCTTGATGATGACCGGGTAGCCGATGTCGCGCGCGATGCGCACGATCTCGTCGGGATCGTCGGGCAGCGCGCCGTCGGAGCCGGGCACGCAGGGCACGCGGGCTTCGAGCATGGCCTGTTTGGCGGCGACCTTGTCGCCCATGAGCCGGATGTTTTCCGGGCGCGGGCCGATGAAGGCGAAGCCGGACGACTCGACGCGTTCGGCGAAATCGGCGTTTTCCGAGAGAAAGCCGTAGCCCGGATGGATCGCGCCGGCGTCGGTGACTTCGGCGGCGGCGATGATCGACGGCACGTGCAGGTAGCTCTGCGCCGAGGGCGCGGGACCGATGCACACCGATTCGTCGGCCAGCTTCACGTACTTGGCGTCGCGGTCGGCCTCGGAATAGACGACGACCGTCTTGATGCCCATTTCGCGGCAGGCGCGCTGGATCCGGAGGGCGATTTCGCCGCGGTTGGCGATCAGTATCTTTTCAAACATGGTGGGTCTCCGCGGCAAAATCGCCCTGACGGCCTGCGGCCGCCGAGCGATTTGGCTTCGCCGCTGCGCTGCCTTGCGGCAGCTGGTCGCCGCGGTTGGCGATCAGTATCTTTTCAAACATGGTGGGTCTCCGCGGCAAAA
>DYFW01000182.1:2211-4191 GCA_020725005.1 Thiobacillus denitrificans
CGCCGAGCGATTTGGCTTCGCCGCTGCGCTGCCTTGCGGCAGCTGGTCGCCGCGGCTGGCGATAAGGATTTTTTCGAACATGTGGCGTGAGACTCGGTGAGGGGTGAGGGGAGAGGTGTGAGGGCGGTAGCGCCCGACGCCTTACGCCTGACGCCTTACCCAATAACGAACAGCGGCTCGCCGTATTCCACCGGCTGGCCGTTCTCGACCAGGATGGCCTTGACGACGCCGCCCTGGTCGGCTTCGATCTCGTTCAGGAGTTTCATCGCCTCGATGATGCACAGCGTGTCGCCCACGTTGACGGTCTGGCCGACTTCGGTAAAGTTCTTGGCGCCGGGCGCCGGCGCGCGATAGAAGGTGCCGACCATGGGCGAGCGCACGATGTGGCCCTCGGGTACGGCGTCCTCGGCCGGCGCCGCAGCGGCGGCCGGCGCGGCAGCGGGCGCCGCGGCCTGGAAGTACTGCGGCTGCGGCGCGTGCGCCATCATCATCGGCTGGCCGGCGACGCTCTTGGCGATGCGGACTTTTTCCTCGCCCTCGGTGATTTCGAGCTCGGCAATGCCGGAGGCCTCGACGAGATCAATGAGCTTTTTCAGTTTTCTGAGATCCATGGGGAGTCCTGTTTTGCAGATGGCGCAGCGCGAATTCGAGCGCCAGTTCGTAGCCGTGGGCGCCCAGGCCGGCGATCACGCCGACGGCGAGGTCGGAGAAGTACGACTGGCGACGGAAGCTCTCGCGCGCGTGGATGTTGGAAAGGTGGATTTCGACGAAGGGGATCGCCGTCGCCGCCAGCGCGTCGCGCAGCGCGACGCTGGTGTGGGTGTAGCCTGCGGGGTTGATGAGGATGAAATCGACCTGGTCACGCGCCGCCTGGTGGATGCGGTCGATCAGCGCACCCTCGTGGTTGTGCTGGAAATGCTCGACGAGAGCGCCGCCGGTTTCCCCGCGGCTGACCAGCGCACGGTTGATCTCGTCGAGCGTGACGAGCCCGTAGTGCTTGGGCTCGCGGCTGCCCAGGAGGTTCAGGTTGGGGCCGTGCAGCACGAGCACGCGCGGACGCAGGCTCGGGACCGGTTTGGCCGCGGCGCGGCCGGATCGCTTGGTCGTCATGGCGGCGAGTGTGCCGCAAGTTCAGGCAATTTGTCCAGATCTTGACGGCAAGTTGCCGTTATGTAGCGAACTTGCGCAGAACGGCGTCGAGCGCGCCGCGATGCAGCCGACCCAGATGGCGCATGACGACGCGGCCGTCGCGATCGAGCACGATCGTGTAGGGAAGTGCCCCACTGGGATTGCCTAGACGTTCCGCCAGGTTCGTCGCGGCCCCTTCGCCGATGAGGATGGGATAGCTGACCGGATAGTCCTTGAGGAAGCTGGCGACACGGCCGGGGCTGTCGATCGCGATGCCGACGAATTCGACGCCCTTCGCGCGATATTCGTCGCGCAGGCTGGCGAAATCCGGCATCTCCTCGCGACACGGCGCGCACCAGCTGGCCCAGAAGTTCAGTACGACGACACGGCCGCGCCACTGGTTCATCGCCTGCGGCTGCCCGGTCACGTCGGGGAAACGCAGCGACCAGAATTCGGCGGCGACCGGCGCCGCGGGCGGCTGCGGCGCGTAGCGCGCCTGCGCCAGCCACATGCCGGCGGCGAGCGCGGCGACGGCCAGCGGAATCAGAAAAAGTGGCTTGCGGTTCATGAAAGGCCGCACGCCGGGGCCGGCCCGGCGTGCGAGGAAGGTTTACAGCTCGCCGTAGGAATGCAGGCCGGAGAGGAACATGTTGACGCCGATGAAGGCGAAGGTGGTGATGAACAGGCCGACCACCGCCCACCAGGCCAGGAGCGGGCCGCGCAGGCCCTTGACCAGGCGGATGTGCAGCCAGGCGGCGTAGTTCAGCCACACGATCAGCGCCCAGGTTTCCTTCGGGTCCCACGACCAGTAGCCGCCCCAGGCTTCGGCCGCCCACATCGCGCCGAGGATGG
>DYFW01000010.1 GCA_020725005.1 Thiobacillus denitrificans
CTTCCAGCATCGCCTTGCGGCGGTCGCCGAAGCCCGGGGCCTTGACGGCGCAGGTTTTCAGGATGCCGCGGATGTTGTTGACCACCAGGGTGGCGAGCGCTTCGCCGTCGACGTCTTCAGCGACGATCATCAGCGGCTTGCCGGCCTTGGCGACCTGCTCCAGTACGGGCAACAGGTCGCGGATGTTGGAGATCTTCTTGTCGAACAGCAGGATGAAGGGATCTTCCAGCACCGCCATCTGCTTGTCGGGGTTGTTGATGAAGTAGGGCGACAGATAGCCGCGGTCGAACTGCATGCCCTCGACGACGTCGAGCTCGTTCTCCAGGCCCGAGCCGTCTTCGACGGTGATCACGCCTTCCTTGCCGACCTTGTCCATCGCGTCGGCGATGATCTGGCCGATCGGGGCGTCGGAGTTGGCCGAGATCGCGCCGACCTGGGCGATTTCCTTGCTGGTGGTGCAGGGCTTGGAAATCTTCTTCAGTTCTTCGGTGATGGCGGACACGGCCTTGTCGATGCCGCGCTTGAGGTCCATCGGGTTCATGCCGGCGGCGACGTACTTCATGCCCTCGTTGACGATGGCCTGCGCCAGCACAGTCGCGGTGGTGGTGCCGTCACCGGCGACGTCGGAGGTCTTGGACGCGACTTCCTTGACCATCTGCGCGCCCATGTTCTCGAGCTTGTCCTTCAGTTCGATCTCTTTCGCGACCGATACGCCGTCCTTGGTCACGGTGGGGGCGCCGAACGAGCGGTCGAGCACCACGTTGCGGCCCTTCGGGCCCAGGGTCACCTTGACGGCGTCAGCCAGGATGTTGACGCCCGCCACCATGCGGTGACGCGCGGAATCGCCAAAACGTACGTCTTTTGCAGCCATGTTTTACTCCTAGATCTTTGGATTCGGTTGGATAACGTGTGCGTGCAGGCTTACTTCTCGATCACGCCCATGATGTCTTCTTCGCGCATCACCAGGAGCTCTTCGCCCTCGACCTTGACGGTCTGGCCGGCATACTTGCCGAACAGCACGCGGTCGCCGACTTTCACGTCCATCGGGATGAGTTTGCCCTGGTCGTCTTTCTTGCCGGCGCCGACGGCGATGATCTCGCCCTGGTCGGGCTTCTCGGCGGCGGTGTCGGGAATCACGATGCCGGAAGCGGTCTTGCGCTCTTCTTCCAGGCGCTTGACAATCACGCGGTCGTGCAGAGGACGGATTTTCATTGCAAGGTCTCCATTGCGGTAAAGGTTGATGGCCGGCAGCCGGGCTGCCCGATAAAACAGGAAGCGGCGAAGCTGTTGTTAGCACTCGCCGCTATTGAGTGCTAATGATAGGGGCGCACGATGACAATTTCAAGTCCATGGACCTCTTGAGCCGCAGCCGCGCGGCGGTCTGGCACCCCTGCACCCAGATGAAACAGCTGGAAGCCGACCCGCCGCTGGCGGTCGCGCGCGGCGAGGGTCCGTGGCTGATCGGCGTCGACGGCCGGATGTACCTCGACGCGATCTCGAGCTGGTGGGTCAACCTTTTCGGCCACTGCAATCCGCGCATCAACGCCGCGCTCACCGACCAGTTGGGCCGGCTCGAGCACGTGATGCTCGCCGGCGCGACCCATGCCCCGGTGGTCGAGCTCTCCGAGCGGCTGGCGCAACTCACCGGGCTGGGCCACGCCTTCTATGGTTCGGACGGCGCCTCGGCCACCGAAATCGCGCTGAAAATGAGCGCTCACTACTGGCGTAACACCGGAAAACCGGAGAAGAACGGTTTCGTCAGCCTGCAGAACGGCTACCACGGCGAAACCGTCGGCGCCCTCTCGGTGACCGACATCCCGCTGTTCAAGGCCACCTACGAACCGCTGCTGAGGCCCACCGTGCAGGTGCCCACTCCGGACGCGCGGCTGGCCGAACCCGGGGAGTCGGCCGAGGCGTACGCGCTGCGCTGTGCCGACGCACTCGAAGCGCATCTGGCCGGGCACGCCGATACCACCGCCGCCTTCATCGTCGAGCCGCTGGTGCAGGGCGCGGCCGGCATGGCGATGTATCACCCGGTCTATCTCGCCCGGGCGCGCGAAGTGTGCACTCGCTATCAGGTGCACCTCATCGCCGACGAAATCGCCGTCGGCTTCGGCCGCACCGGCACGCTGTTCGCCTGCGAGCAGGCCGGCGTCCGGCCGGATTTCATCTGTTTGTCGAAGGGGCTCACCGGCGGCTACCTGCCCTTGTCGGCGGTGCTGACGACCGACGCCGTCTACGCGGCGTTCTGGGGCGACGAGACCGCGCGCGGCTTCCTGCATTCGCATTCCTACACCGGCAATCCGCTCGCCTGCCGCGCCGCGCTGGCGGTGCTCGACCTATTCGAGCAGGACCGCGTGATCGCCGCCAACCGGGTCAAGGCCGACGCATTTACAGGAATCCTGGACAAGGTGTGTGCTCACCCACGGGTGCGCCATTTCCGCCACTTGGGCATGATCTGGGCCTTCGATGTCCATGACGCGAAACCGGGTTTTGCCAGCCGCTTCCATCGAGCGGCCCTGGCGCAAGGCGTGTTCATCCGCCCGATCGGCGCCACCGTCTATTTCATGCCGCCCTACGTCGTCGAAGCCGACGCCGTGCGCGACCTAGCCGAGGTGCTCTGCGCCTGTCTCGACGATCCGGCCGTCTGAGCAACACGGGCTTGACGCGCTGCGACGCCCCCGATAAGGTAGTAATTGGTCACTACCCGGAGGCGAGCATGGCCGAGAATATCCCACGCAGGCGGCTGGACGCTGACGCGCGGCGCGAGGAGATCGTCCGCGTCACGCTCGATCTGGCCGCGAAGCAAGGGGTCGACGACGTCACGACGCAGGACATGGCGCGGGCAATGGGCGTGACCCAGGGCGCGGTGTTCCGTCACTTCCCCAGCAAGGACGCGATCTGGCTCGCCGTCATGCACTGGGTACGCGACCGGCTGACCGCCGTTCTGGGGCGCGCCGCCGAACAGGGCCGCGACCCCATCGACGCGCTCGCGCGCATGTTCACGGCGCACATCGACTTCATCGCCGCGCATCCGGCGATTCCGCGCGTGCTTACCTCCGATCACCTGCACACGCGCAGCCAGCCGCTGCGGCAGCTCGTCACCGAAATCATGCTGAGCTACGAAGCCCGGGTCGCCGGGCTGCTCGAGGCGGCGAAAGCCGGGGGGCTCGCTCGCGCCGATCTCGACGCGCACGCAGCGGCGACGCTCTATATTGGCATGATCCAGGGCCTGGTCCTGCAGGCATCGCTGCTGCGCGGCCGCCGCTCACTCAAGGCTGAGGCGGCGCGCACCTTCCCGGTTTTCCTGCAGGCGGTCCGGCCGTCCAACCCTTAGGAGTTTTCCCATGAAGTCGTATTCGCCGACCCTGCTAACGCTGCTCGCGCTCGCCGTGCCCGCGGCGGCTGCCGCACCAGACGCCGCCCGGCTCGACCACCGTGCCGTGCTGACGCTCACGCCCGCCGAGCGCGGAATCCTGCTCGAGGAAATGCACGCCTTCCTTGCCGGGGTGCAGAAGCTCACCGATGCGCTCGGACGCCAGGACTATCCCGCCGCCGCGCAGGCCGCCCGGGTGCTGGGCCCGGGGATGGCGCACGCGGTGCCCGCGGCGATGCGTGCGAAGCTGCCGCTCGAATTCCGCCAGCTTGGCGCGTCGACCCACGCGGATTTCGCGCAGATCGCGATGGACGCCGAAAGCCTGGGCGACGCCAGCCACAGCCTTGGCCAGCTCGCGTCCACGCTGCAGAAGTGCGTCGCCTGCCATACCACCTACCAGGTCCGCCCGGCACCCGTGGCGGGCCGCCGCTGAGCCGCCGCCATGTCGATTCGCCACTTCTTGCCTGGCCGCCGTGGCCTTGTCCTCGCGCTCGGCGTCCTTGCCTTCCTCGCGGCGTTCGTGTGGCTCGTCACGACGCGTGGTCCGCTCGCGCCGGTCGGCGTCGAGACAGCCGAAGTCGTGCGCGCCGACCTCGGCCCCGAGGTTGACGGCATCGGCACGGTCGAGGCGCGGCATGTCTACGCGGTGGGGCCGATCCAGACAGGGCGCCTGTTGCGCGTGCAGGTCGACCTGGGCGACCGCGTCGCGCGCGGCCAGCTGCTGGCCGCGCTCGACCCGATCGATCTTGCCGAGCGGGTCGAGGCCGCCGGCAGTGCTGCCGCGCGCGCGCGCCAGGCGGCGCAGGCGGCACAGGCCCAGGTGGCGGAAGCGGAGAGCCGCGCCAGGCTGGCGCAGGCCAACAGCGAGCGCTATCAGGCGCTCTATCGCCAGAACTTCGTCGCCCGGGAAATGGCCGAGAGTCGCCGCCACGAAGCCGCCGCCGCCGAAGCCGCGTTGGCCGCCGCGCGCGCCAATGCGGTCGCGGCGCAGCGCGAGATCGCGCGTGCCGAAGCCGAGCTGCGCGGCGTCGAGCAGGTGCGCAACAGCCTCAAGCTAGTGAGTCCGGTCGACGGCGTGGTGACCGCGCGCGAAGCCGAGCCGGGCGCCACGGTGGCCGCCGGGCAGGCGGTGGTGCGGCTGGTCGACCCATCGCAGCTGTGGGTGCGCGCGCGCGTCGACCAGGCGCGTGCCGAGGGCGTGCAGGTGGGACAACGCGCCGACATTACCCTGCGTTCCGGGCCGGGCCGGGCGCTGCCGGGCAAGGTGGCACGCATCGAGCTGCAAAGCGATGCGCTCACCGAGGAGCGCATCGTCAACGTTGCCTTTGATACCCCGCCGGCGCAGCTCTATCTGGGCGAGCTGGCGGAGGTGACCGTCCGCCTCCCCGCGGCGCACGCTGTACTCAGCGTGCCGCGCGCGGCGCTCACGCGGCACGGGGGCAAGCCCGGCGTGTGGCGGATCGACCAGGGCCGCGCGCGCTTCCAGCCGGTCGAGCCCGGCGTGCAGAGCCCGCAGCGGGTGCAGATCATCTCGGGACTCGCCGCCGGCGATCGCGTCATCGCGTACAGCGCGAAACAGCTCGACGACGGCGTGCGAGTGCGCGAACAGCGGCTGACGCCGCGCTGAGTTCACGTCGCATGATCAACCTTGCCGGGCGCGACATCGCGCATCACCTCAAGAGTTACCTTTTGACCGGGCTGGGCCTGGGCTTGCTGATCGGCGTCACGCTCACCATGGCCGGCGTCTACCGCGGCATGGTCGATGACGCCCGCGTGCTGCTGCGCGCGGTCGACGCCGACATCTGGGTGGTGCAGCAGCACACGCTCGGCCCCTTCGCCGAGCCCTCGTCGGTGCCCGACGACCTCTATCGCGCGCTGGCGGGAATCGAGGGCGTGGCCGAGACCGGCAACGTCGCCTACCTCACCATGCAGGTGACGCACCGGGGCAAAACCCAGCGCGTGATGGTGGCGGGCCACGAGACGGGCAAGCCCGGCGGGCCGTCTTTTCTGGTGGCGGGCCGTCCCATCGCCCGCGCGCACTACGAGGCGGTGGCCGACGCCAAGACTGGCTTCGCCGTCGGCGACGTGGTGCGCATCCGCCGCAACGACTACACCGTCGTCGGCCTCACCCGCCGCATGGTGTCGTCGAACGGCGACCCGATGCTGTTCATCCCGCTGAAGGACGCGCAGGAAGCGCAGTTCCTGAAAGACAACGACGCCATCGTCGAGGACCGCCGCCGGCTCGAAGCCAACCCGGCGGTCAACCGCCCCGGCCAGCCCGGCGTGCTGGAGGCGGTGCAGGCGATCCAGGCGTCCAGCCACAAGGTCAACGCGGTGCTGCTGCGGCTTGCGCCCGGCGCCGACGCGCGCGCGGTCGCCGACGCCATCGCGCGCTGGCAGCGGTACACCGCCTACACGCGCGACGACATGGAGGACATCCTCGTCGCCAAGCTCATCGCCACGGCGGCGAAGCAGATCGGGCTGTTTCTCATCATTCTCGCGGTGGTGAGCGCGGCCATCGTCGCCTTCATCATCTACACGATGACGCTTGGCAAGATCAAGGAGATTGCCGTGCTGAAGCTGATCGGCACCCGGAACCGCACCATTGCCGCGATGATCGTGCAGGAGGCGCTGGGCCTGGGCGTCATCGGATTCTTCGTCGGCAAGTTCGCCGCCACGCTGTGGGCCCCGGCCTTCCCCAAGTACGTGCTGCTCGAGACCGGCGACGCCGTGCGCGCCTTCGCGCTTACGCTCATCGTGTGCACGCTGGCTTCGGTGCTGGCGATCCGTGCCGCGCTCAGAATCGACCCGGCGGAGGCGATCGGTGGCTGAGGCGCCCGCTATCCGCATCGAGGGCCTGACCAAACGCTACGGCAGCGGCAGCACTGCGGTCGATGCGCTGAAGGGCGTCGACATGACCGTCTATCCCGGCGAGGTGGTCGGGCTGATCGGCCCGTCCGGGTCGGGCAAGACGACGCTGCTGAAATGCCTCGGCGCGGTGATCGAGCCGACCACAGGGAAATTTACCCTCGGCGGCGACGTGATCTACGACAACGGCTGGAAGACGGGCGACCTGCGCGCGCTGCGCCGTGATCGAATCGGTTTCGTGTTCCAGGCGCCCTACCTCATCCCGTTTCTCGATGCCACCGACAACGTCGCCTTGCTGCCCATGCTGGCGGGCGTGGGGAATGCCGAGGCGCGCGCAACCGCCCTGGAGATGCTGACCGCGCTCGACGTGCAACACCGCGCCGCCGCGCGCATCGCCGAACTCTCCGGCGGCGAGCAGCAACGCGTGGCGATCGCGCGCGCGCTGGTGAACCGTCCGCCCATCGTGTTGGCAGATGAGCCGACCGCGCCGCTCGACAGCGAACGCGCGCTCACCGTGGTGAAGATCCTCAACCGCCTGGCGCAGGCATTCCGCACCGCGATCATCGTCGTCACCCACGACGAGAAGATCATCCCGACCTTCAAACGCATCTACCATATCCGCGACGGCAAGACCTACGAAGAGGCAGGCGAAGGGCGACCGCTATGAAACTCACTTTCCTGGGCGCGGCGCGTGAAGTCACCGGTTCCTGCTATCTGGTAGAGGCCGACGGCGTACGCTTCCTGGTCGACTGCGGCCTGTTCCAGGGCGGGCGCGAGACGCGCGCCAAGAACCAGCGTGCGTTTCCCTTCGATCCGCGCAGCCTCGATTTCGTGATTCTCACGCACGCCCATATCGATCATTCCGGCCTGCTGCCGCGGCTGGTCGCGCTCGGCTTCAAGGGCATGATCCACGCGACGCGCGCAACCTGCGACCTGTTGGGCGTGATGCTGCCCGATTCGGCGCACATCCAGGAAAAGGAAGCGGAATACGCCAACCTCGACCGCTTTCGCCGCGGCATCGAAAAAGGCGGCGTCCCGCACGACGTGGCGCCGCTGTATACCGTGGCGCAGGCACAGGCTTCGCTCAAGCGCCTCAATCCGGTCGACTACGACCTCGAGATCGCGCCGCATCCCGAGGTGCGCTGCAGCTTCCGCGACGCCGGCCACATCCTCGGCTCGGCGATCGTCGAGGTCTGGGTGGGCGAGGGCCCGCGCCGGCGCAAGATCGTGTTCTCCGGCGACCTCGGGCAGCCTGCGCGGCCCCTGCTGCGCGACCCGACGCCGATTGCCGACGCCGATTACCTGCTGGTCGAATCGACCTACGGCGACCGCGACCACAAGAGCATGGCGGCGACGCAGGACGAACTCGTCGAGGCCGTGCGCGACACGATTGAGCGCAAGGGCGGCAACGTCGTCGTTCCCGCTTTCGCTGTCGGCCGCACCCAGGACATGCTCTACCTGCTCGCCGACCTCAGCCGTCGCGGGCGCCTGCCGAAACTGTCGGTGTTCGTCGATTCGCCCATGGCCACCGCCGCCACCGAGATCACCTACCGGCACATGGCGCTGCTCGACGACGAGACGCATCAACTGATGGGCCGTCAAGGCGGCGCGCAGTATTTCCGCAAGCTCGATTTCGTCGAGGACGTGGAGGAGTCGAAGGCGCTCGACCGCATCAAGGGCGGCGCCGTGATCATCTCGGCGAGCGGCATGTGCGAGGCCGGTCGCATCAAGTTCCACCTGCGCGCCAACCTGCCGCGGCGCGAATCGACGGTGCTCATCACCGGCTTCCAGGCCGCCGGCACCCTCGGCCGCCGCCTGGTCGACGGCGCCAGGCGCGTGCGCCTCTTGGGCGAGGACATCCCGGTGCGCGCCGACCTCTATACGCTCGGCGGCCTGTCGGCGCACGCCGACCGCAGCGCGCTCTTGGCCTGGCTCGGGCATTTCCGCAACGCGCCGCGCCGCGTGTTCGTCGTGCACGGCGAGGAGGCGGTCGCCGACGGCTTCGCCGCGACGCTCCGCCAGCGCTTCGGCTGGGACACGCAGGCGCCGGCGCCGGGACAGGCCGTCGTGCTCGATTGACGCATCCGGCAAGCGGCGCAGGAGGGGTCAGGGTGTGCCGGCCGGCAAGCGTTGCAGCAACTCGCGCACGTAATTCACCGGGATGGCGTAGCTGATCCCGCTCGGGTTCGACAGTGCGGCCTCCTTGGCGCCCTTCACGTAAACCGAGTTCACCACGCCCAGCACCTCCCCGGTATCTGGATGCCATACCGGGCTGCCGCTGTTGCCGGGGTAGGCGATGGCGTCGAGCGCGAAGACCTCATAGGGCTCTTGTGCCTGCTTCAGGGTGCGCACATTGAGCTGCGCCGCGTTGGCCACAGGTGTGTAGATCGGCACGATGGCCGCCAGGCCGGCGCGGTGCGTCGAGGGGTTGAGGCCGAGCACCGAGCCGATCGGGTAGCCGGTGAAATAGAGTTGCCAGCCTTCGCGCGCACGGTCGGAATCGCCGAGTTTGAGCGCCGGCAGCGCATCGCCCGTGATGCGCAGCACGGCGAGGTCGCGCGCGCGGTCGGTGGCGACCACGCGGGCTTCGCGCACCACCATCTGGCGGTCACGCCCGACGAAGATGGCGTAGCGCTCTTTTTTCTCGGGATCGAGCGGCTTGGCGAAGATGTGCGCGCACGACACGACGTGGTATCCGTCCAGCACGGCGAAACCCGTGCCCATCAGGCTGGCGCGCGGGCTGGCGGTGGGGCTGAACAGGCCGACGCCGACCACCCCGGGGCGAACCGCTTGCAGGGTGTCGGCGACGTCGGCCTGCGCCGGCAGCGCCAGTACGACGAGGCAGGCGGCCCAGCTGGTACGTCGCTTGCTCGCCCACTGGCCTGCCAGCCGGCGCACGTGACCGGGCAGCGTCACACAAATTCGATACAATCCGGGCGGCAGCAAAGACTCTATTTTCATAAGGGAATCCAGAATGGGCGTTGTGGCGGTTGTCGGGCTGGGCTACGTGGGCCTGCCCCTGGCGGTGGAGTTCGGCAAGAAAATGACCACCATCGGCTATGACCTTTCGGTTGAAAAGATCGAGCACTACCGTCGATTCTGCGACCCTACCGGCGAAGTGTCGACGGACGACCTCAAGGCGGCCACCCGGCTGACCGTGACCACCGACCCCGCCGAACTGGCGCAGGCCGATTACATCATCATCGCCGTGCCGACCCCGGTCGACGAGGCGCATATCCCGGATTTCACGCCGCTGGTCGGCTCCAGCACCACGGTCGGCAGGCACATGAAACGCGGCGCCATCGTCGTCTACGAATCCACAGTCTACCCCGGCGCGACCGAGGAAGTCTGCATCCCCATCCTGGAGAAAAATTCCGGCATGACGTGGAAGCAGGACTTCCACGTCGGCTACTCGCCCGAGCGCGTCAACCCGGGCGACAAGGAACGGACGATCACCAAGATCACCAAGGTCGTGTCCGGCGACGACGCCGCGACGCTGGACAAGGTGGCCGAGCTCTATGGCAGCGTGATCACCGCCGGCGTGCACCGCGCGAGCAGCATCAAGGTCGCGGAAGCCGCCAAGGTGATCGAGAACACCCAGCGCGACCTCAACATCGCGCTGATGAACGAGCTCTCGCTGATCTTCCACCGGCTGGGCATCGACACCCTGGAGGTGCTGAAAGCGGCCGGCACCAAGTGGAACTTCCTGCCCTTCCGCCCGGGCCTGGTCGGCGGCCACTGCATCGGCGTCGACCCTTACTACCTCACCCACAAGGCGGGGATGCTCGGCTACCACCCGCAGGTCATCCTTGCCGGCCGCCGCATCAACGACGGCATGGGCGCCTACGTCGCGCAGGAAACCGTGAAGAACATGATCGCCGGCGGCATCCAGGTGAAGGGCGCCAGGGTCAACGTGCTCGGCCTTACCTTCAAGGAGAACTGCCCCGACCTGCGCAATTCCAAGGTTGTCGACGTCATTCGCGAACTGCAGAGTTTCGGCTGCGAGGTGAGCGTGCACGATCCGCTCGGCGAACCCCGCGAGGCCGAGCACGAGTACGGCATCGCGCTGACGAAATGGGAAGACCTGCCCGAGTGCGACGCGCTCGTCGCCGCCGTCTCGCACAAGGCCTATCTCGACAAGCCGTTTGCGGAACTCGCTGCCACGCTGAAGCCGGGCGGCGTGTTCACCGACGTCAAGTCGGCCTACGACCCGGACGCCGTGAAGGCAGCGGGCTTCACGCTCTGGAGGCTGTGATGGCGGCGTTCGACGCGCTGAAAACCGGGCTTCAGGCCGCGCCGAAAACCTGGCTCGTCACCGGTGCTGCCGGCTTCATCGGCAGCAACCTCGTCGAGGCGCTGCTCCTGCTCGACCAGCACGTCGTCGGCCTCGACAACTTCGCCACCGGGCGCGAGAAGAATCTTGCCCAGGTGCAGCAGAGCGTCGGCCCCGAACGCTGGGCCCGCTTCAAATTCAAGCGCGGCGACATCCGCGACCTCATCACCTGCCATACCGCGTGTGCCGGCGTCGACTACGTGCTGCACCAGGCCGCGCTCGGCTCGGTGCCGCGTTCGCTCGAGGATCCGTTGTCGACCCACGCGGCCAACGCCACCGGCTTTCTCAACATGCTCGTCGCGGCGCGCGACGCCAAGGTGAAGCGCTTCGTCTACGCGGCGTCGTCGTCCACCTACGGCGACCACCCGGGGCTGCCCAAGGTCGAGGACGTGATCGGCAAGCCGCTCTCGCCGTATGCGGTGACCAAGCTGGTGAACGAGCTGTACGCCGACGTGTTCGGCCGCTGCTACGGCACCGAATCGATCGGCTTGCGCTACTTCAACATCTTCGGCCGCCGCCAGGACCCCAACGGCGCCTACGCCGCAGTGGTGCCGAAGTGGGTCGCGAGCATGATCCACAACGAACCGGTGTACATCAACGGCGACGGCGAGACCAGCCGCGACTTCTGCTACATCGACAACGTCATCCAGGCCAACCTGCTCGCCGCGACCACCGACAACCCCGACGCGGTCAACCAGGTCTACAACATCGCCGTCGGCGAGCGCACCACGCTGAACGGGCTGTTCGAGGCGATCCGTTCGCTGTTGGCGCCGAAATTCCCGCATCTGGCCGATTTCAAGCCCGTCTACCGCGATTTCCGCCCCGGCGACGTGCGCCATTCGCTCGCCGATATTTCCAAGGCGCAAACGCGCCTGGGGTATGCGCCGACCCATCGCATCGGCGAGGGGCTGGCCGAGGCGATGGCCTGGTACGTGCAGGACCTCGGCTGACGCCGGGGCCCCGCGCCTCAGTGGCGGATGCCCGGCACGCTCAGCTTTTCGCCGTTGTTCAGTGACGTGAGGTAAAGCTCCAGGTCGCCGTATTCGGGCGCGTCCGGCGGCAGCTCGTTGGCGCGGATCGCCACGCCGCACCACTGGAAGCGCTTGCGCAGGTCCCAGATCTCGCTGCGGCTGGTGCGCCAGGTCGGGAAATGCGCCGTCTGGCCGCGGCTCTCGGTCAGCCACTGGCCGCGGATCCACTTGTTCGCGCCCTTCTCCGGCGAATGGCAGTCGATGCACGCGAAATTGAGCTGGCCGATCTTGCGCTGCATCAGTGCCTTGCCGCGCGCCGCCGCTTCCTTCGCGCCGGCTGAAGCGGTATCGACCTTGAACGGCTGGCCGTTGGCGAGATTCTTGAGATAAATGGCCAGCGCGATGTTGTCGTCGCTCTGCATCGGGTAGTCCGCGCCGGTGGTGGCACGCGCGTGGCGGGTGATGAACTCCTCGACGTTCAGCACCTTCTGCATGCGCGGCTCGTACTTGGGCATGCCCGCCGCCCAGCTGCGGAAAGCCTTTTCCGGCGCGGCGTGGCACGACAGGCAGGACTGCCCGCGCGGTCCGGCTTCGGCGAAGGCGCGCTTGCCGCGCTCGAAGGCTTCCATCGCGGGATTGACGAAGGGATCGAGGTTGTCGCGGGTTTCCCGGGGCAGCGGGCGGGTCGCCGGGTTTTCCAGCGGGTCCTTGAATACCGCGGGTTCCTTGAGCGTCTTGAGGAAGGCGACGATGTCCTTGATCTCGTCGACGCTGAACAGCTGGTGGCGGCCCCACGGCGGCATCACCGATTCGGGGTTCACCGTGCGCGGGTCGTAGATGTAGTTGAAGATCCACGGGTCGTCGCGTCCCCAGGTGCCGTAGGTCGAGAGATCGGGGCCGACGTTGCCGGGTAGAGACGGCGTGCCGCTGCCCATCACGTGGCAGGCGACGCAACTGCCGCCGCGGCTGCGGTCGAAGGCGAGCTGGGCGCCCTTTTTGGGGTCGCCCTGGATCGGCCCGTCGAGCTTGGGCGGGTCCGTCCTGGGCGGCGAGGCGAGCGTCGCCAGCGTGTTGTAATCCTTCCAGTCGGTCTTCGGCCAGTCGCTGTAGCGGGTCCACGGCGCGACGTGGGCGGGCTGGCGCGTTTCCAGCGGGGCGGCTTTCTTCTTGCCGTGGCTGGCCGCGAGGCTCGCATCGACGGCGAAGATCGCCGGCACGGAGAGAACGAGGGAAAGCATCAGGGCCTTGCCACGCCAGCTTGCAGGGAATGGTTTGTTCATCAGGGTCTCCTTCCGGGGGTATTTTTCTCAGCCGGGCATGCAACGCCCGGCGTCACGTGAACACCATAAGTTATTGGGTATAGCCGACCCGGCCGCAATGCTCAATGTCTTCGTGACACGGCAGCGTCGACTCGCGTGGCCGGGCAGGCGGCCGGCGAATTTGGTATCGTGGCACCAAGCACAAGGCGCATGCCGGGGAGACGAGCAGCATCATGACCATGGCCGCGGACCACCACACGTTCGAAGCTGGCGGGATGGCGTGCGGCAACGCCCTCGAGGTGCTGCTGCGGCGCATGCGCGAGGAAAGCGATTTTCCCGCGCTGTCGGAGGCGATCGGCGAGATCAACCGCATCGCCGCGTCCGACCGCGAGGGCGTCCATGCACTGTCCAATACCGTCCTCAAGGATTTCGCGCTCACCAGCAAGCTGCTCAGGCTGGCCAACGTCGCCTACTACAACCAGGTCGGCGGCGGCTCGATCAGTACGATTTCGCGCGCGGTCGTGGTGCTCGGCTTCGACGCGGTGCGCTCGATCGCGCTGAGCCTCATCCTGTTCGAGAATCTGGAAAACAAGGCACACGCGCAGCAGCTCAAGGAAGAGTTCGTCAAGGTGTTGTACGCAGGTATGCTGGCGCGCGACATGGCCGCGCGGATGCCGGGGTGCGACGTCGAGGAGGCTTTCATCGGCGCCATGCTGCACAACCTCGGGCGCCTGCTGGCGATGTTCTACTTTCCCGAAGAGAGCGCGGCGATCGCCCGCCTCGCCGAAACGGAAAAACTGGGCGTGCCGCTGGCGTCGACCCGGGTGCTCGGCCTGTCGTACGAGGCCCTCGGCATGGGCGTGGCGCGCAGCTGGGGCTTTCCCGACGCGCTGGTGGCGAGCATGAAGGCGCTGCCGGCCGGTCGCGTGAAAAAACCGGGCAACCCGGGCGAGCGGCTCGCCACGCTCGCCGGGTTCGCCAACGAGCTGTGCGACGTCGTGCTGGCGACGCCGGACGAGGCGCGCGGCAAGGTGCTCGCCGCGCTCGCGTCGCGCTACGGCGACAGCGTGCCGGTGACGGTCGAGCAGATCGGCGGGCTGATGGAACGGTCGATGCGCGACATTGCGCCCTTCGCGCAAACGGTGCGGGTGAACCTGCGCCAGAGCGCGTTCGCGCGGCAGGCGTCGCAATGGGCCGGCATGGCCGCGGCGCCGGGGTCGCCCGACCAGCCGGCCCGGGGCGCGCCGGCCGAGGCGGCCGCCGTCGAGGACGTCCTGCCCGGCGCCAGCGTGCTGCAGGCGCCCGCGCCCGCCCTGCAGCAGGCCCGTCCTGCGGCATCCGCGCCCCGCAGCAGCGAGCAAATCCAGGCGGTCCTCACCCTGGGGCTGCAGGACGTCAGCAATTCCCTGGTCGACGATGCCGTGTCGATCAACGACATCCTGCGCATGATCCTCGAGGCGATGTACACCGGCATGGGCTTTGCGCACGTGGTGCTGTGCATCAAGGACGCGCGCCGCAACACCATGCACGGCAAGTTCGGCTTCGGCGATGGCGTGCAGGCCCTGGTCCGGCATTTCGATTTTTCGCTGGCGGCGCCGCCCGACGTGTTCCTGGTCGCGCTGCAGAACAACGCCGACATCCTCATCAGCGACATTGACGACGCCAAGATCGCGGCGCGCATTCCCGCCTGGTACCGCAGCCACGTCGCGGCGGGCAGCTTCGTGCTGTTCCCGCTCGTCGTCAAGGGCAAGCCGGTCGGCCTGATCTACGCGGACAGCCCGCGGGCCGGCGACATCACCATTCCCGAGAAGGAACTCTCGCTCCTGAAATCGCTGCGCAACCAGGCGGTGCTGGCGATCCGGCAGTCGGCCTAGCGTCCGGCTGACGCGGCGTTCGGCATAATGGGCGCATGTCCTGCCTGCGCCCCTTGTTCCGGCTGCTGTCCGCGCTGCCAGTTCTTACGGCTGCCGTCTTCGCGCATGCGCAAGCCTTGCCGGACGGCGTCACTGCCGCGCTGCGCGAGGCGGGCATTCCGCTGACGCATGTCGCCGTGGTGGTGCAAGCGCTCGACGCGGCCGCGCCGCTGCTCAGCCACAACGCCGAGGCCGCGCTCAATCCGGCGTCGGTGATGAAGCTGGTGACGAGCTTCGCCGCGCTCGAACGGCTCGGCCCCGGCTACGTGTGGACCACGCGGGTGTGGGCCGTGGGGCCGGTCGTCGACGGCGTGCTCGACGGCGACCTCGTCATCCAGGGGCAGGGCGACCCCACGCTGACCCTTGAGCGCCTGTGGCTGCTGCAACGCGAATTGCGTGCGCGCGGGGTACGGCACATCCGCGGCAACCTGGTGCTCGACACGCGCCATTTCGACGTGCCGCCGGGCGATGCCGGCGCCTTCGACGGCGACCCCTATGCGCCGTACAACGCGCCGCCCGGGGCGCTGGTGGCCAATTACAATGCGATCACGCTGCGCCTGAAACCGACGGCCGACGACGTCCGCATCGTGCCGGACGTCGCGCTGCCCGGCGTGACGCTCGCCTCGCGCGTGGCGCCCACCGACGCCGCCGAGTGCAACGACGCGCGGCGCGCCCTGGTGGCGGCGCTGGCCAGCGGCGAGCGCATCGAACTGAGCGTGAGCGGGCATTACCCGCGCAGCTGCGGCGAGCAGGCGTGGACGCTCAGCCTGTTCGAGCCGGCGACGACCTTCGATCTCGTCTTCCGCGGCCTGTGGGCGGAGGCGGGCGGCACGCTCGCCGGCGCCACGGTGACGGGGGCGGCGCCTGCCACCGGGCCGCTGCTGGTATTCCTGTCCGAGCCCCTGTCCGCCGCGCTGGTTCGCCTCAACAAGTATTCCAACAACCTGATGACGCGCAACCTGTTCCTCACGCTGGGCGCCGAGGCCTACGGCCCGCCGGCGACGCTCGAGAAGGGCGCGCGGGCAGTGCGCGAAACCTTGGCGGCGCGCGGCATCGCGACGCAGAAGCTGGTCCTGGAAAACGGCGCCGGGCTGTCGCGCATCGAGCGCATCAGCGCGCAGGCGCTGACCGAACTCTTGCGCGCGGCGTATCGCAGCCCATGGTTTCCGGAATTCGCCGCTTCGCTGCCCATCGTCGCGACCGACGGCACGCTCAGACGTCGCTTCAACGGCAGCACGCTCGCCGGGCAGGCGCATCTCAAGACCGGCACGTTGCGCGACGCCAGCGCGCTCGCCGGTTACGTGCACGGCGCGGGCGGGCGGCGCCTGAGCTTCGTCATGCTGATCTACCACCCCAACGCGCGCAAAGGCGAGGCGGCGCAGCGCGCGCTGCTGGCGTGGGCCCAGCAGGCCGGAGGGCGCGCGCCATGAATCCGGGGTGCCGGGTGATGGCGCTGTTCCTCGTGCTGCTGGCATTGTTCCAGTCGCTGCCGGTGGCGGTCGAGGCCTGGCAGGCGCGGCAATGGCCGGACACGGCGGTCGAGTGGCTCCGGCTCGCGCTGCTGCCGGGCGCGCTGTGGCTGTATGTGCGCTACTTCAGCATCCTGGGTTGCCGGCAATGCGGGGGGGACGATGCGCGCTGAGGGCGTGCCGGCGTGAGGATGGTCCGGGCGCAGAACGCCGCGGCACCGGCAGGGGGGGCTATCCGGGCTGCAGCAGGTCTATTTTGAACGTGGCCTCGTAGGGCGGGACGTTGCACTCGATGATGTCCGTCGGCGCGACGTCGAGGCGCACGCCGGCGATGTCGGTGCGCACCGGCAGCCTGGCCACGCCGCGGTCGACCAGCACGACGGTGCGCAGCTCCGCGGGCTGCTTGCCCGCGAGGTATTGCACGGCGCGCAGCATCGAGTGGCCGTGGTACATCACGTCGTCGACCACCAGCACGGTCAGCCCGGTCAGGTCGAGCGACGCATGCGCCGGGTTCTCGGTGAGCCGGGTGTCGGGATGGATGAGCGTGAGATCGTCGGCGTAGCGCTTGATCGCAAGGTCGAGCCGCAGGCAGTCGGCCAGCCCCCAGCGCTCCCGCAGGCGTTCGTGGAGCCTGTCGGCGAGCGGCGCGCCGCGGCGCAGAATGCCGACGATCGCGACCTGCGTGCGGCCGGTCAGGAGTCCTGCGGCGCGGCGCGCCATGTCGTCGACGATGCGCTCGAGCTGGTCGGTCGGATAGAGGCAGGTGCGGCGGCCGGCGGGCTTCCCGTTCATGATGAGAGGCCCAGGTCCTGCCACAGGGCGTCGACGCGGGCCTTCACCGCCGCGTCCATGACGATCGGCGTGCCCCATTCGCGCGTCGTCTCGCCCGGCCACTTGTTGGTGGCGTCGATGCCCATCTTGCTGCCCAGCCCCGACACCGGGCTCGCGAAATCCAGATAGTCGATCGGCGTGTTTTCCACCAGCAGCGTATCGCGCGCCGGATCGACGCGGGTGGTGAGCGCCCAGATGACTTCGGGCCACGAGCGCACGTTGACGTCGTCGTCGGTGACGATAATGAACTTGGTGTACATGAACTGCCGCAGAAAGCTCCACACGCCGAACATCACGCGCTTGGCGTGGCCGGGGTAGCTTTTCTTCATGCTCACCACCGCCATGCGGTACGAGCAGCCCTCGGGCGGCAGGTAGAAGTCGGTGATCTCGGGAAACTGCTTCTGCAACAGCGGCACGAACACCTCGTTCAGCGCCACGCCGAGGATCGCCGGCTCGTCCGGCGGCTTGCCGGTATAGGTGCTGTGGTAGATCGGATCGCGCCGCATCGTGATGCGATCGACCGTAAAAACCGGGAAGGTCTCCTGCTCGTTGTAGTAGCCGGTGTGGTCGCCGTAGGGCCCTTCCAGCGCCGTCTCGCCCGGATGGATCGCGCCTTCGAGGACGATCTCGCTGGTCGCCGGCACCTGCAGCTCGTTGCCGAGGCATTGCACGACCTCGGTCTTGGCGCCGCGCAAAAGTCCGGCGAACTGGTACTCCGACAGCGAATCGGGCACCGGCGTCACCGCGCCCAGGATCGTTGCCGGGTCGGCGCCGAGCGCGACCGCGACCGGGAAGGGCTCGCCCGGATGCGCAAGCGTGTGCTCGCGGAAGTCGAGCGCGCCGCCACGGTGCGCGAGCCAGCGCATGATGAGCTTGTTCGGGCCGATCACCTGCTGGCGGTAGATGCCGAGGTTCTGCCGCAACTTGTGCGGCCCCTTCGTGACGGTGAGCCCCCAGGTCACCAGCGGCGCCACGTCGCCGGGCCAGCAGTGCTGGATCGGCAGGCGTCCCAGATCGACGTCGGCGCCTTCCCACACCACGTCCTGGCACGGCGCGGAACGCACTTCCTTCGGCGCCATGTGGAGCACCTGCTTCAGCACCGGCCATTTTTCCCAGGCGTCGCGTAGCCCTTTGGGCGGCTCGGGTTCCTTGAGGTAGGCCAGGAGCTTGCCGACCTCGCGCAAGGCGGACGGATCGTCCTCGCCCATGCCGAGCGCGACGCGCTTGACCGTGCCGAAGAGATTGGCGAGCACAGGCATGGTGTGGCCCTTCGGCTTTTCGAACAGCAGCGCCGGGCCGCCGGCGCGTAGCACGCGGTCGGCGATCTCGGTCATTTCCAGCTTCGGATCGACCTCGACGCCGATGCGCTTCAATTCGCCCCTGGCTTCGAGTTGGGCGACGAAGTCGCGCAGGTCGCGATAGATCATGCGGGGATCAGTTGAGGTATTCGAACAGGGTGACGACACGGGTGACGCCGGCGGTGGTGCGCGCGATCTCGGTCGCGACCTCGGCCTCGGCAGGGGTCACCAGGCCCATCAGGTAGACCACGCCGGCTTCGGTCTTGACCTTGATCTTGGTGCCCGGCACCCGTTCGTCGCGCAAGAGCCGCGTCTTCACGCTGGCGGTGATGGCGGTGTCGTTGGCCGCCGAGGTCAGCGACGTGGCGCCGGAAACGCTCAGCTCGTTGAACACCGTGCGCACGTCGGGGACGCCGCGCACGATTTCGGTCGCGCGCACGCGCGCGGCGTCGTTCGGCACCTGGCCGGTCAGCAGCACCTGACGGTTGAAGCTGGTGACCGCGATGCTGGCGCCCTGCCCGGCCAGCGCTTCACGCAGACGATTCATGGCGCGCAGTTCGATTTCCTGGTCGCCGACGAAGACGCCGGCGGTGCGGCGGTCGGTGGCCACCGCGGCGCCGGTGGCGGCGCCGCCGACGACGACCGCCGCGCAGCCGGCGAGTTGCGACACGGCCAGACCGGCCAGCGCGAGTGGGATCAGTTTGTTCATTCCTCGACTCCTAACAAGACGCTGTCCACCGCATCGCACAGGCAATGGATGATCAGCTGGTGGACCTCCTGGATGCGCGCCGCGGATTCGGCAGGCACGCACAGGAAGACGTCGTCCTCCTGCATTTGTTCCGCAAGGCCACCGCCGCGGCGGCCGGTCAGCGCGACGACCGGCATGCCGCGCGCGTGCGCGGCCGCCACCGCGTGCAGCACGCTGCCCGAATGGCCGCTCGCCGAAATCACCATGAGAATGTCGCCGGGCTGGCCGAGCGCCTTCACCTGGCGCGCGAAAATCTGGTCGAAGTTCTGGGCGTTGGCGATCGCGGTCATGGTCGAGGCGTCGGCGGCGAGCGCGATCGCCGCGAGGCCCGGCCGCTCCTGCTCGAAACGGTTGACCATGGCGACGGCGAAATGCTGGGCATTGGCCGCCGAGCCGCCGTTGCCGCAGGCGAGGATCTTGTTGCCCTGCGTGAGGCTGTGCACCATCAGGCGCGCCGCCTGCTCGATCGCCGGTGCGAGCAGGGCGGCGGCGTCGAGCTTGGTCTGCGCCGAGGACTGGAAATGGTCGAGGATGCGGTCGTGCAGGGGCATGGTCGGGCGGCATTATCCCATATCGTCGATCGCGTTCCGGATCCATTCGGCCTCGCCGCGGCCATCGAGCGCGACGACGTCGAAGCGGCACGCCGGCAGCGTCTTCAGGCCGGCGAGATACTGGCGCGCCGCGGCAACGAGTTTCCGCTGCTTGGCCGGCGTCACGCTCGCCGCGGCGCCGCCGAAGTCGCGGCGGCTGCGCAGCCGCACCTCGACGAAGACCAGGGTGGCGCCGTCCCGCATCACGAGGTCGATCTCGCCGAAGCGGCAGCGCCAGTTGCGCGTCACGGGCGCGAGCCCCCGCGAGACGAGCCAAGCCTCGGCGCGCGCCTCGGCAGATCGGCCGAGCAGGGATTTCAACATCTGCGACAATGCCGGGATGAGTGATACGCCGCATCATACCCGCCTGCCGCCCGCGCTCTACGTCGTCGCCACGCCGATCGGCAACCTCGGCGACATCACCCTGCGCGCGCTCGACACGCTGAAGCGGGTCGAGCGCGTCGCCGCCGAGGACACCCGGGTGTCGGGCCAGTTGCTGGCGCACTTCGGGATATCCAGGCCGCTGGTCTCGATCCGCGAGCACAACGAACGCGAGGCCGCCGACCGGGTCATCGCCTGGATCGCCGCGGGCGAGGCTGTCGCCTACGTATCGGATGCGGGCACGCCGGCGGTGTCCGACCCCGGCGCGCGCCTGGTCGCCGCGGTGCGCGCGGCGGGCCACGCGGTGGTGCCGGTGCCTGGCGTTTCCGCGGTGACGGCGGCGCTTTCCGCCGCCGGCGTCGAAGCCGGCGACTGGCTGTTCCACGGCTTCCTGCCGCCGAAGTCCGGCGCGCGCCGCGCGCAATTGCAGGCGCTCGCCGCGCTGCCGTGCGCGCTGGTGTTCTACGAGGCGCCGCACCGCATCGAGGAAGCGCTCGCCGACATGGCGGCAACGCTCGATCCCAAACGGGCGGTGACGCTGGCGCGCGAGCTGACGAAAAAATTCGAGAGCATCGTCACCCTGCCGCTCGCCGAGGCGCCGGCGTGGCTTGCCGCCGACCCCAACCACGCGCGCGGCGAATTCGTCGTCGTCGTGCATCCGCCGCTCGCGGCCGCGACCGCGAGCGACGCCGAGGCGCTGCGCGTGCTCGGCATCCTGGCGTCCGAGCTGCCGCCGCCGCTCGCCGCCAAACTCGCGGCTAAAATCACCGGCTGGACCAAGGCCGAGCTCTACCAGATGACGCTCGCACACAAATGACCGATACCCTCACCCTCACCCGCCCCGACGACTGGCATATTCATTTTCGCGACGGCGCCGCGATGCAGAGCGTGTTGCCCGACACCGCGCGCGTGTTCGGCCGCGCGATTGCCATGCCCAACCTGAAGCCGCCGGTGGTGACGGTGGCGGACGCCGCCGCCTACCGTGACCGGCTGCTCGCGGCAGCGGCGGGGACGCGCTTCGAACCGCTGATGACGCTGTATCTGACCGACAACACCTCGCCCGCCGAAATCCGCCGCGCAAAGGCGAGCGGCTTCGTGCACGCGGTGAAGTACTACCCGGCGGGCGCGACGACGAATTCGGATTCCGGCGTGACCGAGTTGACGCGCGCCTATCCGGCGATCGCGGCGATGGAGGAAGTGGGCCTGCCGCTCCTGTTGCACGGCGAAGTCGTCGACCCCGAGGTCGATGTGTTCGACCGCGAAGCGGTGTTCATCGACCGTCATCTCACCCGGCTGCTGAAGGATTTCCCCAGGCTGCGCATCGTGCTCGAGCACATCACGACGCGCCACGCAGCCGAGTTCGTCGCCGCCGCGCCCGGCCACGTGGGCGCGACGATCACCGTGCATCACCTCCTCTACAACCGCAACGCCATGTTCCGCGGCGGCATCCGCCCGCACCTGTACTGCCTGCCGGTGCTGAAGCGCGAACTGCATCGCCAGGCGCTCGTCGCGGCGGCGGTCTCCGGCAGCCCCAAGTTCTTTCTCGGCACCGATTCCGCCCCGCACGCGGTCGGCGCGAAGGAGAGCGCCTGCGGCTGCGCCGGCATCTATACGGCGCACGCCGCGATCGAACTCTACGCCGAGGTGTTCGAAGACGCGGGGGCGCTCGACAAGCTCGAGGCCTTCGCCAGCTTCCACGGCGCCGACTTCTACGGGCTGCCGCGCCACACCGATACGATCACGCTCGTTCGCGAGGCTTGGACCGTGCCGCAACGGCTGGCCCTGGGCGACACGGTGCTGGTGCCGCTGCGCGCGGGCGAGGCGGTGCGCTGGCGCGTGGCCTGAAAAAAAACGGCAGGCCACAGCCTGCCGTGCCGGGAGTCGATCTCCGCGCTTCCGAAGTTGCGCCGCATTGCGGCGCTTGAGGCGGCGTCAGGGAAACGCCGGAATCGTGGGTTCGGTCCCCGAGTTCATGGCCTCGGGGTGGCGGGCCGTCACCAGCTTGCGGATCTCGTCGACCCGGCTGGCGGGCGCGTCGACCATCAACAGGATCTGGCCGGCGGCGATGGCGGATTCGAAGCGTTTCAGGCGTGAATTCGGAATCGAGCTGGCGACCATGCTCGCGACCCAGGCGCCGAAGGCCGCGCCCACCAGGGCGGTGAGCAGGACGGTGACGAGCTGCAGGTCGACGCCGGCGGGCGGGAAGAACACGGCGACCAGGCCGGCAATGATGCCGATGCCGCCGCCGACCGCGAGGCCGATCTCGGCGCCGTGGACGAAGTCGGATTTCTGCAGGATCGAGGCTTCGTGCAGGCCGGACAACGCGATGTCGTCCCTCGCCATGACGTGGATGTGCCTGTCCTCGATGCGGGCGAGCAGGAGCTCGTCGCGGATCTGTCTGGCGCTGGCGGCGTCCGGCACCATGAAATACAAGCGTCTTCTCATGATGGCTCTCCTGACGTGGCCGTTTCCGGCCTGGGAACCTTGGTGTAGCAAATCTCCCCGGCGAGTCAAGCCAGGTTTCCTTATAATGATGGACGGGAAAGTCGGTCAGGCAACCGCTGCCATGCGAATGGGAGAGGAAAGTCCGGGCTCCACAGAGCAGGATGCCGGCTAACGGCCGGACGCCGCAAGGCGAGGAACAGGGCCACAGAGACGAGTAAACCCGGTTCGCCGGGTGGACGTGAAACGCGGTAACCTCCATCCGGAGCAACACCAAATAGGCAGACGTTGACGCTGCTCGCCGAGTCTGCGGGTAGGTGGCTTGAGCCGGCCAGCAATGGCCGGCCTAGAGGAATGGTTGCCCACGACAGAACCCGGCTTATCGGCCGGCTTTCCCTCTCTCCTTTTTAATTCAGCAACTTAGGCGATCAACCTAAAAAAACGGGAAGATTAACCTGCTAAGTTGCGGTTTTTCCAGAAACTTATCCACAAGCCAAAACCATCCCTAAGTCCTTGAGGCATAGGGATTTTTTTGCGTGTCTTCGCTTGACCCCCCCAAAACTATCCCCTATAGTGGGGCGAAGTGGTTTGTGGTGGGAAGTTGTGGGAGAATGCGCCCGCCAAAATCAAATCCAATGCCAAGGACGGGGGAGTATGTTTCGCGGGGTCGCAACAGTCAGCCTGGATAGCAAGAACCGGCTCGTCGTGCCGGCGCGCTACCGCGACGCCTTGCTCGTCAACGGCGGCGGCCGTGTCGTCGTCACCGCCGATCCTGGTCAGTGCCTGCTGCTGTATCCGTTGCCCGAGTGGGAACCGATCGAGAAAAAACTCAACGCCCTGTCCGATTTCAACCCGCGCACCCGCAGCCTCAAGCAATTGCTCGTCGGCTACGCGCACGACACGGACATGGACAGTGCCGGCCGTGTGCTCTTGCCGCCGATGCTGCGCAAGTTCGCGGAGCTCGACAGGAGCGTGGTGATGGTTGGCCAGGGCAGCAAGATCGAGCTGTGGAACGAGGAACGCTGGGAGGCGCAGGTGGCGCAGGCGCTCACCTTCCGCGACGACACGCTGCCCCCCGAACTGGAGGGTTTCACGTTGTGAGCGACGCCGCCCATGTGCCGGTGCTGGCACACGAGGCGGTGGCGGCGCTCGCGATCCGGCCCGACGGCGTGTATGTCGATGGCACCTTCGGCCGTGGCGGGCACAGCCGGCTGATCCTGCAGCAGCTGGGGCCGGCCGGGCGCCTGATCGCGCTGGATCGAGACCCGGCGGCGATCCGCGCCGGCGCGGATTTGCGCGATGCGCGGCTCACGCTCCGACGTGCCGCGTTCTCGCGGCTGGGCGCCGTGCTCGACGAACTGGGCGTGGCGAAGGTGGACGGGATATTGCTGGACATTGGCGTGTCGTCGCCGCAGCTCGACGACGCGGCGCGCGGGTTCAGCTTCCGGTTCGATGCGCCGCTCGACATGCGCATGGACCCGGACAGCGGGGTGTCGGCGGCGGACTGGCTGGCGTCGGCGGAAGAGGGGGAGATCTGTGAAGTCATCCGCGAGTACGGGGAAGAGCGGTTTGCTAAATCGATTGCGCGCGCGCTTGTTGCGGCACGGCAAAAAGAAGCGATCCGCACGACCGGACAGCTGGCGAATCTCATCGCCGCAGCGGTCAAGCGCCGCGAGCCGGGGCAACACCCGGCGACCCGCAGCTTCCAGGCTATACGGATTCATATCAACCGCGAGCTGGAAGAGCTGAAGGCCGTGCTGCCGCAATGCGTGGACCGATTGCATCCGGGCGGGCGGCTCGCGGTGATCAGTTTCCATTCGCTGGAGGACCGCATCGTCAAGCGCTTCCTGCGCGACGAGGCGCAGGGCGAACAGGCGCCGCGGCGGCTGCCGATCCCGGCGGCGATGCTGCGGCCGGGGCGGCTCCACCTGGTTGGCCGCGCGCAGCACGCGAGCGCTGCGGAAATCGCGGCGAACCCGCGTGCGCGAAGCGCGGTGCTGCGCGTTGCGGCGCGCGTTGAGGAAGGTATTTCGGCAGGGGGCGCGCGGTGAGCCGCCTGAACCTCGTGCTGGCGCTGCTGCTGGTGGTGTGCGCGCTCGCGGTGATCCAGTCGCAGCATCGCGCGCGCACGTATTTTGTGGAATTGGAACGCCTGAAGAAGCAGGCGCATGGTTTGGACGAGCAGTGGGGACAATTGCAGCTGGAGCAGAGCACCTGGGCCAATCCGGCCCGGATCGACGCCATCGCGCGCACCCGGCTCGGCCTCGTTCCGCCCGCGCCTGAACGGGTGCGCATCGAAACGCTGACGACCGCGCCATGAACTACCACGCCAAGACCCTGTTGAGCATCCATCTCGCCCCCTGGCGGATGGCGATCGTCGGCGGCCTGCTGCTGGTCGGCCTGGGCGTCGTCACGGCGCGAGCGTTCTACCTGCAGGGACTCAATACCGACTACTTGCAGGGCAAGGGCGATGCGGTGGCAAACCGCAATCTCACGCTGCCGGCGCAGCGCGGCCAGGTGACCGATCGCCACGGCCAGCTGTTGGCGATCAGCACGCCGGTAGAATCGCTGTGGGCGCGCCCGGCCGAACTCAGGCTTGACGCCGGGCAGCACGCGCAGCTTGCAAGGGTGCTCGGCGTGAAGCCGCAGGAACTCGCGAAGACATTGGCGCGCAAGACGCGCGGCGAATTCGCCGTGCGCCGTCCGGTCACGCCGGAGCAGGCGGCGAAGATCGCCACCCTGGGCGTGCCCGGCCTGTACCTGCGACGCGAATTCCGCCGCTACTACCCCGCGGGCGAGGTCGCCGCGCACGTCGTCGGCTTCACCAACGTCGACGACCTCGGTCAGGAAGGCGTCGAGCGTGCCTACCAGGACTGGCTGGCCGGTCGCGACGGCCATCGCCAGGTGCTGCGCGACCGCCGCGGCAACACCATCCGCGACCTCGCGCCGATCAAGACCGCGCAGCAGGGCGGCAATCTCGCGCTCTCGCTCGATCTCAACATCCAGTACCTGGCGCACCGCGAGCTCGCCGCGGCGATTGCGCGCCACAAGGCCAAGGGCGGCAGCATCGTCGTGCTCGACGCGAAGACCGGCGAAATCCTCGCGCTCGCCAACCAGCCCGTGTTCAATCCGAACAACCGCCGGGATTACCAGCCGGGGCCGATGCGCAACCGCGCGGTCATCGATACCTTCGAGCCGGGGTCGACGATCAAGCCCTTCGTCGCCGCCGCGGCGCTGGAACGTGGATTGGTGCATCCCGATACCGTCATCGAAACGCCCGAGACCTGGCGCGTCGGCAACAAGCTGGTGCGCGACGTGCACCCCCATCCGCAGTTGACGGTGCGCGAGATCATCCAGAAATCGAGCAACGTCGGTTCGGTGAAAATGGCGATGGCAATGACGCCCGCGCAATACTGGGAGGTGCTCGACCGTGCCGGCTTCGGCCAGCTGCCGGGCTCGGGCTTCCCGGGCGAGACCGCCGGGCGCCTGCGCGATGCCGCCACCTGGAAACCGGTCGAGCACGCGACCATGGCCTACGGCTACGGGCTGTCGGTGAGCCTTTTGCAGCTCGCCCGCGCCTACATGGCCTTCGCCAACGACGGCGAGGTGATGCCGCTGTCCTTCCTCAGGCGCGAGCCGCAGGAGATCACCGGCGTGCGCGTGTTTTCGCCGACGGTGGCGCGCGAGGTGCGCCAAATGATGGAGGCGGTGACGCAGGAAGGCGGCACCGGCCAGCGCACGCGGGTGCCGGGCTACCGCGTCGCCGGCAAGACCGGCACCGCGCACAAGCTCGTTGACGGCCGCTACGCGCCCGACCGCTATCTATCGTCCTTCGTCGGCATGGCGCCGGCGTCGAACCCGCGGCTCATCATCGGCGTGGTGATCGACGAGCCCTCCGGCGGCGTGTATTACGGCGGCAGCGTTGCCGGCCCGGTGTTCGCCCAGGTGATGGCGGCGAGCCTGCGCCAGCTGGGACTGCCCCCCGATGCGCCGGAGACGCTGACGCACATGACCCAGGCGCCGCTGTCCGCGGGCCGCGCGGCGGGGGGCGTGTGATGGCCCGCGCCAGCGCACCTACCCCGTCCGCGCCGCCCGTGCCGCCCGTGCCGCCGCGGCACGCCGAATCGGTCGCGCATATCCTCGAGCGCCTCGGCATCCCGGTGCGCGCGCTCACCAGCGACAGCCGCCGCGCCGGCCCCGGCATCGTGTTCGCCGCGTATCCGGGCGAGTCGCGCGACGGCCGTGATTTCATTCCGCAGGCGGTCGCGCAGCGTGCCGACGGCGTGTTGTGGGAAGCCGATCACTACCAGTGGGATCCGGCGCTCGACGTGCCCAATGCGGGCGTCTCGAATCTCCGGGAGCGCATCGGCGAGATCGCCGCCCACGTCTACGGCGAACCCTCGCGTGCGCTCCACATGGTCGGCGTCACCGGCACCAATGGCAAGACCTCGGTCGCGCACTGGGTCGCGCAGACCTTCAGCGCGGTCGGCCGCAGGACGGCGCTGATCGGCACCGTCGGCAATGGCTTCCCGGGCGCCTTGACCCCCGCGCGCAACACGACGCCGGACGCCATCGAGCTGCAGCAGCGCCTGGCGCAATACCGCGAACAGGGGGCCGCCGGCTGCGCGATGGAAGTGTCCTCGCACGGCCTGGTGCAGGGGCGGGTCAACGGCACGCATTTCGACGTCGCCGTGCTCACCAACCTGTCGCGCGATCATCTCGATTACCACGGCGACATGGAAAGCTACGCCGCCGCCAAGGCGCGCCTGTTCGACTGGCCTGGGCTGGCGTGGGCCGTGCTCAACACCGACGACGATTTCGGCCGGCGTCTCGAGGCGGCGCCGCGCGCCGCGCGCGTTGCGGGCTACGGCTTCCAGCGCGGCGCGGTGGTCGGCGAGACGCTGCGCCTGTCGCAGGTCGGGCTCCACCTCGGGGTGCGCACCGACTGGGGGCGCGCCGAACTCGACGTGCCGCTGCTCGGCCGCTTCAACGCCGCCAACGTGCTCGCCGTGCTGACCACGCTGCTGGTGTCCGGGGTGCCGCTCGACGACGCTACCCGCGCGCTTGCGCACATCACGCCGCCGCCGGGACGCATGCAGACGCTCGGCGGCGGCGCGCAGCCGCTGGTGGTGGTCGACTATGCGCACACCCCGGACGCACTGGAAAAGGTGCTTGCCACGCTGCGCGAGATCGCCGCCGGCGGGCGCCTGATCTGCGTGTTCGGCTGCGGCGGCAACCGCGACCGCGGCAAGCGGCCGCTGATGGGCGCCGTGGCCTGCCGCGGCGCCGACGTCGTCTGGCTCACCAGCGACAACCCGCGCAACGAAGATCCGCGGCACATCATCGACGCCATTCTTGCCGGCTGCGGGGGCGTGCCGCACATTGAGCCGGACCGCGCGCGCGCGATCTTCGAGGCGATCGGCGAGGCGCGCCGTGGGGACGTCGTCCTCATCGCCGGCAAGGGACACGAGGACTATCAGGAAATCGCTGGCGAGCGACTGCCGTTCGCCGATGTCGACGTCGCCGGGAGGGCGCTCGCGGCATGGACATGAAGCTCACGCTTGCCGAAGCCGCCGACCTGCTCGGCGTGGTCTGTGCCGGCCCGGATGCCGTCGTGCGCCGCGTCGTCACCGACAGCCGCATCCTGCAGCCGGGCGACCTCTTCATCGCCCTGCGCGGCGCGAAATTCGACGGCGGCGCATTCGCCGCCGAAGCCTTGCGGCGGGGCGCGGCCGGCGTCGTGCTCGACGCCGCGCAGGCGCCCGACGTGGCACCGGCGATCCGCGTCGACGACACGCGGCTGGCGCTCGGGCGCCTGGCGGCCGCGTGGCGCGCGCGCTTCGCGATTCCCGTCGTCGCGGTGACCGGCAGCAACGGCAAGACGACGGTGAAGGAAATGCTTGCCGCGATCCTGCAGGCCGAGGCGGGCCAGGCGGAAGCGGTGCTCGCGACCGAGGGCAATCTCAACAACGACATCGGGGTGCCGCTGATGCTGCTGCGCCTGCGGCCGCACCACCAGTATGCCGTGCTCGAAATGGGCATGAACCATGCCGGCGAAATCGATTACCTGACGCGGCTGGCGCATCCCGATATCGCGCTGGTCAACAACGCGCTCACCGCGCACATCGGGAACCTCGGCTCGGTCGAGGCGATCGCGCGCGCCAAGGGGGAGATCTTCAACGGCCTCTCCGACGCCGGCATCGCGATCTTCAACGCCGACGATGCCCATGCCTGGCTGTGGCGCGAGGCCAATGCCCGCCGCAGCGTCGTCGATTTCGGCCTGCGCGCGCCGGCCGCGGTGCGCGGCCACTTCCGGCCGACGCCCTACGGTGCCGTGCTCGGCATCCAGTTGCCGAATGCGACGCTCGAGGTCGAACTCCAGGTGCCCGGCGAGCACAACGTGATGAATGCGCTCGCCGCCGCCGCCGCCGCTTTCGCGCTTGACATCAGCCATCGCAGCATCGTCGCCGGGCTGGCGGCCTATTCCGGCATCAAGGGACGGCTGCAGAAGAAGACGGGGCTGCATGGCGCCACCTTCATCGACGACACCTACAACGCCAACCCGGATTCGGTGAAGGCCGCGCTCGCCGTGCTGGCGCGCCAGCCGGGCAGAAAAATCCTGGTGCTGGGCGACATGGGGGAACTCGGCGCGGATGCCGCGGCGATGCACGCGCAGATCGGGCTGGCCGCGAAAGACGCCGGCGTCGACCGCCTGCTGGCGCTGGGCGACCTGACGCAGGAGACCGTCGGCGCGTTCGGCCCCGGCGCGATGCATTTCGAACGCATCGAGGAGCTGCTTGCCGAACTCGAAAACGCGCTCGATCCGGACACCACGGTGCTGGTCAAGGGATCGCGCTTCATGCAGATGGAGCGGGTCGTGAAAAGCTTTACCGACAGTGCCGGCGACGCGGCCGGACAACCAGGACACTGACAACATGCTGCTTTGGCTCTTCCAGCAACTCGGCGAGGACATCCGCGCCTTCAACGTCTTCAACTACCTGACCTTGCGCGCGGTGCTCGCCACGCTCACGGCGCTGACGATCTCCTTCATCGTCGGCCCGGCGGTGATCAGGAAACTCACCGCGCTCAAGATCGGCCAGTCGGTGCGCGACGACGGCCCGCAGACGCATCTGGTCAAGGCCGGCACGCCGACCATGGGCGGCGCGCTGATCCTGGTGTCGGTCGCCGTCACCACGCTCCTGTGGGCGGACCTCTCGAACCACTACGTCTGGCTCGCGCTGCTGACGCTCCTCGGCTTCGGGGTCATCGGCTGGGTCGACGACTGGCGCAAGGTCGTCGAGAAGAATTCGCGCGGCCTGCCATCGCGCTGGAAATACTTCTGGCAGTCGGTGATCGGGCTGGCGGTCGCCGGCTACCTGTGGAATGCCGCCACCCTGCCGCAGCACACCGAACTCATCATCCCTTTCCTCAAGCACGCCACGCTCGCGCTGCCGGCGTTCGCGTTCATCGCGCTTGCCTATTTCGTCATCGTCGGCGCGTCCAACGCGGTCAACCTCACCGACGGCCTCGACGGCCTGGCCATCCTGCCGACCGTGATGGTCGCCTCGGCGCTGGCGATCTTCGCCTACGTCGCCGGCAACGCGGTGTTCTCCAAATACCTGGGCGTGCCCTACGTGCCGGGCGCCGGCGAGCTGGCGATCTTCTGCGCCGCGATGGCGGGCGCGGGGCTGGCCTTCCTGTGGTTCAACGCCTACCCGGCGGAAGTCTTCATGGGTGACGTCGGCGCGCTCGCACTGGGCGCGGCGCTGGGGGTCGTCGCGGTCATCGTGCGGCAGGAGATCGTGCTTTTCATCATGTGCGGTGTGTTCGTCGTCGAGACCCTGTCGGTGATGGTGCAGGTCGCCTCGTTCAAGCTCACCGGCAAGCGCGTGTTCCGCATGGCGCCGATCCACCATCACTACGAACTGAAAGGATGGAAGGAAAACCAGGTCGTGGTGCGTTTCTGGATCATCAGCATGATGCTGGTGCTGATCGGCCTGTCGAGCCTGAAGCTGAGATGAATCTCGATCGCCCCGCTCTCGCCGGCAAACGGGTGACCGTCCTCGGTCTCGGGGACACCGGCCTGTCGTGCGCGCGCTGGCTGGCGGCGCGCGGCGCGGTGGTGCGCGTGGCCGACAGCCGCAGCGCGCCGCCCCACGCCACCCGCTTGGCAGAATTGCTGCCGGAAGTGCCGCTGGCGACCGGGCCGTTCGATGCCGTGCAACTGAAGGCAGCGGACATGCTGGTGCTGAGTCCCGGCGTGCCGCTCGCCGAACCGGCGGTGCGCGCCGCGCTGGACGCCGGGGTCGAAGTGGTCGGCGACGTCGAGCTCTTCGCCCGGGCGATCGCCGCGCACAATGCCGGCCAGGCGCAGCCGGTGCGGGTGATCGCCATCACCGGCAGCAACGGCAAGAGCACCGTCACCGCGATGTGCGGCGACATGTGCCGCATGGCGGGGCTCGCGACCTGCGTCGCCGGCAACATCGGGCTGCCGGTGCTCGACGCCCTGCTCGACATCGAACAGGGGCGGGCCCCGATGCCGCAGGTCTGGGTGCTCGAACTCTCGAGCTTCCAGCTGGAAACGACCTCCAGCCTCGACGCCGACGCTGCAACCGTGCTCAACCTGTCGGAAGACCACATGGACCGCTACCCCGACATGGACGCCTACGCCGCGGCCAAGGCGCGCATCTTCAGCGGGCATGGCGTGCAGGTGCTAAACCGCGACGATGCGCGCACGCTGGCGATGGCGCGGCCCGGGCGGCGTGTCGTCACCTTCGGCCTCGACCGCTGCCCCAGGGGCGAAAACTTCGGCCTGTGCGAGGACGAGCTGTGCCTCGGCGGCGACATGCTGATGCCGCTGTCGGCGCTGCCGGTCGCCGGCCTGCACAACGCCGCCAACGCGCTCGCCGCGCTGGCGCTGACGCGCGCGCTGGAGTTGCCGATGGAAGCGCTGCTGCGCGGCCTGATGCACTTCAAGGGGCTGCCGCATCGGGTGGAGAAAATCGCCGAGATCGATGGCGTCACGTATTACGACGATTCCAAGGGCACCAACGTCGGCGCGACCGAGGCAGCGCTCTACGGCCTGGGCACGCGGCGCGCGGTCGTCATCCTGGGGGGCGACGGCAAGGAGCAGGATTTCACCCCGCTCAAGGCTGCGGTGGAGGCGAACGCGCGCGCCGTGGTGCTGATCGGACGCGACGCGGCGCGGATCGAGGCGGCGATCGCCGGCAGCGGCGTCGAGATCCGCCACGCGGCGAGCCTGGAAGCGGCGGTCGAGACCGCGCATCGCCTCGCACAGCCCGGCGACGCGGTGCTGCTGTCGCCCGCCTGTGCGAGCTTCGACATGTTCCGCAACTACGTGCACCGCGCCGAGGTGTTCGTCGCGGCGGTCAGGCGTCTGGCGGCGGACCGGGGGGCGGCGGCATGATGCGTTACTCCGCCCGCGCCGCGCAGCCCGGCGCCGAGATCGACTTCAGCCTGCTGTGGCTGGCGCTGGGCCTGCTCGGACTCGGCCTGGTCATGGTGTATTCGGCGTCGCTCGCGATCGCCGAAGCGGCACGCTACACCGGCCATAACGGCGAGTACTACCTTATCCGCCAGGGCGTGTTCATCGGCATGGGCGTTGCCGCCGGCGCCGCCGCGTTCCAGGTGCCGATGCGGGTGTGGCAGCAGGCCGCGCCCTATCTCTTCCTCGCCGGCCTGCTGCTGCTGGTGGTGGTGCTGGTCCCGGGCATCGGCCGCGAGGTCAACGGCAGCCGGCGCTGGATTCCGCTCGGCTTCGCCAACCTGCAGCCGTCGGAATTGATGAAGCTCCTGGCTGTGCTCTACGCCGCCGACTACACGACGCGCAAGGCGGCCTTCATGCACGACTTCAAGAAGGGTTTCCTGCCGATGGCGGCGGTGATGATGGCAACCGGCGCGCTGCTGCTGAGCGAACCCGACTTCGGCGCCTTCGTCGTCATCGTCGCCATCGGCATGGGCATCCTGTTCCTCGGCGGCCTCAACTGGCGCGTGTTCGCCGCGCTGGTGGTGGTGCTGCTCGCCGGATTCGCGCTGCTGATCGTCAGCTCGCCCTATCGGATGCAGCGCATCCTCGGTTTCATGGACCCCTTTGCCGACCCCTACGGCAAGGGCTACCAGCTGTCGCACGCGCTGATCGCCTTCGGCCGCGGCGAGTGGTTTGGCCTCGGCTTGGGCGGCAGCGTCGAGAAGCTGTTCTATCTGCCGGAAGCGCATACCGACTTCCTGCTTGCGGTGATCGCCGAGGAATTCGGTTTCGTCGGTGTCGCCGTGGTGATCGCGCTGTTCGGCTGGCTCATCGTCAAGGCCTTCCTCATCGGTCTTCGGGCATCGCAACTCGAGCGCTATTTCAAGGCGCTGGTCGCACAGGGCATCGGCATCTGGCTCGGCGTGCAGACGCTCATCAACATGGGGGTGAACGTCGGCCTGTTGCCGACCAAGGGACTCACCCTGCCGTTCCTGTCGTTCGGCGGCAGCGGCATCGTCGCCAACTGCCTTGCGATCGCGCTCTTGCTGCGCATCGACTGGGAAAACCGGCAGATGGGCCGGGGAAAGGCGTACTGATGGCTGCCGTCAACCGCACCCTCATGGTCATGGCCGGCGGCACCGGCGGCCACGTCTATCCCGCGCTCGCGGTCGCCGACGCGCTGCGCGCGCGCGGCTGGAACGTGTTCTGGCTCGGCACGAAAAGCGGCCTGGAAGCCCGTGTGGTGCCGGCGGCCGGCATCGACATGGTGTGGGTCGCGATGGGCGGCGTGCGCGGCAAGGGGCTGCTGAAGAAAATGCTGCTGCCAATGATGCTGCTGGTCGCGTTCTGGCAGAGCCTTGCCGCCCTCCTCGCGCGGCGCCCCGATGTCGTGCTGGGCATGGGCGGCTATACCGCGTTTCCCGGCGGCATGATGGCGAGTCTGCTGAACAAACCGCTGGTCATCCACGAACAGAATTCGGTCGGCGGGCTGACCAACCGCGTGCTCGCCTGTCTCGCCGACCGCGTGCTGACCGCGTTTCCCCAGGCTTTCCGGGGCGAACGCGACAGGCCGGTTCCGTGCCGTCGCGTCGAAACCGAATGGGTCGGCAATCCGGTCCGCCGCGAGATCGCAGGCTTGATGGAGCTGCCGCGTCCCGCGCACAGCGGACCGCTGCGCCTGCTGGTCGTCGGTGGCAGCCTCGGCGCCGCGGCGCTCAATGCCCTGGTGCCGCAGGCGCTCGCCCGGCTGCCGGCCGACAAGCGGCCGCGGGTGGTGCACCAGTCCGGCCGCCGGCACCTCGACGCGCTGCGCGCCAATTACGCCGCCGCCGGCGTCGAGGCCGAGCTGCGCGACTACATCGAGGACATGGCGGCAGCCTACCGCGACTGCGATTTCGCCATCTGCCGCGCCGGCGCGATGACCGTCGCCGAGCTGGCCTGCGCCGGCGTGCCGGCGGTGCTGGTGCCCTTCCCCCACGCGGTCGACGACCACCAGACCGGCAACGCCGCCTTCCTCGCCGACGCCGGCGCGGCGTGGCTGATGCCGCAGCAGGAATTGACCGCCGAGAAGCTCGCCGCGCTGATCGGCGGCCTCGATCGTGCCACGCTCGCGGCGATGTCGGAGAAGGCGCGCGCGCTGGCGAGGCCCGACGCAACCGGGCGGGTCGCCGATATTTGCGAGGAACTGGCGAAATGAAACACGCCGTCAAACACATCCACTTTGTCGGCATCGGCGGCGTTGGCATGAGCGGCATCGCCGAAGTGCTGCTGAACCTCGGCTACACCGTGTCCGGCTCCGACCTGGCCGACAACGCGGTGACGCAACGGCTGGCGCGGCTCGGCGCGCGCATCCATCGCGGCCACGCGGCCGAGAATATTGCCGGGGCCGATGCGGTCGTGACCTCGACCGCGGTCGCGGACACCAACCCCGAGGTGATCGCCGCGCGCGAGAAAAAGATTCCCATCGTGCCGCGCGCGCTCATGCTCGCCGAACTCATGCGCCTGAAGCAGGGCATCGCGGTTGCCGGCACCCACGGCAAGACCACGACGACGAGTCTCGTCGCCAGCATCCTCGGCGAGGCGGGCATGGATCCGACCTATGTCATCGGCGGCAAGCTCACCGCCGCCGGCACCAATGCGCGGCTCGGCCAGGGCGATTTCCTGGTCGCCGAGGCCGACGAGTCGGACGCGTCCTTCCTCTACCTCACGCCGGTGATCGCGATCGTCACCAATATCGACGCTGATCACATGGAGACCTACGGCCACGATTTCGAACGGCTGAAGACGGCCTTCGTCGATTTCTGCCAGCGCCTGCCCTTCTACGGCATGGCGGTGTTGTGCCTCGACGACCCGCACGTGCGCGAAATCCTGCCGCGCATCAGCAAACCCATCACCACCTATGGCTTTGACGAGGCCGCGCAGGTGCGCGCGGTGAATGCGCGTTTCGAAGGCGGCCGCATGCATTTCACCGTCGAGCGCGAGGGCATGCCCGGGCTCGACGTGGTGCTCAACCACCCAGGGATGCACAACGTCCTCAACGCGCTTGCCGCGATCGCCGTGGCGACCGAGGTCGGCGCGCCCGACGCAGCCATCGTCAAGGCGCTGGCCGAGTTTCACGGCGTCGGGCGTCGTTTCCAGCGCTACGGCGAGCAGCCGGCAAAGGACGGCGGCCGCTATTGCCTGATCGACGACTACGGCCACCACCCGGTCGAGATGGCGGCGACGCTGGCGGCCGCGCGCGGCACCTTCCCGGGCCGCCGTTTGGTGCTGGTGTTCCAGCCGCACCGCTACACGCGCACGCGCGACTGCTTCGAGGACTTCGTGAAAGTGCTGTCGGAGGCCGACGTGCTGGTGCTGACCGAGGTCTACCCCGCGGGCGAGACGCCGATCGTCGCCGCCGACGGCCGCGCGCTGGCGCGCGCGGTGCGCGTCGCGGGCAAGGTCGAGCCGGTTTTCGTCGAACAGGTGTCCGATGTGCCCGCGGCCATCCAGGAACTCGCGCGCGACGGCGACGTCGTGCTGGTGATGGGCGCCGGCAGCATCGGCCAGGTCGCGCCGGCGATCGGGAGCGGCCATGCGTCATAACTACCGCATGAGCGAGGTCGACATGACCACCGGCAGCGCGCCGGTGCTGCGTGGCCGCTTCCTCTACAACGAGCCGATGAGCCGGCACGTCTCGTGGCGTGCCGGCGGTCCGGCGCAACGCGCGTACATCCCGGCCGACCTCGAGGACCTGGTCTGGCTGGTGCGTTCGGTCCCGGCGCACGAGGCGATCCACATGGTCGGCCTCGGCAGCAACCTGCTGGTGCGCGACGGTGGGGTCAAGGGGGTAGTCATCCTGCTGCACGGCGTGCTGAAGAAGCTGGCGATCGAAGGGCGCACGCACGGTCTGCCGCCCGCGCCGGCGGATCGCGACACCGGCCTCGTCTACGCCCAGGCCGGCGTCGCCGCCCCCAAGCTCGCGCGCTTCGCCGCCAACCACAACCTCGTCGGCGGCGAATTCTGGGCCGGCATCCCCGGCACCGTCGGCGGCGCCATCGCAATGAACGCCGGCTGCTACGGCAGCGAGACCTGGCAACGCCTGGTGCAGGTCGAAACGCTCGACCGCGACGGCCAGATCACGGAGCGCCGACCCGAGGACTACGTGATCGGTTACCGCCACGTCGCGCTCCGGCACCCGCGCGAGGAGTGGTTCGTCGGCGGCTGGTTCCGCCTCGAGCGTGGCGACGGCGCCGCTGCGCGCGAAACCATCAAGGATCTGCTCCGGCGGCGTATCGCCGCGCAGCCCCTGGGCCAGCCCAACGCCGGCTCGGTGTTCCGCAACCCGCCTGGTGACTACGCCGCGCGCCTGATCGAAGCCTGCGGTCTCAAGGGCTTCCGCATCGGTGATGCGCAGGTGTCGGAGAAGCACGCCAATTTCATCATCAACCTCGGGCATGCCAGCGCAACCGACATCGAGCGCGTGATCGAGCATGTCGAGGACACCGTGGAGGCGCGCACCAACGTGCAGCTCATCCGCGAAGTGCGCATCATCGGAGAACGGCTGTGAACGAAAAGAATTCCGCGAAACGCTTCGGCAAGGTCGCGGTCATGCTGGGCGGGACCTCGGCCGAGCGGCCCGTCTCGCTCAACAGCGGCAACGCGGTGCTGGATGCCCTGCGGCGCCTGGGTGTCGATGCCCACCCCTTCGACCCGGCGACGCGCAACCTCGGCGACCTGATGGCCGGCGAATTCGACCGCGTCTTCATCGCGCTCCACGGCCGCCACGGCGAGGACGGCTGCATGCAGGGCGCGCTCGAGCTGTTGCGCCTGCCGTATACCGGCAGTGGCGTCATGGCCTCGGCCGTCGGCATGGACAAGTGGCGCACCAAGCTCCTGTGGCGCGCGGCGGGGCTCCCCACCGCCGACTGGGCGATCCTCACCGCCGATAGCGATTTTGCCGCGGTGGAAAAGCAGCTCGGCCTGCCGATCTTCGTCAAGCCGGCGCGCGAAGGGTCGAGCATCGGCATGAGCAAGGTCACCGAACCCGGCACGCTTGCGGCGGCGTTCGAGGCCGCGGCCGAGCACGATGCGCTGGTGCTGGCGGAGAAATTCATCGACGGCGCCGAGTTCACCGTCGGCATCCTCGGCGACGCCGCGTTGCCGCTGATCCGCCTCGAGCCCGCGCAGGACCGCGCCTTCTACGATTTCGAGGCCAAGTACCTGCGCAACGACACCCGCTACCACTGCCCGGCCGGCCTGTCCGATGCGCAGGAAATGGCGTTGCGCCAGCTCGCGCTCGACGCATTCCGTCTCATCGACGGGCGCGGCTGGGGGCGCGTCGACCTCATGCTCGACCGTGCCGGCAAGCCCTACCTGCTCGAGGTCAACACCTCGCCCGGCATGACCGACCACAGCCTGGTGCCGATGGCCGCGCGCGTCGCCGGCATGGATTTCGACACCCTGTGCCTGAAGATCCTGGAGCAGACGCTGGTATGAACCAAAATTCCCCACCACAAAGGCACAGCGACACGGGGAAACCCGGAATGGCATCGATTTGCCTTTCTCCGCGCCGCTGCGCCTCTGCGGTTCAAGGGTTCCTGGGATGAACGCCCCCGAACTCGACGCCCATCCGCTGTGCCAGGTCGCCCGCGTGCTGACCTGGGGGGCGCTCGCCTTGCTGGCCTATGGCGGAATCGGCTGGCTCGTCGCGCGGCCCTGGTTCGCGCTCACCACGCTCGAAGTGACGACGCCGGTCGCACACGTCACCGAGGCGCAGATCCGGCTCGTCGCGGAGCGCAAGGTGCGCGGCACCTTCTTCACCGTCGATCTCGCGCAGGTGCGCGACAGCCTGGAGATGCTGCCGTGGGTGCGCGAGGCGCGCGTGGAAAGACGCTGGCCGGACACGCTGGTGGTGTCGCTGGCCGAGCACGAACCCATGGCGCGCTGGAACGATACGGCACTGATCAATCGCGCCGGCGAGGTCTTCGTCGCCGCGTTCGACGCCCGCCTGCCGCGCCTGTCGGGGCCCGACGACAGCAGTGGCGAAGTCGTCGCCGCCTATCGCCGGCATCAGGCGACGCTGGCGCCGCTCGGCATGACGATCAGCGAACTGTCGCTGTCTCCGCGCCGCGCCTGGCGGCTGCGGCTCGACACCGGTCTTGAGCTCGCGCTCGGCCGCGACCAGGCCGACGCCCGGCTGGCACGCTTCGTCGCGCTCTATCCGCGACTGTTTGCCGCCGCGGCCGGCACGCCCGTGGTGCAGCCGCTGGTGATCGACCTGCGCTACGCGGACGGCATGGCCATACGCATGCCAGGCGGCGCCGCGCCGGCGGGATTCGTTGCCGCGCCGGCGGCGTCCGTGAAACCGAATGCAACCTGAGTACGAAGCACCATGAGCAAACCCCGCGATCCCAAGAACCTCGTCGTCGGCCTCGACATCGGCACCTCGAAGATCGTCTGCATCGTCGCCGAAATCAACGACGAGGGCGTGCTCGAGATCATCGGCATGGGCACCAGCCCCTCGCGCGGCCTGCGCCGCGGCGTGGTGGTCAACATCGAGGCCACGGTCAACGCGATCCAGCGCGCGCTGGAAGAGGCCGAGCTGATGGCTGACTGCAAGATCCGCGAGGTGTATACCGGGATTGCCGGCAGCCACATCAAGAGCTTCAACTCGCACGGCATGTTCGCCATCAAGGACAAGGAAATCTCCCAGATGGACGTCGACCGCGTGGTCGAGACCGCGCGCGCGGTCAACATCCCGACCGACCAGCAGATCCTGCATACCATCCCGCAGGAATTCATCGTCGACGGCCAGGAGGACGTGCGCGACCCGCTCGGCATGAGCGCGGTGCGGCTGGAAGTCAAGGTGCACATCGTCACCGGCGCAGTGTCGGCGGCGCAGAACATCATCAAGTGCGTGCGCCGCTGCGGGCTCGAGGTCGGCGACCTGGTGCTGCAGCCGCTGGCTTCCGCGATGGCGGTGCTCACCGAGGACGAGAAGGAACTGGGGGTGTGCCTGGTCGACATCGGTGGCGGCACCACCGACATCGCCGTGTTCACCAACGGCGCGATCCGTCATACCGCGGTGATCCCGGTCGCGGGCGATCAGGTCAACAACGACATCGCGGTGGCGCTGCGCACCCCGCCGAAAGAAGCCGAAGACATCAAGATCCAGTATGGCTGCGCTTTGCGCCAGCTGGCCGACGCGCGCGACATGATCGAAGTGCCAGGCATCGGCGACCGCCCGCCGCGAACCATGTCCCGCCAGACCCTGGCCGAGTTCATCGAGCCGCGCATGGAGGAGCTGTATTCGCTGGTACAGGCCGAGCTGCGCCGCTCCGGCTTCGAGGAGCTCTTGTCGTCGGGCATCGTGATTACCGGTGGGTCGGCGGGTATGCAGGGCATGGTCGAACTCGGCGAGGAAGTGTTCCACATGCCGGTGCGCCTGGGTTGGCCGCGCTACGAGGGGGCCCTGGCTGACGTCATGCACAACCCGCGCTATGCCACCTGCATGGGGCTGCTGCTCGCCGGCCTGGACGCGCGTGGGCGCGACGCGCCGAAGCTCACCGGCAACAACCTGAAGGACATATTCGAGCGCATGAAAAGCTGGTTCAAGGGGAATTTCTGATGCCGCCGCCCGCGCGTGGGCGGCGGCATCGAAACGGGATTTGGCGGTGGTGCCGGCGGGTTTGAAGCCGCGCGGCAGACACGTCAAAGGATTCGAGTGGGGTTTTTGTTTTGGCAACAGAGGAGAGCAACATGTTTGAACTGATGGATGTAGACACCCAGGATGCGGTGATCAAGGTGATCGGCGTCGGTGGCTGCGGCGGCAACGCGGTCGACCACATGATCAGCTCGGGCTTGAGCGGCGTGGAGTTCATCGCCATCAACACCGATGCGCAGGCGCTTGCGCGCAACCAGGCCAAGGTGCAGCTGCAGCTCGGCAACGCGGTGACCAAGGGCCTGGGCGCGGGCGCCAATCCCGACATCGGACGCGAAGCTGCGCTGGAAGACCGCGAGCGCATCGCCGAGCTGATCGACGGCGCCGACATGCTGTTCATCACCGCCGGCATGGGCGGCGGCACCGGCACCGGCGCGGCGCCTGTGGTCGCCGAGGTTGCCAAGGAGCTCGGTATCCTCACCGTGGCGGTGGTGACCAAGCCCTTCCTGTTCGAAGGCCGTCGCGTGCGCGCCGCCAACGCCGGCATCGAGGCCCTGAGCCGCCACGTCGACTCGCTGATCATCATCCCCAACGAGAAGCTGATGCAGGTGCTGGGTGACGACGTCACCATGCTCGATGCGTTCAAGGCCGCCAACAACGTGCTGTATGGCGCGGTCGGCGGCATCGCCGAAGTGATCAACTGCCCGGGCCTGGTCAACGTCGACTTCGCCGACGTGCGCACCGTGATGAGCGAAATGGGCATGGCGATGATGGGCTCCGCCCAGGCGAGCGGCGACAACCGCGCGCGCATCGCCGCCGAGCAGGCGGTGGCGAGCCCGCTGCTGGAAGACGTGAACCTGGCCGGTGCGCGCGGCGTGCTGGTCAACATCACCGCGTCGTCGACCGTCAAGATGCGCGAGATCCACGAGGTGATGAACACGATCAAGAGCTTCACTGCCGAGGAGGCGACGGTGATCGTCGGCCAGGTGATCGACGACAGCATGGAAGACACGCTGCGCGTCACCATGGTCGCGACCGGACTCGGCAGCCCGGTCGCGCGTTCGCAGCCAAAGCCGGTGCAGATCGTGCGCGAGGCCACCTACGGCCAGCCGATCGCGACGGAAATCGACGACGGCGTGCCCAACGTGATCATCAACCGGCGCAGCCGCACGGTGCAGGCCATGAGCGATTCGGGCATCGACACGCTCGACATTCCGGCCTTCCTGCGCCGCCAGGCTGACT
>DYFW01000183.1 GCA_020725005.1 Thiobacillus denitrificans
GCGGCGGGGCCGGACCTTGCCGCGCTGGCGGCGCGCGCAGGCCTGCATCCCGATGACTACATCCGCCGCCATGCCGCGATCGAGCATCGGGTCGCCTTTGTCGGCTTCCAGCCGGGTTTTCCCTATCTGCGCGGCCTGCCGTCGGCGCTGCAGGCGCCACGGCGGGCGACGCCGCGCGCCCGGGTGCCGGCCGGCAGCGTCGCGGTCGGCGGCGCCTACACCGGCATCTACCCGGCGGCGGGGCCGGGCGGCTGGCAATTGATCGGCCGCACCGATGCGACGCTGTTCGACCCCTGGCGCGAACCGCCGTGCCTGCTCGGGCCCGGCGACCGGGTGCGCTTCGTTCCAGCATGATCGAGGTGCGGCAAGCCGGCGCGTGCGACCTGGTCATGGATCCGGGCCGGCCCGGCCTGGGTGCGCTGGGGGTGCCGGCCGGCGGGGCGGCCGACCCGGCGGCGTTCGTCGCCGCCAATCGCCTGGTCGGCAACGACCCGGCGGCGGCAGGACTGGAAATCGTGCTGGCCGGCCCCGTGCTCGCGTTTCCGGCGGGCGCCGTCGTGGCGCTCGTCGGCGCCCGCTTCGATGCCGTCCGTAGCAGCGGTGCGCCGGTCGCCTGGAACGAAACCGTGGTCCTGGCGCCCGGCGAAACCCTGCGGCTTGGCCGCGCGATCGCTGGCGCGCGCTGCTGGCTCGCGGTGCGTGGCGGGGTGGCGGTGGCGCCGGTGCTGGGCAGCCGCAGCACCTTTTTGCCGGGAGGGTGGGGCGGGCTGGCGGGCCGGGCGCTGCGGGCCGGCGACCGCCTGCCGCTCGGGCCGGCGGCAGGCGAGATCCGCTTGCTGCGGGGGCGGGAGACGGCCGCCGCGCCAGGAACGCCGCTGCGCGTAATCGCGGGGCCGCAGATCGCCGGCTTCGACGACGCCGGCCTGCTCGCATTCTTCGGCGGAACGTTTCGGGTCGACCCGGCGTCAGACCGGCGCGGCCTGCGGCTCCCCGGCCCGCGCGTGCGCCATGCCCAGCCCGAGCTGCCGTCGCAGGGCGTGTTGCCGGGCGCGATCCAGGTCCCGCCCGACGGCCGGCCCATCGTCCTGGGCTGGGACGGGCCGGTGACCGGCGGCTACCCGGTGATCGCAACGGTGGTCGGTGCCGACCTGACGCGGCTGGCGCAGCTGCGGCCGGGCGACGCGCTGCGTTTCGCCAGTGTCGCTGTCGAGACGGCGCGTGCACTGGCGGCGCAGGATACATGGCAGATCGAGGCATTGGGATGATCGAATTGAACGCCGACATCGGCGAAGGTTGCGACGACGCGGCGCTGTTGCCCTTTGTCGCGCGGGTGTCGATCGCGTGCGGCGGGCACGCGGGCGACGCCGCCAGCATGCGCGCCGCCCTCGAGCTCGCGGCCGCACACGGCGTGGCTGCCGGCGCGCATCCGAGTTATCCGGACCGCGCCGGCTTCGGGCGCCGCGCCATGGCCGCGCGGCCCGGAGAGATCGCCGCCTGGGTGACGCAGCAGACCGAGGCGCTGGCCGAGCAGGCGGCGCGGCTGGGGATGCGGCTCGCGCACGTCAAGCCGCACGGCGCCCTTTACAACGTCGCGGCAGTGGATGCCGGCGTGGCCGGCGAGATAGCCGCTGCGGTGGCGGGCTTCGACGCCGGCCTGGTCCTGGTCGGTCTTGCCGGCTCGACCCTGGTCGAGGCCGGGCAGGCGGCGGGCCTCGCGGTCTTGAACGAGGGTTTCGCCGACCGCCGTTACGATGCCGCCGGCCGGCTGGTTTCACGTGAAACGCCTGGCGCCGTGCTGCACGACCCGGAAACCGCGGCGGCCCAGGCGCGCCTGCTTGCCGCGGGGCGGCCGCTGCCGACCCTGCCTGCGGGCAGCGTGACCCTGCGCGTCGACACGATCTGCGTCCACGGCGACACCCCCGGCGCAATTAACATCGCCCGCGCCGTCCACGCCGCGCTCAATCCGGGATAATCCCGCCCCTAACCCCCAGCCCTGAACCAGCCATGCCGCTCCTTACCTTCGACCGCCTCGAACTCGCCTACGGCCACCACCCGCTGCTTGACGGCGCCTCGCTGGTGGTCGAGGCGGGCGAGCGCATCGGCCTGATCGGCCGCAACGGCACCGGCAAGTCGAGCCTGCTGAAGATCCTCGCCGGCGATAGCCAGCCGGACGCCGGCGAGGTGTGGCGCGCACCCGGCCTGCGTCTCGCCTACGTGCCGCAGGAGCCGCAATTCCAACCCGGCCACAGCGTATTCGAGGCGGTGGCGGAAGGGATCGGCGCGGCGCAGGCGCTGCTGGCGGAATACCACGCCGTGGCGCAGGCGATGGCCGAGGGCGACGAGACGGTGTACGCGGACTTCGAACGGCTGTCGCATGCGCTCGAGGCGGCCGACGCCTGGCGCCTCAACAGCCGGGTCGAGGTAACCCTGCAGCGCCTGGGCCTCGACGCCGACCTCGCGGTGGAAACCCTCTCCGGCGGCCTGAAAAAACGGGTGGCGCTGGCGCGCGCGCTGGTCGCCGACCCCGAGCTGCTGCTGCTCGACGAGCCGACCAACCACCTGGATTTTTCCGCCATCGAATGGCTGGAGGGCTTGCTCAACGACTTCCGCGGCGCGCTCGTGTTCATCACCCACGACCGGCGCTTCCTCGACAACGTCGCGAACCGCATCATCGAGCTCGATCGCGGCCAGTTGCGCGAATATCAGGGCAATTTCACGGCATATCAAGTCAAGAAGGCCGAGCAGCTGGAAGTCGAGGCGGTACACAACCGCAAGTTCGACAAGTTCTGGCGCCAGGAGGAGGCGTGGATCCGCAAGGGCGTCGAGGCGAGACGCACCCGCAACGAAGGGCGCGTGCGGCGGCTGGAAGCCTTGCGCCGCTCGCGCGAGGCCCGCATCGCGCACCAGGGGCAGGTCGGCTTCCAGCTCGACGCCGGCGAGCGCTCGGGCAAGATCGTCGCCGAGCTCGACCATGTGCGCTACGGCTACGACGGTCGTACCCTGATCGAAGACTTTTCCGCCACCCTCCTGCGCGGCGACAAGCTCGGTCTCCTGGGCCCCAACGGCGCCGGCAAGACCACGCTGATCCGTCTCATCCTGGGCGAGCTCGAGCCGCAGGCCGGGCGGGTCAAGCGGGGCACCCGGCTCGAGGTCGCGTACTTCGACCAGTTCCGCAATCAGCTCGACGACGAGGCGACGCTGCTCGACACCATCTCGCCGGGTTCGGACTACGTGGAAATTGCCGGCCAGCGCAAACACGTCATCAGTTACCTGGAGGAATTCCTGTTTCCGGCCGAGCGGGCGCGCGCCAAGGTGTCGGCGCTGTCGGGCGGCGAGCGGAATCGCTTGCTGCTGGCGCGCCTGTTCGCGCGGCCGGCCAATTTGTTGGTGCTCGACGAGCCGACCAACGACCTCGACATCGACACCCTCGAACTGCTGGAGCAGCTGCTGCAGGACTACCCCGGCACAGTGATTCTCGTCTCGCACGACCGCGCCTTCCTCGACAACGTCGTCACCCAGTCGATCGTGTTCGAAGGCGAGGGCCGCCTGACCGAGATCGTCGGCGGCTACGCCGACTGGCTGGCGTGGCGGCAGCGGCGCGAGTCCGGGGCGGCGAAACCCGCGGGCAGGACGGCGACCGCGAAACCCGCGGCGAAGACCGCCCCCAAATCGGGCTTGAGCTACAAGGAGGCGCGCGAGCTGGAAGCCTTGCCGGCGCGCATCGAGGCGCTCGAGGCGGAGCAGGCCGAGATCGCCGCGACGCTGTCGGACCCCGCGCTGTACCAGGCCGACGCGCAGGCCGCCGCAGCGCTGCACGCCCGCGCCGAGGCCATCGAAGCCGAACTGCTCGACGCGCTGACGCGGTGGGAGGCGCTGGAAGCCCGGCAGGCGGCCGGCACCTGAGCCCGTGGGTCGGCGGTTTCACGTGAAACCGGCCACGTGGAACCGGCCCGGCGCCCGGAGTAGAATGGCGGCCATCATGAATTACCCCGAATCCTTCGATGTCATCGTCGTCGG
>DYFW01000184.1 GCA_020725005.1 Thiobacillus denitrificans
GTCATGGTCATCGCCGGCATCCTCGCGGCGGTGGCCGTGCCGCGCCTGAGCCAGCGCAGCGCCTTCGACACCCGCGGCTTCGCCGACCAGCTCGCCGCCAGCGTGCGCTTCGCGCAGAAGCTCGCGATCGCGCAGCGGCGCGAGGTCTACGTTCACTTGGCCGCCAGCGGGGCGACGCTTTGTTACGCGGCGGCGGCGCCCTGTGCCAACCCCGCGCCCGGGCCGGGCGGCGAGAAGCCTTATATGGTGACGGCCCCCGCCGGGGTCTCGGTCGCGAGCCCCGTTGCCGCACTCGGTTTCGACGCCGGCGGACGGCCGTTGAACCTTACGGCGCGTCTCGACATCCGGGTGAACGGCAGCGGCGCCCATGTCGTGCAGGTGGAGCGCGAGACCGGCTATGTCCACTGACGCGCGCGGTTTCAGCCTGATCGAGTTGCTGGTGTTCATCGCCGTCGTCGGGGTGGCGGTCACCGGCGTGCTCGCCGTCTACGGCCAGACCGCGCGCGCGAGCGCCGACCCGGTGGTGCAGAAGCAGGCGCTGGCCGTCGCCGAGTCGCTGTTGGAGGAGGTGCTGGCGCAGCCTTTCACCTACTGCGACCCCGACGATCCGGCGGCGGACACGGCGACCGCGCCCGGCGACTGCGCCGTGCCCGAAGCGGCCGGGCCGGAAGCCGGGGAGGCGCGCGGCGCGGCGCTCACGCCCTTCGACAACGTCAACGACTATGCTGGCCTCACGCTGACGACGCTCACGGATCTCACCGGCGTGGTCGTGCCGGGGCTCGCCGGCTACAGCGCATCGATCGACGTGCAGTCAGTCGGCACATTCAACGGCCTGCCCGCCGGTGAAACCCTGCGCGTCAGCGTGAGCGTCGTGGGGCCCGGCAATCATCGCGTCGTGCTCGACGGTTATCGCACCCGCCATGCGCCCGCGCTCTGACCGCCCCCGCCTCGCGCAGCACGGCGTCACTCTGGTCGAGATGATCGTCGTCATCGCGCTCACCGCCATCGTCGGCGCCATGGTCGCGGTCTTCCTGCGCACGCCGATCGAGAGCTACACCGCGCAGGATCGGCGCGCGCGCCTCGCCGACGCCGCCGATACTGCGCTGCGCCGCATGACGCGCGAGGTGCGCCTGGCGCTGCCGAACAGCCTGCGGGTCAGCACCGCGGGCGGGGTGCACTACCTGGAATTCCTCGCCACCCGCAGCGGCGGCCGCTACCGCGCCGAGGGCGGCGGCGACATCCTCGACTTCAGCGCGCCCGACACCGGTTTCGACGTGCTCGGCCCGGCCGTTTCGGTGCAGGCGGGCGACCGCATCGCGGTGTACAACCTCGGCATCGGCGGCGCCGACGCCTGGGCGGGCGACACGCTGGCCGACTATGTCGGGCCCCCAGGCAGCGTGAACGCGATCGCCCTCGCCGCCAAGCAGTTTCCGCTCGCCTCGCCCGGCCAGCGCTTCCAGGTCGTCGAGGGCGCGGTGAGCTACGTCTGCGACCCGGCGGCCGGCACGCTCACGCGCTATTGGGGCTACGCGCCCGCCGCAGCGCAGCCGACCGCGTTCGCCGCGGGCACCGCGCAGGCCCTGCTGGCGACCGGCGTTACCGCGTGCCGTATCACCTACCAACCAGGCGTCACCGAACGCGGCGGCCTGCTCGCGCTGACCCTCGAACTCGGACGCGACAGCGAAAGCGTGCGCCTCTACGCCAGCACCCAGGTGGGGAACCAGCCATGACGCGCCCCGGCCGCTGTCCGCATGCCCAGCGCGGCTTCGTGCTGCCGACGGCGATTTTCCTCCTGGTCGTGCTCGCCACGCTCGCGGTCTACCTGACGACGCTGTCGCGCACCAGCCACATCAGCGGCGCGCTGGACGTGCAGGGGGCGCGCGCCTACCAGGCAGCGCGCGCCGGCATCGAATGGGCGGTTTGGCAGGTAAACGACCCGCAGGGCCTGCAGGTGGCGCCGACGCCGTGCCCGGCGTCGCCCACGCCGCTGACGCTCGGCGGCACGCTGGCCGCGTTCTCAGTGATCGTGAACTGCACGCGCATCCTGGCGACCGACGGTGCCGATACGGTGGCGGTCTACCAGATCACTTCGACCGCGACTTCGGGCGTGGCCGGTGAAGTGGATTATGTCGAACGGCAGATCCAGGCCAGGTTCTCGAAATGAACATGAAGCGCATATTCGGTGAATCCGGGCTACGCACGCTGGTTTTCCTGCTGGGGTTGTTGCCGGCCCTGGTCTCCGCCGCGTGGTTCAACCCCGCCTGGAACTATCGCGTACCGATCAATGTGCCGGCGGGTGCCAGCGTCAACAGTACCGTCAGGGTGGACGTGGATTTCAATGCCATGCTGAGCGCCATGGGCGTGACCGGCACCTTCGACGTCAACTCGCCGCGCGTGGTGCGCCCGGTCGATACCCTGAGCGCGACCCAGGAATTCACCGACACGGTATATGCCGGTGTGACCGACGCCGCAGGCAACGGCCGCGGTGAAATCCGTTTCATTCTGCAGGACGCCGGACCGGCGACTTACTATCTCTATTTCGACATCACCGCGAACGGCCCCAAGGCGGCGAACCCGCAGATGCCTATCAACGGCAACTTCGAACGGGGCGGGACGGGAACCGCGACGCCGCCGGGATGGGCGGCAAGCGCGCGTTCAAATGCGGCCATGGACATCCAGGTCCGCCCATCCGAAACGGTGAGCGTCACGGACGCGACGACCGCCGTTACCGACGGTACGCCCAACACAGGGCAGTTTTCGTACCTGATCGGCTATCGCACCAATGCGGATAGTCAGAACTCGAACGCGACTCTCACCAGGACGTTCACCGTGCCCGCGAGCAATGCCGGGAATATCAACATCCGGATCAAGCCGCAGGGTTGGGATAGTGCAGTGAACGGCAATGTCACGCAGTACGATTTCATCACGGTGCGGCTGCTCAATCCAACCACATCCGCGGTGTTGCTGGACATCGTCGGACCGCAGTTGAACAACTATCTGACGTGTCCATACAGCCCGAATTACCGTGTGACGGCAATCACGGCCACGACACCGGGGTATGGTCTTTACAACCACTGGGACAATGGTCGCAACTCCGATAACCATACCCTGGGCATGAGCGCCGCTTACAATCGCGGCCAGCAACCCTGGGTCAGTTGCTCGGTGAGTCTGGCGGCGGTTGCCGGTCAGACGGTCCGTCTGGAGATCAGGACTGATATCTTCAACCAATTCCGAACCTGGTTCTTGCTGGACGATATCGAATGGAGCGTGGTCGCCGCCTCGCTGGGCACGCCGGAGGGCAATGTCGTGGTGCCTGGCGGCTTCAACGCCTTCGAGACCAGCACGCCGGCCGGCAGCACCAGCGGCGTGATCCGCACCAAGGTCGCGGCGAGCGTGTTTGGCCTCGACGTCGTCGCGCTCAACGCGACGGGCACTGCGGTCGAGACGGCGTTTGCCGGCGACGTGCGGGTCGAGCTCGTCGACGCCGCGTCGGGGGGCGCCTGCGCCGGTCTGCCGCTGATCCGCAACCTGGGCACGCTCACTTTCGCTGCCGCCAACGCGGGCCGCAAGACGCTTGCCGGCATCAGCGAGCCCGAAGCCTGGCCCAACGTGCGGGTGCGCATGAGCTATCCGGCGAGCGGGACGCCGACCGTGATCGGCTGTTCCAACGACAACTTCGCGATCCGTCCGGCGAGCTTCGGCGCGGTCACGGCGAGCGACACCGACAGCCTGACCGCGGGCACCGCGCGCACCCTGGCAAACACGGCGGCGAGCGGCGGCGTGGTGCACCGCGCCGGGCGGCCGTTCCGGCTTGCGGCAACCGCGCTCAACGCGGCCGGCGTCACGACGTCCAACTACGCCGGCAGCCCGGTGGCGAATAACCTGGCTTGTGTGCTGCCGGCTTCCGGCTGCGTGCTCGGCGTGCTGTCCACCGGCACCTGGAGCA
>DYFW01000011.1 GCA_020725005.1 Thiobacillus denitrificans
GGGTTTCTTCATCATGGCTCCATTCTCTTGGGAAAAAGAGCCTCCTCAAAATCCGTGGCGGTTCAGTGGCGAGCGGCAGACGTATCGCAACGGTTACCGGGAACGGACACTCAACACGCGGCTGGGCCGGCTGGATTTACGCATCTCCAAGCTTCGCAGCGGCACCTACTTCCCCTCCTTCCTGGAGCCGCGCAAATTGTCCGAGAAGGCCATCGCGGGGTGGTGCAGGAAGCCTGGATCGGCGGGGTGTCCACCCGCAAGGTGGACGACCGGGTGCAAGCGCTGGGCATGCAGGGCATCAGCAAATCCCAGGTGTCCGCCCTGTGCGCCGAGATCGACGAGCAGGTGGGCTCGTTCCTCAATCGGCCGATCGAGGGCGAATGGCCCTACCTGTGGCTGGACGCCACCTATCTCAAGGTGCGCCAGGGCGGGCGCGTGGTGTCGGTGGCGGCGATAATCGCCTGCGCGGTGAACCAGGACGGGCGGCGCGAGATTCTGGGGCTGGCCATCGGCGAATCCGAGGCCAAGCCGTTCTGGGTGAAGTTTCTGACCAGCCTGAAGCAGCGCGGGCTTGCTGGGGTGAAGCTGGTGATCTCGGACGCGCACGAAGGCTTGAAGGCGGCGATTGCACAGGTGTTCTCGGCGAGCTGGCAGCGCTGCCGGGTGCATTTCATGCGCAATCTGTTGGCCTGCGTGGCCAAATCGGGCCAGTCCCTGGTGGGCACGCTGGTGCGGCAGGTATTCGTGCAACCGGACGCCGAATCCGCGCATCGCACCTGGCGGCAAGTGGCCGACCAGATCCGCAAGCAATACCCGAAAGCGGCGGCGTTGATGGACGAGGCGGAAGAGGATGTCCTGGCGTATTTTTGCTTTCCGGCGGGCCACCGGGTGAAGCTGCACTCGACCAACACGCTGGAGCGGCTGAACAAGGAAGTGAAACGACGCGCCAACGTGGTCGGCATCTTCCCGAACGAGGCGAGCATCATGCGCTTGATCGGCGCGGTGCTCATGGAGCAAAACGAGGACTGGCAACTGCAGCATCGCTATCTGCCGCAGCATTCGATGACGGACATCCCGGATGCGGGTGACGGGGTAGCGAGCTTGTCGGCGGCAGCGTAGAAATTACCCAACCTGCCGGAGACGAATTTACACCAGCTTGACGGACGCTACCGAGTTGCGCTGAACCATTGCCAGTCCCCAAGCCAAAATTCGCTGCTTGATCTCCGAGGATATCGGTTGGATAGGTGCCGGCGAAGGAGATGACGATTTCGTTAGTCAGTGTGTTTTTATACGTTGATGCCTCAAAGCCAGTCGATCCATCTTGTGGAACACGTGAAACAACACCCCAGTTTTGGGGGACTGGAAATCGGTTATTTTGGTCACGTGTGTCGTAGTAGGAAGCCCCTGCAAGCAATGCGTATTCGATTGTCGTTGCCATGATTTATCTCCTGGGTTAAGTGCTGTACTACAAGCTACAAGTTTTATCTCTTCTGTTGATCAATGAATTTTCTGGCTATAGGGTCATTCGGAAGAATCCACGAACCCTTATAGAGAACACGTTCCTCGCACATTTGATCTATCCGCTCCTTTGTCAAAGGCGTCCGCAAGATGGTTTTATATTCAGGTTGTTCCAACTCGCCGTTAAGTTCTCTGACAAACTCCGCTGTGACCATCGATTGTGCCGTGAGTGTGTCTTTATGTCTTTTGGTGCTGACCACCAAATTGATTTCCTTGAACGCTGCTGGAAACTCGGCTAGCGGGATGCGCTGCCATTGCTTACCGTTGTGTTTGAAGAACACATAAGGCGGATTCGGTCGTCCCCATTTGTTGTAAGACAGGCATAGGTTTGGGGTAGCTACGATGTAGGGCGTGCCGTTCAGAATGTGTAATGCGAGCAGATTGAAATTAGCCCGTCCTATGTCTTCGCTGTATTCGCTTTTCCAGGTGATCGTCCTGTTTGTGCCCGGCAAAGTGAAGGTAATGTCTTGCTCTTTAATCGGCGGTGTCTGCCCGATTTCATGCCGCCCGCCATAACTCTGTGAGCGCTTGACAATAATCTTGCTCCTGTCATGCAGCAGCACTTCCTCTTTCCAGCTATCCCCACCGAAACCAAATAACCCCGCATCTGCGCTCATGCCGCCTCCCAGAATCATCAGTGAAATGCCCAACAGCCAGGGCTTCATCGTTGTCATCTTGTTCATGCTGCGAGCCTCCATTCCACGGCATCCAAGCCTTGCACACGAATGCCGTCGCTGCTGCCGTCGCGGCTGATGAGCAATACCTGGCTGCTACCTGTGCCTTTGAGGGTGTAGGTGATGCCCTGGTCTTTGTTCTTCCAGATGTTGGTGGTGCCGGCGACGAGGGCGCCGCCGCTGAGGGTGACGCCGTTGAGGACGAGAGAGCCTTGGCCATCGGAATCAAGGACGGTGTCGTAGCCGTCGCCTGCGTTGACGATGTAGGTGTCGTTACCCGCACCGCCGATGAGGGTGTCGCTGTTAGCACCGCCCTTGAGGGTGTCGTCGCCCGCGTTGCCGATCAACAGATCCGCCTGGCTTCCGCCCGCCATCCAGTCGGCACCGATACCGCCGACCATGAAGGCTTTCTTGATGTCGGCGGTGGCGCTCAGGCTGATTGCACCTGCCTGGATGAACCAGTCGGCGGCGGCGGGCAGAAGTTGCAACACGATGCGGTGTTCTTCCAGGGTGAGGGTGTTGAGGTAGTTCTGAAAATACATCTGCCAGCCTTTGGCGTCCGATAGCGCGGCCGACACATCGGCGCGGTCGAAGCGGATGCCGCCGGAGACGGAGGTGAACAAGGTCTTGCCCGCAACGGCGGCTTCGGGGTTCTCGTAATACATCTGCATGGCAAACGCTACGAGGGTGCGGGTGATGTGGGCGTTGGTGAGGGTGAAGCCGCCGTCCTGGGCCACCTTCTGAAGATCGGCGGTGAAGCGGGTGAGCATGGCGTCGGCGGCGATGGCGGCAGTGGTGGCTGTTGCACCGACCCCGACTTCATGGCGGATGAGGTGTTCGAGGAGGTTAGGGAAGTCGGTGTTGTCCGGCGTGGTCTTGCGCGCATACAGAGCTTCGTCGAACACCATCATCAGCAGTTCGGGCAGCTTGAAGGTAATGGCGCGGAAGGCGTCGTTCAGCAGGAAGGCGGAAAGCAGGGCCTGGGAGTGCAGGCTGATGGGGCCACTGATGAGGCCCAAACCGGTGCTGTTCTGCGCAAGCTGGGTCTGAGTGCCAAGAACGGAGAACGGCGGCTGTATAAGCTGCAAAGCTTCGTCTTGCACAAAGTAGCCAGTGACGTTCGCGGTACGGTCGCCATAACCACCGTAGGAAAGCAACTCTGGCGCAAGTGCAACCAACTGGCTGTTGCTATAGCCCTTGCTTTTCAGGTAGGCAACAAGATCGTCGCGGATGCCGCTGCTGGCGGAGTTGGCAAACGGCGCCTGATCGAAGGTGACGGCTTTCTCGTCGAAGAAGACGCCCATCAGCGCGGCCAGCCCGCCACCGAGGCTGTGACCGGTGAAGCTGATGGTGGCACCCGGATTGGCATCCTTGACCTGTAGGTAGTAGAGCGCAGCTTGTCTGAGTTGATCCGAGCTCAATCCGAAAGCAAGGGGAATGTTCGCTTCCAGCCAGTCGCCCGTGAAATCCGAAAAGTCCGTGCCGGCGTAGGAGATGACGATTTCGGTGCCGTTGGTGAAGGACATGGCTTCGAAACCACTATTCAAGGAGCGGTGATTGAACTCAACCCATCCTTGAGGGACAGGAAATCGGTTGATTGCAGCACGGGTATCGAAATAGGCACGGCCTGCTATCAATGCGTAGACGCTCTTGTCAATCATGATTCTCCCCTTGGTAAGAAATTCGCTGCGTTCAGTGCCTGACGATTTATTTCACTTCGTCTGGAATGGACGGCTTAATGGGTATAGGCGACTTGGCTCCGCCGGGTGATCCCCACCCGCCATCTATCCTCACCATTACAGGACAATCCATCGCCCCCGCCAGCGGCGCGCGCAGGATCTGTTTTAAATGCGGCTGCTCGGTCCCCGCTGCGACTCGCCTGTTGTTAAGTTCTTTCACCTTCTCCGCAGAAATCAGGTTCCCGCCGACTTCCTTCACTGCATCGTCTGGCGCGGAAACAATCAGGTTGGGCGTTTTGAACCTGGCAGGCAGCTCCTGCAGGGCAACGCGGTCCCACGCTTTGCCCTGGTATTTGAATACGACGTAGGGCGGGTTCGGTCGCCCCCATTTGTTGTAGGACAGGCAGCCCATCGGCGTGGCAACGAGGTAGGCCGCGTCTTTGTCGATTTCCAGCATCAGCGGTATAAAGTTGGCACTGCCGAGGTCTTCGCTGTAATCGTCTTTCCAGACCACCTGGCGCTTGATCGAGGGGAGAGTGAAGCTCAGGCGTTGCTCTCCTATGCCTGGCCTTTGAAAAGGCTCGTGTCGGCCTTTTCGGATCAGGTTTCGTTCGACAAGGATCTTGCTGCCGTCGTGCAGCAGCACTTCCTCTTTCCAACTTGTCCCGCCCATCGCGCATGCGCTCATGCCGCCCCCCAGAATCATCAGTGAAACTGCCAATAAACCGTTTTTCATCATTGCTCCCGTTTTCCGACCCACACGTGTTCGCGGACTCTGACTGGATGGCTTGCCGCTTGTCTATACGGCTTTAGTCGTAGATGCGTGTAACCAGTTGATTCGTCTGGCCATTCAATTGCCATCCCTGAATGCAGCCGTCGTTGCCGCCCCCGCCGATCAGCAGGTCTTCTCCTTCGCCGCCCAGCAGCACGTCGTTGCCCGCGCCGCCCAGCAGCACGTCGTTGCCCGCGCCGCCCACCAGGATGTCGTTGCCGTCGTCGCCGGAAAGCCAGTCGCCGCGGGCACCGGTGCCGGGCTGGGTCTCGGATGCAAGGATGGCAGCGGCCAGATCGTTCGCCGGGTCCTGCGCAAAGAGCTAGTCGTTGCCCGCGCCGCCCAGCAGCACGTCGCTGTCGTTGCCCCCCACCAGCGTGTCGTGGCCGGCGCCGCCCGAGAGATAGTCCTGGCCGGATCCGCCTTCCAGCACATCGTCGCCGCCGCGCCACGGATTCGGGGACAGGTTTTGCATTAACACACCCCCAACTGGGTTACCCAGTCGCCATACAAGGCCGCATTGGCGATGTTCGGGCTGACGTGCGTTTGCTTCGCTATGCCGCACCGACTCCGGCAAGGCGCTGCGATGACAACCACTGAAGGCCTCAAGGACATAAGTGCGCCAAGCGCAACGATCTGTTCGTCGCTGCCCCGTTGCACAGGACAACAATTCCAGTGCCCACGTGCTCCCCACGCAGTCAAGTGTGCGATGCATCACTCCTCCCCCTGTTTTCTTGATCCCCAAGTGTTGCGCTTGGGCGTTTCGCCGGGACTATGCAGAGAACACTTTGCGCTTGTCTATACGATCTTGGTCGTAGTTTGCGATAACCCTATGATTTATTGATTAAATACTGCGTGCCAACGCCCCAAGGAATTCCTGAACAAATCGAGGCGGTTGGAGTGGCCGAGGAAGTTCCTTTCGTTCTTCTGCCTCCGATGCAAAGGCCGGTACGGATTTAACCCGGATAATCCATTAGGGCGCGCGATGATGGCGAGGCGGTTTGCGAGCGAATCGGGGCATGTGCGACAAGCCCATAGCAAGGCCTATGGGCGCGAAGCACAGGCCACGAGGCGCCGCAAAGCGCCCGCCAGGGCGCGCACAGGCCCGCACAGGCCCGCAGGGCAGCCTAATGGATTATCCGGGTTTAAGGCGCTTGCTCATGAATGGTTCGCGCCTTCCGGTGCATGCGCGCGGAAACCACCCGGATTCTCGTTCCGCGAACGGTAAACGTGATGTGCGGCTTTCGCGCTGTTTGGGTCATGCTCCGATCAAGCCCCGGCACAGGCGGCTGTCGCCCGGGTTCAGATCGCCGCTTCGCCCGACTCGCCGGTGCGGATACGCACGACCTGTTCCACCGGCGTGACGAAGATCTTGCCGTCGCCGATCTTGCCGGTGCGGGCGGCGCTGATGATGGCTTCCATGGCGCGCTCGAGCAGGCTGTCGGCGACGACGATCTCGACCTTGACCTTGGGCAGGAAGTCGACGACGTACTCGGCGCCGCGGTAGAGCTCGGTGTGGCCCTTCTGGCGGCCGAAGCCCTTGACTTCGGTGACGGTCAGGCCGGCAACGCCGATTTCCGAGAGGGCTTCGCGCACTTCGTCGAGCTTGAAGGGCTTGATGACGGCTTCGATTTTTTTCACGGCAGGTCTCCTTCGGGACGGTATTTGTTGGTGATCGGGTAGCGGCGGTCCTTGCCGAAGTTGCGCGGGGTGATGCGCGGTCCGGGCGGCGCCTGGCGGCGCTTGTATTCGGCAAGGTCGACCATGCGGATGACGCGCCTGACCGTGGCGGCGTCGAAGCCCTGCGCGACGATCTCGCGCGCCGCGAGGTCGCGTTCGACGTAGGCTTCGAGGATGGCGTCGAGCACTTCATACGGCGGCAGGCTGTCCTGGTCGGTCTGGTCGGGGCGCAGCTCGGCCGAGGGCGGGCGGTCGATGATGCGCTGCGGGATGACGGCCGAGCGGCTGTTGCGGTAGTGGGCCAGGCGGTAGACGCGGGTCTTGGCAACGTCCTTGAGCACCGCGAAGCCGCCGGCCATGTCGCCGTAGAGCGTGGCGTAGCCGGTGCCCATTTCGCTCTTGTTGCCGGTGGTGAGCACGAGCGTGCCGAACTTGTTCGACAGCGCCATCAGCAAGGTGCCGCGCGTGCGCGCCTGCAGGTTCTCCTCGGTGGTGTCCGCCGCGCGGCCGGCGAATTCGCCGGCGAGTTGCGCGACGAAGGCGTCGTAGATCGGCCGGATGGCGATTTCCGAATACTTCACGCCGAGGCGCGCAACCATGTCGCGCGAATCCTCGACGCTGATGTTCGCGGTGTAGTCCGATGGCATCATCACCGCGTGCACCTTGTCGGGGCCGATGGCGTCGGCCGCGATCGCGAGCGTGAGCGCCGAGTCGATGCCGCCCGACAAGCCCAGGTGCACGCCGGCAAAGCCGTTCTTGCCGACGTAGTCGCGCACCGCCAGCACCAGGGCGTCGTAGACCGCGGCATCCTCGTCGGGCAGCGCGTGCTGCGGCCCCGTCGCGGTGTCACGGTCGATTTCCACGTAAAACATGCCCGCCTGCCACGCCGGGCACTGCGCGACGACGGCATCGTGGGCGTCGAGCACGAAGGACGCGCCGTCGAACACCAGTTCGTCCTGTCCGCCGACGAGGTTGGCGTAGACGAGAGGCAGGCCTGCCTCGACCAGCCGCGCGCGCGCGACGGCGACGCGTTCGCGTTCCTTGTTGAGATGGTAGGGCGAGGCGTTGGGCACCAGGAGCCAGTCGGCGCCGGCGCGCATCGCGCGCGTGGCGGGCCCGGCCTCCCAGATGTCGCCGCAGATGTTGATCGCGAACCGCAGTCCGCCGCATTCGAACACGCAGGGCGCGTCGCCGCTGTCGAACACGCGCCGTTCGTCGAAAACGGAGTGGTTGGGCAGGTGGTGCTTGCGGTAGACCGCCTCGATCTGGCCGCCGCGCAATAGCGCCGCCGCGTTGAAGAGTCCTTCATTGCTGCACTCGGGATAGCCGACGATGAGCGCGAGCCCGGGCGGCGCGTCGACGGCGAGCTGCTTGACCGCGGCGTCGCACGCGGCGGTGAAGTCGCGGCGCAGCACCAGGTCTTCGGCCGGGTAGCCGCAGATCGACATTTCGGGGGTGACGAGAATCGCCGCGCCGGCGGCGTGCGCTTCCTTCGCCGCCGCGAGCAGCCGCGCCGCGTTGCCGGCGATGTCGCCGACGGTGAGGTTGAGCTGGGCGATGGCGAGTTTCATGCGTGAGAGAGGCTACGGGCTTCAGGAACGTTGGCTGCCGTCGCCTGGATGTTTGCTGTCATGCTTGACGAGCAGGATGGTGATGCATTCACCCTCGACACGATAGATCACGGTGTAGGGAAAATGCCTCAGGGTCAAACCGCGCTTGCCGTTTGCTCGCGGTACCCCGATATGAGGATGCTCCAGCAAGATGGCCACAAGGCGTTTGAATTCGGCAACGAAACGCGCTGCCAGCCTCGCCGAACCCGCGTTTCCGTAAAACGCGGCTGCTTCGGAGATGTCCTGCTCTGCGGCTGGATGGAGCCGCACGATCATCCAGGAAAGCGTGCCTCAAGGCGGGCCATGACCTCTTCCAGCGGCAGCGCATCGACTGCACCGTCGCGCAAGGCCTGTTCGCGCGCATCCGCCAGGGCATCCCAGGCTGCCTCGGCCTCCGCATCCGCATCCAGGCTGGCGATCAGGCTGTCGAGCAGCTTTGCCCGATCGGCGGACGACAAAAGCAACACTTCGGCCTGCAAGGTTTCAAGTGAGGGATTCATGGGGTGCTCCTATCGGGGAACCGGTTTTGTTTAGCTTGCCACAAATCGGGATCGATGTTGCCGCTGAGGCTGGGGCCGTCGGCTGACAGACATGCATGCTGTTAACGCGCACCCAGCGCGAGTTGCACCGCCTCGCCCAGCCCCGCCGGGCTTTGCGCGACGACGACGCCGGCGGCTTCGAGCGCGCGGATTTTTGCATCGGCCGTGCCGGCGCCGCCGGCGATGATCGCGCCGGCGTGCCCCATGCGCTTGCCTTTCGGGGCGGTGCGGCCGGCGATGTACGCGGCGACGGGCTTCTTCATGTTGGAACGGATGAATTCGGCCGCCTCCTCTTCGCGGCTGCCGCCGATCTCGCCGACCAGGATGACCGCGGCGGTTTCCGGGTCGGCCTCGAACATTTCGAGGCAATCAATGAAGTCGAGCCCCTTGATCGGGTCGCCGCCGATGCCCACACACGTGGACTGGCCGAGCCCCAGCTGCGTGGTCTGGTGCACCGCCTCGTAGGTGAGCGTGCCGGAGCGCGAGACGATGCCGATCTTGCCCTTTTGATGGATGGCGTCGGGCATGATGCCGATCTTGCATTCGCCCGAGGTAATGATGCCGGGGCAGTTCGGGCCGATCAGCTTGGCGCCGTTGGCACGCAGGGCCGCCTTGACGTTGAGCATGTCGAGCACCGGGATGCCCTCGGTGATGCAGACGATGACCTCGATGCCGGCATCGGCCGCTTCCAGGATCGAATCGGCGGCGAACGCGGCTGGCACGTAGATCATCGTCGCCTGCGCGCCGGTCTCGCGCACCGCGTCGCGCACGGTGTTGAAGACGGGCAGGCCGAGATGCGTCTGTCCGCCCTTGCCGGGCGTGACGCCGCCGACCATTTTTGTGCCGTAGGCGATCGCCTGTTCGGAATGGAACGTGCCCTGCTTGCCGGTGAAGCCCTGGCAGATGACTTTCGTATCCTTGTTGACGAGGATGCTCATTGGGCGTCGCCTCTGAAAAATTCGTGGTGAGCCAAACGGCTGCGCGTCGGCGACTGGCGGCATTCGCGGCCGGTCGCATCCCGCAAGGGGGAACCCTGCTCCCTGCTCATGCCGCCTCCTCCACGGCGAGTTTCGCCGCCTGCGTGAGGCTTTCCGCCGCGAGAATCGCGAGCCCCGATTCGGCCAGCAGTTTCCTGCCGAGTTCGGCGTTGGTGCCTTCCAGCCGCACCACCACCGGCACCTTCACGCCGACCTCCTTCACCGCCTGGATGATACCTTCGGCAATCACGTCGCAGCGCACGATGCCGCCGAAGATGTTGATGAGCACCGCCTTGACGTTGGGGTCGAGCAGGATGATCTTGAAGCCGGCAGCGACCGTCTCCGGCGTGGCGCCGCCGCCGACGTCGAGAAAGTTGGCGGGCGCGCCGCCCTCGAGCTGGATCAGGTCCATCGTCGCCATCGCCAGCCCCGCGCCGTTGACCATGCAGCCGATGTTGCCGGTGAGCGCGACGTAGTTCACATTGGCGGCATGGGCCGCCGCCTCCTTGGCGTCGATCTGGCTGTCGTCGCGCAGTTCGGCGAGCGCCTTCCTGCGATAGAGCGCGTTGTCGTCGACGCTCATCTTGCAGTCGAGCGGCAGCACGCGGTTGTCGCGGGTCACCACCAGCGGGTTGATTTCGAGCAGGCTCAAATCATTGGCAATGAACACGCGATACAGGGCGGGAAGCAGCCGGCAGAAATCCTTGAACGCCTCGCCCGTGAGCTCCAGCGCGAAAGCCAGCGCGCGGCACTGGAAGTCCATCACGCCGAGCAGCGGATCGCAGGTCTCGGTGAGCACCTTCTCCGGCGTGGCGTGGGCAACTTCTTCGATGTCCATGCCGCCGGCGGCGGAAGCGACGATCGCGACGCGCTCGGTTTCGCGGTCGACCAGCAGCGAGAGATACAGCTCGCGCGCGATCGGCAAGGTTTCCTCGACCAGCACCTGGTTCACCGGCTGCCCGTCGGGCGCGTTCTGCTGCGTGACGAGCTTGCTGCCCAGGAGGGTGTCGGCGATCGCGCGCACATCGTCGAGCGACTTCACGACCTTGACGCCGCCCGCCTTGCCGCGGCCGCCGGCGTGGATCTGCGCCTTCACCACCCAGGCGTCGCCGCCGAGTTCAATGGCGGCTTGAACAGCCTCGTCGGCGCTGTGGGCAACGCGGCCGCGCGGCGTGCTAAGGTTGCCGGCGCGAAGAATCTGTTTGGCCTGGTATTCGTGCAGGTTCATTGTTATCGATGAAAGACCGCGAAAACGTGCATTTTGAAGCAAAGCCCCCGGCGACGGAAGCCGACGCGGCCGTCGTCCGCGTCGTGACGCGCATGGCGTCGTTGTCCGCCGACGCCTGGAACGCGCTCGCCGGCGATTCGCCCTTCGTCCGGCACGCCTTCCTCGCCGCGCTGGAAGACACCGGCTGCGTCGGCGCGCCTATCGGCTGGGAGCCGGTGCACCTCGCCCTTTTCCGCGGCGAGCGGCTCGACGCCGCGATGCCGCTCTACCTCAAGCACCATTCCTGGGGCGAGTTCGTGTTCGACTGGGCGTGGGCCGACGCCTACCGCCGCCATGGCCTCGCCTACTATCCCAAGCTGGTGTGCTGCGCGCCGTTCTCGCCGGTGGCGGGGCCGCGCCTGCTCGCGAAGAACGACGCCGACCGCGCCGTGCTGATCGACGCGGCGCTGAAACTCACCGGCGATCTGGACTGCTCGTCGTTCCATGTTCTTTTCCCCGCCGAAGCGGATCACGCCGCGCTCAATGCCGCACCGCTGCTGCATCGCAGCGGCTTCCAGTTCCACTGGTACAACGCGGGCTACGGCAGCTTTGATGATTTTCTCGCCGCGCTCACCCACGACAAGCGCAAGAAGATCAAGCAGGAGCGGAAGAAGCTTGCGAACCTGGGCGTGACCTTCCGCTGGATCGAAGGCCGCGACAGCGTGGATGCCGACTGGGCCTTCTTCTACCGCTGCTACGCCGACACCTACGCCCGCCACCGCAGCGAGCCGCACCTCAATCCCGATTTCTTTGCGCGGCTGCGCGCGACGATGCCGGACAACGTGGTGCTGATCGTCGCCGACCGCGACGGCGAACCGACCGCCTGCGCGTTCTGCATGAAGGACGGCGAACGCCTCTATGGCCGCCATTGGGGCACGCTCGACTACCTGCCCGGCCTGCACTTCGAGACCTGCTACCAGCAGGGCATCGAATACGCGATCGCCCAGGGATTGAAAGTGTTCGAAGGCGGCGCGCAGGGCGAGCACAAGCTCGCGCGCGGGCTGGTCCCCACGGCGACACATTCCTGGCACTGGCTGGCGCATCCCGGGTTCCGCGACGCCGTCGACCGCTTCCTCGAACGCGAGTCCGAGGCGATCGCGCACTACCTGGACGAGCTCGACGGACCGTTCCGCCGCGAGTCGCGGGGCTGATGCCAACCGGGCCGCTGCGCTTCGAACGCCTGGGCGAAGGCGATTTCCACGCCCGCCTGGCACGCACCCCCGGGGTGGCCGCCGTGCTGTTCAGCGCGCCGCATTGCGGCGCCTGCCGCGCCTGGCAGCGCCTCTTGCCCGAGGCCCTGGCAGGCATCGCGGAAAGCCTGTTCGAGGTCGACGTCGGCGAGGCGACCGGGATCGCGCGCCACTTCGACATCTTCCATCTGCCGGCGATCCATCTCTACCGCGACGGCCGGTTCCACGCGGAACTGCAATGCCCGGCGCAGCCTGCCACGATCCGCGAGACGGCGCTGCGCCTGCTCGATGCGCCGGCGCAGGAAGAGCCCTAGTGTGCCTGAATCAGCGGGGCGCGGCCGGCGCCGCCCGCTTGCGGGTCAAGCGAACAAACGGCCAAGAAACACGACCGCGATCGTCAGCAGCCCCAGGCTGAGGTTGAGGCCGACGAGCTGGCGGATCTGCCCGAGCGCGGCGCCGCCGGCTTTCCAGTCCTGCGCGGCGACGGCGCGCTTCAAGCGGCCGTAGGGCGCGAAGAAGACGTGGGCGAAGATCGCCATCATGACGACGCCCAGCGCGAGCATGGCGAGCGCGTAGTGCGGCGCGCCGCTGCCGCCCATCAGCATCAGCAGATACAGGCCGGTCGCCAGGATCATGGCGACCGAGACCCAGACCCAGGGAAAGAACCTGCCGAACACGCCGGCCCACAGGGTGAGGCGCTGCGGCGGCTCGAGCACGCTGGCGGCCACCGGACGCAGCGCCATATAGGCGAAGAACATGCCGCCGACCCAGACGACGACACCGAGGACATGGAGCAGATACGCGATTTGCATGAAGTTTCCTTTCAGAACAGCGTGGCCTGGTCGAGCACGAGTTTAACCGGGGCGAAGCTCCTGCGGTGCTGCGGGCACGCGCCGTGGGCCTTGAGCGCGTCGAGATGCGCCGCGGTGCCGTAGCCCATGTGGCGGTCGAAGCCGTAGTGCGGGTATGCGTCGTGCAGTCCGCGCATCAAGCGGTCGCGCTCGGTCTTGGCGAGGATGGACGCGGCGGCGATGGCGGCGACCTTGTCGTCGCCCTTCACCACGGCCTGCGAGCGCCACGCCCATTCGGGGCAGCGGTTGCCGTCGACCCAGACGTCGTCGGGGGCGCGGCCGAGGCCGTCGACGGCGCGCCGCATCGCCAGCATCGTCGCCTGGAGGATGTTGAGCGTGTCGATCTCGGCAACGCTCGCCTCGGCGACGCACCAGGCCACCGCCTCGCGGCGGATGACGTCGGCGAGGCGTTCGCGCGCGGCGGCGGAGAGCTTTTTCGAGTCGCGCAGGCCGTCGATGCGGCGTTCCGGATCGAGCATCACGGCGGCGGCGACGACCGGGCCGGCGAGCGGCCCGCGCCCCGCTTCGTCGACGCCGCACAGGCCGAGCGGTCCCCAGTGCAGCTTCACGCGCGCTGCTCCAGATACGGCGCGAGTGCCTCGGCGATGCGGGTGGCAGCGTCCTGCCGCAGGGACACGTGCAGCGCGTGGAAACGCTCCGCCAGCGCTTCGCGGCGCGGCGCGTCGGCCAGCCAGGCGAGCGCGTCGGCTGCCAGGTTTTCCGGGGTCGCGTCTTCCTGCACCCGCTCCGGCACGACGAAATCGCGCGCGAGGATGTTGGGCAGGCCGATCCACGGCAGCAGCGCCTGTTTTCGCATGAGGTACGCCGTGAGCGCCGGCACGCGGTAGGTGATGACCATGGGTTTCTTGAACAGCGCGGCCTCCAGCGTGGCGGTGCCGGAGGCGACCAGCGCGACGTCGCAGGCGGCGAGCGCCGTGTGCGACTGCCCGCCAAGCACGGTGAGCGGCAGGTCGGATCCGGCGCGCGCCGCCTCGATCAGCGCCGCCGCGCGCGGCCCCGCCGCCGGCAGCACGAACTGCGCGTCGGGATGGCGTCGCAGGATCAGGCGTGCAGCGTCGAGCATCAGGCGCGCATGGCGCTTCACCTCGGATACGCGGCTGCCCGGCAGCAACGCGATGACCGGCCCCGCATTCAGTCCCAGCGCAGTGCGCGCGGCGGCGGTGTCGGCTTCGAGCGGAATGGTATCCGCCAGCGGATGGCCGACGTAGCTCACGGGGATGCCGGCGTCGCGGTAGATCGCCTCCTCGAAGGGGAAGACGACCAGCATGTGCGACACCGCCTGCTTGATGCGATGGATGCGCTCGGGCCGCCACGCCCAGATCGACGGACTGACGAAGTGCACGGTGGGGATGCCGGCGGCCTTGAGCTTCGCCTCCAGCGCGAAGTTGAAATCGGGCGCATCGATGCCGACGAAGACGCGCGGCCGTTCGTCGAGGAAACGGCGCGTGATGCGCGAGCGGATCCACAGGAGTTCCGGCAGGTGCGCGAGCACCTCGACATAGCCGTTCACCGCGAGCCTGTCGCTCGGATAGAGTGCCGTCACGCCGGCCTCGACCAGGCGCGGGCCGGCGATGCCGGCGGCGCACAAATAGGGATGGTTTTGCTTCAGTGCACGGACGAAGTGCGCGCCAAGGAGATCGCCGGACGCTTCACCGGCGATCAGTCCCAGGTCCATCACCGGATGATGCCGCGCTCGGCGCGCGCGAGGAAGTCGAGCAATTGTCGCACCTCGGGGTGTTTCTCGGCTTCAGGTCCAAGCTTTGCCTGCGCCTCGGCGACGGTGTTGCCCTCGCGGTAGAGGATCTTGTAGGCGCGCTTCAGCGCCGCCAGCGATTCGGCGGAGAAACCGCGCCGCTTGAGGCCTTCGCTGTTGAGTCCGTGCGGCGCCGCAGGCTGGCCGGAGGCCATGACGAAGGGCGGGATGTCCTTGAAGACCACGGTGGAGATGCCGGTCATCACGTGCGCGCCGATCTTGCAGAACTGGTGCACGCCGGTGAAACCGCCGAGGATGGCCCAGTCGCCGATTTCGGCGTGCCCCGCGAGCGAGGCGTTGTTGGCGAAGATGGTGTGGTCGCCCACCACGCAGTCGTGCGCGATGTGGACATAGGCCATGATCCAGTTGTGACTGCCGATGCTCGTCACGCCGCGGTCCTGCACGGTGCCCGTGTTGAACGTGCAGAACTCGCGGATGACGTTGTCGTCGCCGATTTCCAGCCGGGTCGGCTCGCCGGCGTATTTCTTGTCCTGCGGCGCCTCGCCGAGCGAGACGAAATGGAAGATCCGGTTGCGCGCGCCGATCCTGGTGTGGCCGGTGATGACGGCGTGCGCGCCGACCGTGGTGCCGGCGCCGATCGTGACGTGCTCGCCGATGATGCTGTAGGGGCCGATCGCCACGTCGTCGGCAAGTTGCGCGCCCGGCGCGACGAGCGCCGTGGGATGAATCGCCGGCATGTCAGGGCTTGTCGCGCAAGGTGGCCATCAACTCGGCTTCCGCCGCCAACGCGCCGTCGACCTCGGCGCGGCCGGTGTATTTCCAGATGCCGCGCATCTCGCGCACGATCTCGATTTTCAGGACCAGGCGGTCGCCCGGCTTGACCGGCTTCTTGAAGCGCGCGCCATCGATGCCGGCGAAGTAGACGATGCCGATGTCCTCCGGCGCATAGCCCTTGGTCTTGAACGACAGGAGCGCCGCCGCCTGCGCCATCGCTTCGAGGATCAACACGCCCGGCATCACCGGCGCGCCGGGAAAGTGACCGGGGAAGAAGGGCTCGTTGATGGTGACGTTCTTCACCGCGGTGATCGACTTGCCGAGTTCCATCTCGGTCACGCGGTCGACCAGCAGGAAGGGATAGCGATGCGGCAGGTACTGCATGACCTGCTCGATGTCCATGATCATGGTTTTTCCAGTTCTCCGAGTTTTTGTTCGAGCGCCTTGATCCGCTTCACCAGCTTGTCGAGGTTGCGCATGTGCACGGCGTTTTTCTGCCAAACCTCGTGTTCCGAGAACGGCAGCGCCGAAGTGTAGGTGCCCGCCTTGGGCAGCGACTTGGTGATGAGCGTATTGGTCGAGATGCGCGTGTTGTCGGCGATCTCGATGTGGCCGAAGATCATTGCCGCGCCGCCGATGGTGCAGTGGCGCCCGATCCTGGCGCTGCCCGCGATGCCGGTGCACGCGGCGATCGCGCTGTGCGCGCCGATGGTGACGTTGTGCGCGACCTGGATCAGGTTGTCGAGCTTGACGCCCGCTTCGATCACGGTGTCTTCCAGCGCGCCGCGGTCGATGGTCGTGCACGCGCCCACCTCGACATCGTCGCCGATCCGCACGCGGCCGATCTGCGGGATCTTTTCCCAGCGCTCGCCGTCGGGCGCGAAACCGAAGCCGTCGGCGCCGATCACGCAGCCGGCATGCAGGATCGCGCGGTCGCCGATTTCACACTGGTGATACACGGTGACGTTGGCGTGCAGCAGGCAATCGGCGCCGATGCGCGCGCCATCCCCGATCACGCAATTGGGGCCGATCACGCTGCGCGCGCCGACGCTGGCGCCGGCACCGATCACCGCGCCCGGGCCGATGCTGGCGTCGGCGGCGATGCTGGCGTCAGCCGCGACCGTTGCCGCCGGATGCACGCCGGCCGGCGGCCGCGGCGGCGGATTCAGCAGCGCCGAGACGCGCGCGAAATAGAGGTAGGGATTGGGCGTGAGGATGCGCGGCCGCTCGGTCGCATCCCGCGCCTCCGGCGGCAGGATGACGGCGCCCGCCCGGGTATTCGACAATTGCGCGAGATACCTGGCCTGGGAAACGAAGCCGATTTCATCCGGTCCGGCACGGTCGAGCGGCGCGACCTGCCGCACCGTCACGGCGCCGTCTCCCACGAGTTCGCCGCCGAAGCGGGCGACCAGCGCTGCGAGCGTGACGGCCATGAAGGAAGCGCAGCCGTTTAGCGTGCGTTGGCGCCCAGCGCCCGCATCACCTTGTCGGTAATGTCGATCTTGCTGTCGACGTAGACGGCCTGCTCGATGATCAGGTCAAATTTCTCGGCACGGGCGATTTCCTGGATGGCCTTGCGGGCACGCTCCTGGATCTGCCCCAGTTCCTCGTTGCGGCGCAGGTTGAGATCCTCGCGGAACTCGCGGCCCTGGCGCTGCAGGTCACGGTTGAGGTTGCCGAGATCGCGCTCCTTGGCCTTGCGTTCGCTCTCCGACATGGTCACGCCGTCCTTGTCGAGCTGCGCCTGCAGGTCGCGCGCCTGCTTGGCGAGCTTCTGCAATTCCTGGTCGCGCGCGGCGAACTCGCGCTCGAGCTTTTTCTGGGCGGCGATGGACAGCGGCGCCTCGCGCAGCAGGCGCTCGGTGTTGACGAACCCGACCTTGGTATTGGCGAGAGCCGGGGCGGCGATGCAGGCCGACGCCAGAATCAGACTCACTGCGAACTGCTTGAACTTCATGATGGAATACTCCGGTAACGACTGCCCTAGAACACGCTGCCCAGGGAGAATTGGAACACCTCGGTCTTGTCGCCGGTCTTTTCGACCAGCGGCTGCGCCAGGCTGAACTTGAGGGGGCCCAGCGGGGAGACCCACAACAGCGACACCCCGGCCGCATAGCGCAGGCTGCCTATGTCGAAAGTTTCGCCCGTGCCGAACGAAGCGCCCGCATCCAGGAATGCCGACATGCGGAAGGCCTTGTCATCCTTGAGTCCCGGCAGGGGGAAGAAGAGTTCCGCGTTGGCGACCACGCGCTTGTTGCCGCCGAGCGCGTCGCCCGTGGTGGGATCCTTGGGCCCGAGCGTGCCGCTCTCGAAGCCGCGCACCGAGCTCACGCCGCCGGCGTAGAAATTCTTGAAGAAGGGCAGCGGCTTGCCCGACAGGCCGTCGCCTAAGCCCAGCTCGCCATTGAGCATGAACGTGAAGTCGCGCCCGAGGGGGAAATACTGCTGATGCTGCAGCGACAGCTTGTAGTACTGCAGGCTGCCGACCGGCGTGCCGATCTCGGCCGCGACGCGCTGCAGCAAGCCCCGGGTGGGAAACAGGAAGTTGTCGCGCGAGTCGCGCGCCCACGAGCCATCCAGCCGCAGCGTGTCGTTGTCGTTGCCGTAGGTGGTCACGAAATTGCGCCATTGCGAGGGGCTGGTGCCGTCGACCTTGACGCTGTTCTGCTCGTAGCTGGCGCCCAGCGAGATGGAGTCGCGCTCGTTGACCGGCAGGCCGAAACGCACGCCCAGGCCGAGGGTCGAGTTCTCGAAATAGCCGGTGTTGTTGAGGCTGCTCGAATCGACGTCGCGCCGGTAGACGTCGTAGCCGAGGCTGATGCCGTCGATGGTGTAGTAGGGATTGGTGAACGACAGCGCGTACACGGTGTTGACGCTGCCCGAGTTGATCTGGGCGGAAAGCCGGTTGCCGGTGCCGAAGACGTTGGCCTGGGAAACCGAAGTCGACAGCACCAGGCCTTCGGACGAGGAGAAGCCGGCGCCGAGCATGATGTTGCCGGTCGATTTTTCGGCCACGCTGACGTTCACATCGACCTGGTCTGTCGTTCCGGTGACGGCAGGCGTTTCGATATTGACCTCGTTGAAGAAGCCAAGCCGGTTGATGCGCTCGCGCGACCGGTTGATTTTCTCGGCGTCGTAGTACGCGCCTTCCATCTGGCGGATCTCGCGGCGCACCACCTCGTCGCGCGTCTTGGTATTGCCGGCAATGTTGACCCGGTTGACGTAGACGCGGCGGCCCGGGTCGACGAACAGGGTGAAGGCGACCGTGTTCTTGTCCTTGTCGAGCTCGGGCACGGCATTGACGTTGGCGAAGGCATAGCCGTCGTTGCCGAGACGCTCGCCGATCTTCTTGGTCGTTTCGGTGAGGCGGTCGCGCACGAAGACTTCGCCCGGTTTCACCGTGATGAGCTTCTGCAGCTCGGCCTCGGGCACCAGCATCTGGCCGGCGAGCTTCACGTCGGACACCCGGTATTGCGGGCCCTCGGTGATGTTCACCGTGATGTAGATGCCCTGCTTGTCGGGCGAAATCGACACCTGGGTCGAATCGACGTTGAATTCGAGATAGCCGCGGTTGAGGTAGAACGAGCGCAATGTCTCGATGTCGCCGGCGAGGCGCGCCTGCGAATACTGGTCGTTCTTGGTGTACCAGGTCAGCCAGCCGGGCGTGGTCGAGGTGAACTGGCCGAGCAGTTCCTTTTCCTTGAATGCCTGGTTGCCGACGATGTTGATGCGCTGGATCTTGGCGCTGTCGCCCTCCACCACGTCGAACTGCACCGCGACGCGGTTGCGCTCGAGCGGCGTCAGCGTGGTCTTGATGTCGACCGCGTACTTGCCACGGTTGAAATACTGGCGGCGCAGTTCCTGTTCGGCCTTGTCGACCATGGCACGGTCGAGCACGCGGCCTTCGGCGAGCCCCGTCTGCTTGAGGCCGTTTTTCAGGTCGTCCTCGGAAAACTCCTTGATGCCCTTGAGCGTGATCTTGGCGATCGAGGGCCGTTCCTCGACCGTGACGATGAGCACGCCGTCGCGCGCCTCCAGGCGCACGTCCTTGAAGAAGCCGGTCGCGTACAGCGCCTTGATCGCGGCCGCGGTCTTCTCGTCGGTCATGCGGTCGCCGACCTTCACCGGCAGATAGCTGAACACGGTGCCGGCCTCGGTGCGCTGGATGCCTTCGACCCGGATGTCCCGGACGACGAAGTCCTCCTCCGCGTACGCGGGCTGCAGAGCGAGCGCAGCGGCGACAGCGAGCGTCAAGCGGTTGGGGATCATCATTGTTCTATCCACCTATCAGGCGTTGCAGATCGTTGAACAGGGCGAAGGACATCAAAAGCAGCAGGAGAAACATGCCGATCCGGGCGCCCACCTCCATGGTCCGCTCGGATACCGGCCGGCCGGTCAAAAGCTCCGCAACATAATACATGAGGTGTCCCCCGTCCAGTAACGGGATCGGCAGCAGGTTCAGCACGCCCAGGCTCACGCTCACCAGGGCGAGAAAGCCGACAAAACTGATCCAGCCGAGCGTCGCGCTCTGTCCGGCATAGTCGGCGATGGTGAGCGGGCCCGAGAGGTTTTTCCACGACACCTGGCCGAGCACCATGCGCCCCAGCATTTCCAGCGTGAACACGCTCATGTCCCAGGTTTTCACGATTCCCTGCCACAACGCCGCGACCGGGCCATGGCGCACCTCGGTCATCAGGCGCGCCGTCACCGCCGGATCGATCTGCGGCCCGGCGCCGATCTTGCCGACGCGCTGCCCCGCCTCGTCGACGGCGTCGGGCACGACAGTCAGCACCAGCCGCTGCCCGCCCCGCTCGACCTCGACGGCAAGCGGCGCGGCCGGATGCTGGCGGACGAGCCGCACCCAGTCCTGCCAGCTCGCCACCCTGGCGCCATTGGCCGAGAGCACGCGGTCGCCGGCCTGGAAACCGGCGCGCGATGCCGCGCCACCGGCCACGACCTGGCCGATCACCGGCGCGATGTCGGGCTCGTAGCGCACGATGCCGAGCGGACGCAGGATGTCCTGCTCGAGGTTTTCGGTCTCCATCGCCCGGGCGTCGAGGCGCAGCGTGCGGCCGTCGGCCAGTTCGAGGACGATCGCCTCGGTAGCCACGCCCGCGCGCAGCAGCGCCAGACGCAGGTCCTGGAAGGTGGGCGTGTCGCGGCCGTTCACCCGCCGGATCTCGTCGCCGGCGACAAGCCCGGCGATGGCGGCGGGCGTCTCCGCCGGCGGCTCGCCGACGACGGGTTTCAGCGCCGGCAGGCCATGCACGAACAAGGCCCAGTAGAACACGATGGCGAGCAGGAAATTCGCCGCCGGCCCGGCGGCGACGATGCCGATGCGCCGCCACACGCCGGCGCGGTTGAAGGCGCGATGCAGCAGGTCCGCCGGCACCTCTCCCTCGCGCTCGTCAAGCATTTTCACGTAGCCGCCGAAAGGCAGCGCGGACAGCGTCCATTCGGTCTGGTCGCGGCCGAGGCGGCGCGAAAAGAGCGGCTTGCCGAAGCCGACCGAGAAGCGCAGCACCTTGACCCCGGCCCAGCGCGCCGCGAGGTAATGGCCGAACTCATGCACCACCACCAGGATGCCGATGGCGACGAGGAACCACAGGAGAGTGTGCAACACGCTCATTGCCGATGCGTCTCCAGGTAGTCGGCGGCTACGCGGCGCGCCTGCCGGTCGGCCTCGAGCAGATCCTCCAGGGTCGCGGCCGCGCCGCCCGCCAGTTTGTCCAGGGTGTGCGCGATGCTTGCGGCGATCGCGCCGAAGGGCGCCGTGCCGTCGAGGAAGCGCGCCACCGCCACCTCGTTGGCGGCATTGAGCACCGCCGCCGCGTTGCCGCCGGCGACGAGCGCGTCGAACGCCAGTTGCAGGCAGGGAAAGCGCCTCGTGTCGGGCGCCTCGAACGTCAGCTGCCGGCCCATCAGTTCGAGCGCCGACACGCCGGCGTCGATGCGCTCGGGAAAGCCGAGCGCATAGGCGATCGGCGTGCGCATGTCGGGGGTGCCCATCTGCGCGATCACCGAGCCGTCGGCATACTCGACCATCGAATGCACGATGCTCTGCGGATGCACCACCACCTTGATCTGCTCGGGACGCGCGTTGAACAGCCAGCGCGCCTCGATCACCTCCAGGCCCTTGTTCATCAGGCTCGCCGAATCGACCGAGATTTTCCGGCCCATCACCCAGTTCGGGTGCGCGATCGCCTGCGCCGGCGTTGCCGCCGCGATCGCCTCGGCCGACAGCGTGCGGAACGGCCCGCCGGAAGCCGTCAGCCACAACGCCTTGACGCCGGCGCGCTGGAAGTCGCCGTCAAACCCGCGCGGCAGCGACTGGTAGATCGCGTTGTGCTCGGAATCGATCGGCAACAGTTCGGCGCCGCTCGCGGCGATCGCGTCCATGAACAGCTGGCCGGACACCACCAGGGTTTCCTTGTTGGCGAGCAGGATGCGCTTGCCGGCCTGCGCCGCCGCCAGCGTCGCCGGCAGACCGGCAGCGCCCACGATCGCCGCCATCAGCGTGTCGACCTCGGGCGCGGTGGCGACCGCCGTCAGCGCCGCGGCGCCTTCGAGCACGTCGACCGGCAGGTTTTCCGCAGCGATCATCTCGCGCAGCGCGGCGGCCGCCGCCGGCTCGCTCATCACCGCGACGCGCGGCCGGTGGACGCGGCACTGCTCGAACATGCGCTCGACCTGGGTCGCGCCGGTCAACGCGAAAATCTCGAAACGCCCGGGGTGGCGCGCCACCACGTCGAGCGTATTGACGCCGATGGTGCCGGTGGCGCCGAGGATGGTCAGCACGCGCGGCTTCATGCGCTCCGCTCCAGCCAGATCAGCATGCCGGCGGCGATCGGCAGCGTCGAGGTGAGCGCGTCGATGCGGTCGAGCACGCCGCCGTGGCCGGGCAGCAGGGTCCCGCTGTCCTTCATGCCGGACACGCGCTTGATCCAGGATTCGAACAGGTCGCCGAGTATCGACAGGTAAAGCAGCCCCGCGAGCGCGAACAGCAGCGCCATGCGCGGCAGGCCGGCGTACACGCTCAACAGCCACGCGTAGGCCGCCAGCGCCGCCAATGCGCCGCCCACGCCCTCCCACGTCTTGCCGGGGCTGATGGCGGGCGCCAGCTTGTGGCGGCCGAACGCGCGGCCGGCGAAATAGGCCGCCGAGTCGGCGATCCAGACGATGGCCATGACGCCGAGCAGGATCGCCGGTCCGCGCGCGTGCAGTTCGAGCAGGGCCGCCCAGGTCGGCAGCAGCACGGCGGCCCCGACCGCGGCGCGCAGGCCCGGCTGCGACACGCGCCACTGCCCGGCCAGCCACAGCGGCACGACGAGCAGCCAGAAGGCGACGGCGAGCGCGATCAGGCCGATCTTGACGTCGTCCCACTGCGTGGCCAGCAACGGCGGCGCCGCCAGGGCGAAGAGCGCCAGCGCCCCCGCATAGGCGCGTGCGCCGCGCGGGCCGAAGTGGCTCAGGCGCGCCCACTCGAACGCGGCAAGCGCCACCACCCCCGCCACCAGGACGCCCCACAGCCAGTGCGGGGCCCACAGCACGGCGGGAACGAAGACGACGAGCAGCAGGCACGCGGTCAGCGCACGACGGGCGAGCGGCGACATCACGCGCCCTCGGCAGATTGCGCCGCCCTTACCTGCTCGCTGGTGCGGCCGAAGCGGCGCTCGCGCTTCCGGTAGGAGGCGATTGCCGCGTCGAGCGCGGCCGCGTCGAAATCCGGCCACAGCGTGTCGGTGAAATAGAGCTCCGTGTAGGCGAGCTGCCACAGGAGAAAATTGCTGATGCGCTGTTCGCCGCCGGTGCGGATGAAAAGATCGGGCTCGGGCATGTCGGCAAGGCTCAATTGCTCGGCGAGCGTGGTTTCGTTGACCGCACCGGGCGCGACGCCCGACAGCATGAGTTTCTTCACCGCCTGCACGATGTCCCAGCGGCCGCCGTAATTGGCCGCCACGGTGAGCGTGAGCCGGGTGTTGTCGCGCGTCAGCGTCTCGGCGTCGCGGATCAAGGTCTGGATGCGTTCCGAAAACCCCGACAGGTCGCCGATGACGCGGAAGCGGATCCGGTTTTCATGCAGTCTGGCAACTTCGTTCTCGAGCGCGCGCAGGAACAGCTCCATCAGCAGCGTGACTTCCTCCTGCGGACGACGCCAGTTCTCGGAACTGAAGGCGAACACGGTGAGATGGGACACGCCGCGCTCGGCGCACGCGCGGATCACTCCGCGCAAGGCCTCGACGCCCTTGCGGTGGCCGGCGACACGCGGCATCAGGCGCTTGCGCGCCCAGCGCCCGTTGCCGTCCATGATGACGGCGATGTGCCGCGGCACGTCGGTCGCGGGTTCGTCGTGTTTCGCGCGGGTCGACACGCAGTGGGTGCTCGCGGGACCGCTCAGACCGCGAGCAGATCCTTTTCCTTCTCGGCCAGCATCTTGTCGATTTCGCCGATGTATTTGTCGGTCAGCTTCTGCACCTCGTCCTGGGTGCGGCGCTCGTCGTCCTCGGTCGCGGTCTTGGACTTGACCATTTCCTTCAGCGTGGCATTGGCATCGCGGCGAATGTTGCGCACCGCAACGCGTGCATTCTCCGCCTCGTTGCGCACGACCTTGATGAGATCGCGGCGGCGCTCTTCGGTCAGCGACGGCATCGGCACCCGGATGGTGTCGCCGTGGGTGGCCGGGTTCAGGCCCAGGTCCCCATCGCGAATCGCCTTCTCGATCTTGCCGACCATGTTCTTCTCGTACGGCTGCACGGAAAGCGTGCGCGAATCGGCCAGCGTCACGTTCGCCACCTGCGGCACCGGCGTCGGGTTGCCGTAGTAGTCGACCATCACGTGGTCGAGGATGCCGGTGTGCGCACGCCCGGTGCGCACCTTGGCGAGGTCGTTCTTGAGTGCCTCGAGCGTCTTGCCCATCTTCTGCTCGGCAGACCGCTTGACGTCGGCGATGGTGGTTTCGGCCATTCTCAACTCCTCAATGGTTACTGACCCGCGTGCCCTCGTCCTCGCCCAGCACCACGCGCTTCAGCGCACCGGGCTTGAAAACGTTGAACACGACGAGCGAGAGATTCTGTTCCCGGCACAGCGCAAAGGCAGCCGTATCGAGCACCGCAAGATTCCTGGCGATCGCCTCGTCGAAGGAAAGCGATTCGTAGCGCCGCGCGCCCGCGTCCTTCTTCGGATCGGCCGTGTAGACGCCGTCGACCTTGGTCGCCTTCAGGAGCAGGTCGGCGCCGATCTCGGCCGCACGCAGCGCGGCGGCGGTGTCGGTGGTGAAGAAGGGATTGCCCGTGCCGCCGCCGAAGATGACGACGTTGCCGGCTTCCAGTTCGCGCACCGCGGCATCGCGCTCGAAACCCTCGCCGACGTGGGCGATGGCCACCGCCGTCTGCACCCGCGCGGGCACGCCTGCCTGGGCCAGCGCATCCTTCAGCGCCAGCGCGTTCATCACGGTGGCGAGCATGCCCATCGAATCGGCGGTGGCGCGGTCCATCCCCGCCAGCGCGCCAGTGGCGCCCCGGAACAGGTTGCCGCCGCCGACGACGATGCCGACCTGCACGCCGAGCGCCGTCACCTCGCGGATCTGGTCGACGAAGCCGGCCAGGGTTTCCGCGTGATAGCCGAAACTGTCCGGCCCCATCAGGGCTTCGCCGGACAGCTTCAGCAGGATGCGTCGAACCGGCGCCATGGCAATCCCCCGGCGCGCGTCAGACCTTGGCGGCCGCGGCGACTTCGGCGGCGAAGTCGGACACCTTCTTCTCGATGCCCTCGCCGACCACATACATCACGAAGCCGTGGCACTGCGCGTTCTTCGATTTCAGCACCTGCTCGACGGTCTGCTTGTCGTCCTTGACGAAGGGCTGCGACAGCAGGGTGACTTCCTTGAGGAATTTCTGCACCGTGCCTTCGGCGATCTTCTCCAGCATGGCTTCCGGCTTGCCGGCCTCCTTGGCCTTCTCGATCGCGACGCGGCGCTCGGTGTCGATCAGTTCCTGCGGCACGCCCGAGGCATCGAGCGATTTCGGCTTGGTGGCGGCGATGTGCATCGCGATGTCCTTGGCCACGCCTTCGTCTCCGGTGACGTCGACCAGCACGCCGATCTTGCCGCCATGGATGTAGCTGGCGAACTTGCCCTGGGCATCGAGGCGGACGAAACGGCGTACCGACATGTTCTCGCCGATCTTGCCCACGAGTTCGGTGCGGAAGGCCTCGACCGTGGTGCCCTTGTAGGGCAGCGCCGACAGCGCGGCGACGTCGGCCGGGTTCTGGTTCAGCACCATGTCGGCGAGCGCGTTGGAGAGCGCCACGAAATCGTCGTTCTTGGCGACGAAGTCGGTCTCGCAGTTGACCTCGACCATGGCGGCGGACTTGCCGTCGGCGGCGATCGCGATGGTCACGATGCCTTCGGCGGCGACGCGGCCGGCGCTCTTCGCGGCCTTGTTGCCGAAGCGCACGCGCAGAATCTCTTCGGCCTTCTGCATGTCGCCGCCCGCTTCGGTCAGCGCCTTCTTGCAGTCCATCATCGGCGCGTCGGTCTTCTCGCGCAGGTCCTTGACCATGCTTGCAGTGATTTCAGCCATTTCAAACTCCCATCCTGTTTTCGACTGTTCAATACGGAAAGAGGGGCCAGCGCCCCTCCTCGAAATACGTCGCCGGGTCCGGCCCGGCGATGGTGGCGCTTATTCGGCGGCCGGTGCGGCTTCTTCTTCCTCGACCTCGACGAACTCCTCGCCGCCGACGATCTCGCTCATCACCTGGGCACGACCTTCCAGCACGGCATCGGCCATGCCGCGGGCGTACAGGCGGATCGCGCGAGCGGAGTCGTCGTTGCCGGGGATGACATAATCCACGCCGTCCGGGCTGTTGTTGGTGTCGACCACGCCGATGACCGGAATGCCCAGCTTCTTGGCCTCGGTGACGGCGCCCTTCTGGTAGCCGACGTCGATGATGAAGATCGCGTCGGGCAAGCCCCCCATTTCGCGGATGCCGCCGAGGCTGCGGTTGAGCTTGTCGACCTCGCGCTGGACGGTGAGGATCTCTTTCTTCGACAGACGGCCGGGTTCCGCGAGCTGCGCCTCGAGGTCGTTGAGACGCTTGATCGACTGCTTGACGGTCTTGAAGTTGGTCAGCATGCCGCCGAGCCAGCGCTGGTCGACGTAGGGCATGCCGGCGCGCTGGGCTTCCTCGCGCACGATATCACGCGCGGCACGCTTGGTGCCGACGAACAGCACGGTGCCCTTGTTGGCGGCGAGCTGGCGCACGAATTTCTGCGCCTCCTGGAACATCGGCAGCGATTTTTCCAGGTTGACGATATGAATCTTGTTGCGATGGCCGAAAATGAACGGGGCCATCTTGGGATTCCAGAAGCGGGTCTGGTGACCGAAGTGGACACCGGCTTCCAGCATTTGACGCATGGTGACGGACATGTGAATCTCCTAAAGGGTTGAGCCTCCACCCGCCAGCAGCGCCACGGCCTGTCCTGCCGCGCCGCCACCCTTTATTTCGGCGGGTGTGCGAATTTGCCCGGACCATTCCGGGCAGCCCGTGATTGTAATTCGAACCCCTGTCCGGATCAAGAACACGCCGCAGAAGGCGCAGCCTTCCCGTCCGCCGCCGGCGCGCCAATCGCGCCCTGACCGGCGGTGTCGACGTCCGGCTGGCGCGCTAGAATACGGCTTTGAATCCGTCCATACCGTTTTCCATGACCGTTTCCATCAAAACCGGCGCCGATATCGAAGGCATGCGCGTGGCCGGCCGGCTCGCGTCGGAAGTGCTCGACTACATCACGCCCTTCGTCAAGCCCGGCGTCACCACCGGCGAGCTCGACCGGCTGTGCCACGACTACATGGTGAACGTGCAGGGCACCGTGCCCGCGCCGCTCAACTATGCGCCGAACGGCCACACGCCCTACCCCAAATCGATCTGCACCTCGGTGAACAACCAGGTGTGCCACGGCGTGCCGGGCGACAAGGTGCTGAAGAACGGCGACATCGTCAACCTCGACATCACCGTCATCAAGGACGGCTGGCACGGCGACACCAGCCGCATGTTCGCGGTGGGCGAGCCGTCGATCCAGGCGAAGCGGCTGATGCAGGTGACCTACGAGGCAATGTGGGTGGGCATCGCCCACGTCAGGCCCGGCGCGCGGCTCGGCGACATCGGCCACGCCATCCAGCATTTCGCGGAAAGCCACGGCTACAGCGTGGTGCGCGAATTCTGCGGCCACGGCATCGGCCGCAATTTCCACGAGGACCCGCAGGTGCTGCACTACGGCAAGCCCGGCACCGGCCTTGTGCTCGAGCCCGGCATGACCTTCACCATCGAGCCGATGATCAACGCCGGCCGCCGCGACATCCGCCAGATGCCCGACGGCTGGACCATCGTCACCAAGGACCGCAGCCTGTCGGCGCAGTGGGAACACACCATCCTCGTCACCGACAGCGGCTACGAGGTGCTGACCGTCTCGGCCGGCAGCCCCGCGGTGCCCGACCGTATCCGCACCGCAGCGTGACCCCCGCGCCGGTCGCCGATCTGCGCGAGCGGCTCAAGACCGGCCGCGCGGCGCTCGCCGCCGCCTTTCTCGACGCGCCCTCCAGCAGTCGCTACGTGGCGCGCCACGCCGCGCTGGTCGACGACGTGCTCGCCGAACTCTGCACTCGCCTCGCGCTGCCATCCGACAGCCTGCTCGCCGCCGTCGGCGGCTACGGACGCGGCGAGCTGTTCCCCGGTTCCGATGTCGACGTGTTGCTGCTGCTGGCCGGCGAACCCGCGCCGGACGCCCAGGCCGCGCTGGAAGCCTGGGTCCAGGCGTGCTGGGACGTCGGGCTGGAGATCGGCCACAGCGTGCGCAGCGTCGAGACCTGTCTCGTCGAGGCCGACGCCGACATCACGGTCGAAACCAACCTGCTCGAGGCGCGCTTCGTGTGGGGCAACGCCGCCCTGTTCGATGCGTTCGGCGAGCGCTTTCGCGCGCGCTTCGATGTGCAACGCTTCTTCGACGGCAAGCTCGCCGAGCAGCAGGCGCGCCATGCCCGCTTCGACGACAGCGCCTACAAGCTCGAACCCAACCTGAAGGACAGTCCCGGCGGCCTGCGCGACCTGCACACCATCCACTGGCTGGCGCAGGCCTGCGGCCTGGGCGGGGGCTGGGCCGGACTCGCGCGCGCCGGCCTGCTCACCGCCGCCGAGGCGCGCCGCATCGCGCGCGAGGAACGCGCGCTCGCGACGCTGCGTGTGCACCTGCACCTGCTGGCACGGCGGCGCGAGGATCGCCTCGCCTTCGACTACCAGACCGAACTCGCCGAACGCCTGGGCCTCGCGGCCACCCCCACGCGACGCGCGGGCGAACGCCTGATGCAGCGCTATTACCGCGCCGCCAAGCTGATCCAGCGCGCCAACGACATCCTGGTGCAATCGCTGCGCGTCCGGGTGTTCCCGGTCACCGCGCCGCCGCAGCCGATCGACGACGAATTCCAGGTGCGCGCGCGCCTGCTCGAGGCGCGCAGCGCGGACTTGTTCGAACGCAGACCGGCGGCCCTGCTGCGTGCCTTCATCGTGCTCGCCCGCCACCCCGAACTCGCCGGCTTCGAACCCGCCACCTTGCGCATGCTGTGGCGCGGCAGCACCCGCATCGACGCCGCGTTCCGCGCCGATCCGGCGCACCGCGCGCTGTTCATGACGCTGTTGCGCGAGCCGGCCGGCGTCACCCACGCGCTGCGCGCGATGCACCGCTACGGCCTCCTGGCCCGCTACATTCCGGCGTTCGGCCGCGTGGTCGGGCAGATGCAGCACGACCTCTTCCACGTCTACACCGTCGACGAGCACATCCTGACCGTGCTGCGCAACGTGCGCCGCTTCACCGTGCCGGCCCACGCCCACGAATTCCCGCTCGCCAGCCGGTTGATCGCCGGTTTCGACAAGCCGGAACTCCTGTATCTGGCCGCGCTGTTCCATGACATCGCCAAGGGGCGTGGCGGCGACCACTCCGAACTCGGCGCGGCCGACGCCCGTCGATTCTGCAAACAGCACGGCCTTGGCCGGGAAGACACCGATCTCGTCGCCTGGCTGGTGGCGATGCATCTGGTGATGTCGCGCACCGCGCAGAAGGAGGACATCGGCGACCCGGCCGTCATCGAGGCCTTCGCCGAGCGCGTCGGCACCCGGCGCCGGCTCGACGCGCTGTATCTCTTGACCGTCGCCGACATCCGCGGCACCAGCCCCAAGGTATGGAACGCCTGGAAAGGCAAGCTGCTGGAAGATCTCTATCATGCGACGCATGCGCGCCTCGCCAAGGGCAGCGCCGCCCGGCCCGACATCGCCGCCCGCCAGCAGGAGGCACGCGTCAACCTGGCCCTCTATGGTCTGCCGGCCGACGCCGCCGACGCGCTGTGGCAGCATCTCGACGCGCGCTACTTCCTGCGTTTCGACGCGCGCGACATGGCCTGGCAGGCGCGCATGCTCTGGCGGCACCTGGACAGCCGCGAGGCCGTCGTGCGGGCACGCCTGTCGCCCGCCGGAGAAGGCATCCAGGTGCTGGTCTACGCGCCCGACCACGCCGACACCTTCGCCCGCATCTGCGGTTTCTTCGCACGTATCCAGTACACCATCCTCGAAGCCAAGATCCACACGACCCGGCACGGTTACGCGCTCGACAGCTTCCAGGTGATGGACCTGGCGCACCGCGGCATTCACTACCGCGATTTCCTCGCCTTCGTCGAGCACGAACTGGCGCGCGACCTGGACCCCGCGCGCCCGCTGCAACAGGCGCCACGGGGACGCCTGTCACGCCATCAGCGGCACCACCCCTACCCGACCACGGTGACGCTCGACGCCGCGCCCCAAGGACGCGGGCAGACCCTCTCGATCACCTGCGCGGATCGAGGCGGACTGCTGTTCGCGGTGGCGGACGTGCTGATGCGGCATGGCGTCAGCGTCGACGCCGCCAAGATCGATACCCTGGGCGAGCGGGTGGAGGACACCTTCCTGATTCGTGGCGACACGCTGCTCACGGCGGCCGGCCGCGAAGCGCTCGCGGCCGATCTGCGGGAAGCCCTGAAATAAGCGGTGCCCCGGCCGCTCAGGCCGGGCGCGCGTATTCGTCGACGTAACGGCCGCGGGCCGGCGCCTTGCGGGCCGGCGGCGACTTCTTGCGCACGCCGTCGGCGGGCTTCTTGGCCTTTTCCTCGACCTCGGTCTTGGGGCGATTGCGCACCCGGCCCGGGCGCACCACCGAACCGACGCCCGCGGCAAACACGGTCCCGTCGACCGGCGGCCGCGCGCATGATTTCGGAAGCGGGAGGGAATCCCTGTCGCGCCTCATGCCGCCGTCCTCCATTTCCGCAGACTGCCCGCCAGGGCATGGGTGAGGGCGATCAGGCTGGCCAGCGTGTCGGCGCTCGGGATGGCCTCGCACCTGCCGATCTTGCTGTCCGCGTAGACGGACAGGATCAGGAGGTTGTGCTGCACGTCCGGCGGCAGGGCGAGCTCACCCGCCGCGAGCGCGGACTGGATCGCGTGCCAGGCCTGGCGGCTGGATGCCAGCGCGGCGGCCAAGTGCCGGTCGCGGTCGGGCGCGCCCCATGCGCGCTGCACCGCCATCAGCCGGACGGCGATTTCCTCGAGTCGGTCGATGGGATCCGGCAGCGTGTCGTTGCCGGGGCGTTCCAGAGTCGGTTGTTCCGGTCTCATTCTTGTCCTTGTCGCTGGCCGGGGCACCACGCCCCCGGCTACGCTCAAGTAGCGGCGCGCGGGCGGCCAAGCTTTAGCATCGCGCCCGCCATGCCGACGAACGGCGCCCCTGCTTACGGGGGCTCAGTCGTCCTGCAGGTTCTGTCCGGGAAACAGGGTTTCGGTGTAGCCGAAATGACGCAGGTCGCGGATCCGCATCGGGTAGAGGATGCCCTGCAGATGATCGACCTCGTGCTGCACCACGCGCGCATGAAAACCGCTCACGCTGCGGTCGATCGGCTGGCCGGCGGCGTCGAAGCCCTGGTAACGCAGCGCCACGTGGCGCGGCACCCGTCCGCGCATGCCGGGCACCGACAGGCAGCCTTCCCAGTCCTCCTCGAGCGCGTCGGACAGCGGCGTGAGCACGGGATTGATCAGCACCGTGAACGGCACCGTTTCGGCGTCGGGGTAGCGCGGGTTGGCGTTCACCTCGAACATCACCACCTGCAGGCCGACGCCGATCTGCGGCGCCGCGAGCCCGGCGCCGTTGAGCGCGTACATGGTGTCGCGCATGTCGACCAGCAGCTGCGCCAGCTCGACGGAGGCGAAATCCACCACCGGCTGCGCCGGCGTCAGCAGGCGGGGATCGCCCATTTTCAGGACGGGACGGACGGCCATGGCTGCTCCAGTCGTTTCAGATCGTCGGTGTCCAGCCAGCGCCAGGCGCCGGCGGGCAGGTCCGGCGGCAACGCGAAGGCGCCGACCGCTTCGCGGTGCAGGGCGTCGACATGGTTGCCCGCCGCCGCGACCATGCGGCGGACCTGGTGGTATTTACCCTCGGCGAGCGTCAGGCGCAGCGTATGCGCATTGAGCGCCTCGGCGGCGAGCGCGGCGACCGGGGCCGGCTCGTCGTTGAGCCGCACGCCGGTGCGCAGCGCGTCCAGCATCGCCCCGGTCAGGGGCTCGGCGCAGCGCGCCCGGTACACTTTCGCCACGCCTTTTTTCGGTGAAATCATGCGGTGGATGAACTGGCCGTCGTCGGAAAACAGCAGCACGCCCGTGGTGTCCTGGTCGAGCCGTCCGACGCACTGCACGCCGCGCTCGACCAGGGGCGCCGGCAGCAGCGCGAAGACGCTGGGGTGGTGGCTGGGGTGATGCGAGCACTCGTAGCCCGCCGGCTTGTGCAGCAGCAGGTAGGCGTGTTCGCGGTAGCGCCAGGTCGCGCCGTCGACGGTGAACTCGAGGCCGGCCGGGTCGACTTCGATGTCCGGGTCGTCGCACAGCGCGCCGTTGACCGCCACCTTGCCCTGGTTGATGCGCAGCCGGCACGCCTTGCGGCTGCCGAAGCCTTGCGACTGCAGGACACGGTAGAGCTTCATCGCCGCCTCACACGGCACACGCGCCGCTCGCTTCGTCGGTGACCAGTTGCTCGAGCAGATGCCGCACCTGCTGCATCACCTCGCCGAGCACCGCCTGTATTTCGCCCATCTGGATGCCGTCGGCCGACAGTCCCCGCCCCGCCGCGTAGTTGACCACCGCGCCCACCGCGGCGTAGCAGAGTTCGAGTTCCCGCGCGAGGTAGGCCTCGGGCATGCCGGTCATGCCGACCATGTCCGCGCCGTCGCGCTCGATGCGGTTGATCTCGGCCGCGGTTTCCAGGCGCGGCCCCTGCACCGCCCCGTAGACCCCGCCGTCGCGCAGCCGGATGCCGCCCCGCGCGGCGGCCTGCAGCAGGGCGCGCCGCATGGCGGCACAGTAGGGATACGTGAAGTCGAGATGCGTCACCGGCTTGCTGCCGTCGGACGCAAAAAAGGTGTTGGCGCGGCCGTGGGTGTAGTCGATGATCTGGTCGGGGATCACCAGCGTGCCGGGAATCAGCTCGGGATGGATGCCGCCGACGGTGGCGACCGATACGACGCGGTCGACGCCATGATCCTTCAGCGCCCACAGGTTGGCGCGGTAGTTCACTTCGTGCGGGGGGATGGTATGGCCGTAGCCGTGGCGCGCGAGAAAGATCACTTCCTGCCCGCAGATGCGGCCGAAGGTGAGCGCGCCCGAGGGTTCGCCGTAGGGGGTGCGCGCCACCTGGCGGTGGGTGATTTCCAGGTTGGCGAGCTGGGTAAGCCCGGTGCCGCCGATGATTCCCAACATTTCAGATCGTCCTCATTCCTTGATCGCTTCGGGGCGCATGGCATAGATCGCCGGCAGATTGCGCCACAGGCCGTACACGTCCATGCCGCAGCCGAAAACAAAACGGTCGGGCACCGTGAGCCCGACGAAGTCCGCGCGGATCGGCTTGTCCAGCCCGTTGGCCTTGTCGGTCAGCACCGCCGACCACACCTTTGCCGCCCCCATGCCGACGAGCCTGTCGCGGATCGCCGCCAGCGTCTCGCCCTCGTCGAGGATGTCGTCGAGCACGAGCACGGTGCGCCCGGCCACGTCCTGGCCCGGCAGCACCCGCCACTCCATGTCGCCGCCGCGCGTCTTGTCGCGATAGCGCGTCACGTGCAGGTAGTCGAATTCGAGCGGAAACGCCAGCCGCGGCAGCAGCTGCCCGGCGAACACGACCGCGCCCCCCATCACCGGCAGCACCAGGGGAAACGTCTCGCCCAGGGCAGCCGTGATCTCGCCGGCCAGGCGATCGAGCGCGGCCTGTACGGTGGCGGCGGAGGCGACCAGCTCGGCCTGAGCGAGCAGTTGCCGGGCCTTGTGGGGAGCGGACATGGGCGGGCGCGGAAACGGCAAAGCCAGCAGTCTACGGCGTCGCCGCCGATGTTTCCAGAGTGGGCGCGGCTCGCGTAAGCTTTGCGCATGACAGCCCCACCCCCCTCTACTCTCGACGCACACGCGCTCGACGTCAACGGCTGGCTGGCCGGCGCACTGCGGATTCCCTCCCCGAATTGCGACGCGCGCCCGCAAGGCACCGCGATCGAGCTCGTGGTGCTGCACAACATTTCACTGCCCCCGGGCGAGTTCGGTGGCGACGCCGTGGTGGAACTCTTCACCAACCGGCTCGACTGGGACGCGCATCCGTATTACCAGGGCATACGCGGGCTCAAGGTTTCCGCGCACTTCTTCATCCGCCGCGACGGCAGCCTGATCCAGTTCGTCCCCTGCGCCCTGCGCGCCTGGCATGCCGGCGCATCGCGCTGGGAAGGCCGTGAGCGCTGCAACGACTTTTCCATCGGCATCGAGCTCGAAGGCACGGACGAAGTCCCTTTCACCGAAGCCCAGTACGCAACACTCCTTCCGCTGCTCGCCACGCTGAAAGCGGCCTACCCGATCCGCGCCGTGGTCGGGCACAGCGACATCGCGCCGGGCCGCAAGACCGACCCCGGGCCGCATTTCGCCTGGCACCGCGTGAATGGCCCGGCGGCCTGAGCGCATTGCCGGATGCGCCCTTGCGCTGGCAGCCGTGCTCGGCCTCGCCGGCTGCGCCGGCACGCTCGACCTCGACGCGCCACGCCCGGTTTCGCGGGCATTGTCGAACCAGACCGACACGCCGCTGAAAGCACAGCTGGCGCCGCGCCTCCCGGCCGGCGCGTCGGGTTTCCATCTGCTGCACGACGGCCACGCCGCGCTGGCCGCGCGAATCGCGCTGGCCCAGCGCGCGACCCGGACGCTCGACGTGCAGACCTATCTCTTCCACAACGACACCACCGGCAAGCTGGTGGCGGCCGCCCTGCTCGCCGCGGCCGAGCGCGGCGTGCGGGTGCGCCTGCTGGTCGACGACATCGACAGCGGTGACAAGGAACTGCGGCTCGCCACGCTCGATGCCCACCCCAACATCGAGGTGCGCCTGTTCAACCCCTTCCATACCCGCGGCGCCAGCCTGCTGGTCAGGGCCTGGCAGGCGCTGCAGGACCACGTCCGCCTCAACCGCCGCATGCACAACAAGGCCTTCATCGCGGACAACCAGCTCGCCATCGCGGGCGGACGCAACATCGGCGACGAATACTTCGATGCGCACCGGGATTTCGGTTTCGTCGACTTCGACGTGCTGGCGGCGGGCGCCATCGTCGCCGACCTCTCGCAGTCGTTCGACACCTACTGGAACAGCGACGCCGCCGTGCCGGCGTCGGCCCTGCCCGTCGCCCCGGGCGATGCGCGCCTGCTGCGCGCCACCCGTTTCCTCGCGGATTTCCGCGCGCGCCGCTTCGACAGCGACTATGGCCGCGCGCTGACCGCGGCCGACCCCCTGCCCGGCCTGCTCGACGGCAGGACAAGCTGGCAGCTGGCACAAGCAACCCTCATCGTCGACCCGCCGGACAAGGTCAAGGGGCCGGGCGTGGCGGCCTCGGAACTGCTGGCCGGGCAGCTTGCCGGGCAGTGGATCACGCCGGCGCGGCGCGCACTCATCGTCTCGCCCTATTTCGTGCCGGGCGCCATGGGCATGGCGTACTTTCGATACTGGCGCCACCTCGGCGTACAGATCGACGTCCTGACCAACGCCTACGCCGCGAGCGACGTGCCCGTCGTGCACGCGGGCTACGCCAACTACCGCGTGCCGCTGCTGGAAGCCGGCGTCAATCTGTATGAGCTCAAACCCGTTGCCGAGCCGCACGGCGGCCGCCTGCGCGACCTCCGCAGCGGTGCCTCGCGCGCCAGTCTGCACGCCAAGGCCTTCGTCCTCGACGATAGCCAGGTCTTCATCGGCAGCTTCAATTTCGATCCGCGCTCGATCCACCTCAACACCGAGATGGGCCTGGTCATCCGTTCGCCCGAGCTGGCTCGCCAGCTCTCCGCGATCGCCGAGGACGCCATGCGCCCCGAACGCAGCTACCGGCCGCAGCTCGTCGTCGAAGTCGCCGACGGCCAGGCGGCCCGGCAGCTGCGCTGGCACGACGTGCATCAGGGCGCCGCGCGCGTTTCCGAGGTCGAGCCCGAAACCACCCTGATCCAGCGCGGCCTGTTGCGCGTGCTGCAGGCGCTGCCGATCGAACAGCATCTCTAGGCGCCTGTCGGACTTGAGGCCGATCTACTCCGCCAGTGGGAAGAGCGGTCCATTTTTCCCCAGATTTCTCGTTGCATAGTTCCACTATGCGCCTCGAAATCGTGAAAAACTGTACTCGCTCTCCCACTCGGCTCGCTACGATCGCTCAAGTCCGACAGGCTCCTGGCGCGGTAAAATTCCAAACATCGCGTCCGACAGGATTTCCCATGCGCCTTGGCACCCCGCTCTCCCCCTCGGCCACCCGCGTCATGCTGCTCGGCGCCGGCGAGCTCGGCAAGGAAGTGATCCTCGCGCTGCAGCGCCTGGGCGTCGAGGTCGTCGCCGTCGACCGCTATGCGAACGCGCCCGGCCAGCAGGTCGCGCATCGCGCCCACGTCATCGACATGAGCGACGGCGCCGCTCTGCGCGCGCTGATCGAGGCGGAACAACCGCATCTCGTGGTGCCGGAAATCGAGGCCATCGCGACCGAAACGCTGCTGGAGATCGAGGCGGCGAAGCTCGCGGAAGTCATTCCCACCGCGCGCGCCGCCCACCTCACCATGAACCGCGAGGGCATCCGCCGGCTGGCCGCCGAGACGCTGGCGCTTCCCACCTCGCCCTACCGCTTCGCCGACAGTCTCGCCGAAATGACCGCCGCCGCCAGCGCACTCGGCTACCCGGTGATCGTCAAGCCCGTGATGTCCTCGTCCGGCAAGGGGCAGTCGCGCGTCGACGACGCCAGCGGACTCGGCGCCGCGTGGGACGCTGCGTCCGCCGGCGGGCGCGTCCGCAAGGGGCGCGTCATCGTCGAGGGCGTGATCGACTTCGACTATGAAATCACGCTCCTGACCGTACGTGCCAAGGGTGCTTCAGGCGAAATCGAGACCCGTTTCTGCGAACCCATCGGCCATGTGCAGGTGAAGGGCGACTACGTCGAATCCTGGCAGCCGCAGCCGATGTCGCCCGTCGCGCACGCGCGGGCGCAGGCAATCGCCGCCGCCGTCACCGGCAGCCTCGGCGGGCGCGGGGTCTTCGGCGTCGAACTCTTCGTCAAGGGCGACGACGTCTGGTTCTCGGAAGTCAGCCCGCGCCCGCACGATACCGGCATGGTGACGATGGCGACCCAGCGGCTCAGCGAATTCGACCTGCACGCACGCGCCATCCTCGGCCTGCCGGTCGACGTCAGCCTGCGCGAACCCGGCGCGTCGGCGGTGATCTACGGCGGCATCGACGCCGCCGGCATCGCCTACGAAGGCGTCGACGAAGCCCTCGCCGTGCCCGGCGCCGACCTGCGCCTGTTCGGCAAGCCCGAGGCCTTCGTGCGGCGCCGCATGGGGGTGGCGCTTGCCGTCGCCGCGGACGTCGCCACGGCGCGCGAACGCGCCAAGGCGGCCGCGGCGAAGGTCCGGCCGGTGAAAGCCTGACATGCAGACACACTACGAACGCCTCGGCGGCGGCGAAGCGATCCGCCGGCTGGTCGACCGCTTCTACGACCTGATGGACGAGGATCCCGACTACTACGGCATCCGCAAGCTGCACCCGGCCGACCTCACCGAATCGCGCAACAAGCTCGCCTGGTTCCTGTCCGGCTGGACCGGCGGCCCGCCGGAATACGTCGACCGTTTCGGCCACCCCTTCCTGCGTCGCCGCCACCTGCCCTTCCCGATTGGCGAAGCCGAGCGCGACCAGTGGATGGGCTGCATGATTCGCGCCATGCAGGACGTCGGCATCGACCCCGCCCTACGGCAGGAACTCACCGCCGCCTTTTTCAAGACCGCGGATTTCATGCGCAACCAGCCGGACCGGGCATGAAACGATTCCTGCGCTGGAGCGTGGCGGTCTTTCTGCTGGCGGGATTCACCGTGCTGCCCTGGCTGCTGCTGGACGACGCGCCGGCGATCGAGCCGCCGGCCGAGTTCCGCCGCGCCGATCTCGCCTGGGTCAAGTCGCTGTTTCTCAAGCACGACCCCCGCAACCTGCCGCCCGACGTCGTGCAGAGCATCCAGCTCGACGAAGCCGAGCTCAACCGCCTGCTCAACTACGCCGTCGAATTGCGCCACGTCAGCGGCATTTCGGCCGAGCTCACGCCCGGGCTCGCGATCCTCACCGCGACACTGCGCGCGCCCGCCAACCCCTACGGCAGCTACCTCAACGTCACGGCCGAGGTCGCCGAAGTGCCGGGTGGCGTGCGCATCCAGCATCTGCGGCTGGGCAGCCTGCCCCTGCCCGGTTTCCTCGCGGACCGGACCGCCCGCCTGGTGCACCGCTGGCTGCGGCGCGACGAAACCTACGCCACCCTGGCCGACGCCTTCGCCCGGGTGAGCTTCGCGGAAAACCAGGCCACGCTCGACTACCGTTGGCGGCCCGAGCTGCTGGCCCAGGTGGAACGCAAGAGCGCCGACCTGCTGATCGACCCGGACGACCAGGCGCGCATGCTCGCGCACGCCCGGCGGCTCGACGCCCTGCTGAAACCGCATGCTCACGGCAGCCATGTCCCGCTGACTGAGGTGCTGCCGCCGCTGTTCGCCTACGCCCGCTCGAATGGCGGCGACGCGGCTGCCGAAAACCGGGCGGCCCTGACCGCGCTCGGCGCCTATCTCTCGGGCATCAGTCTCAAGAAGCTGCTGCAAGGCGACAGCCGTTCGACCCGCCGCGCGCCGCGGGTGCTGCTCACGCTTTACGGCCGGCGCGACTTCGCCGAGCACTTCGTGATCTCCGCCGCGCTCGCCGTCAACGGCGGCAGCCGGCTCGCCAACGCCATTGGCCTCGTCAAGGAAGAGGAGGATACGACCCGGGGTTCCGGTTTCAGCTTCACCGACCTTGCCGCCAACCGCGCGGGCGTGAAGCTGGCCGGCGCGGCCGTCGGCGATGCCGCAGGCCGCATTCAACAACGCCTTGCCACTGCCCGCGACGACGCTGACCTGATGCCGGATTTTCGCGACTTGCCGGAATTCCTGGCGCAGGCCGAATTCGACCGCCGCTTCGGCCCTGTCGGCAGCCCACGCTACCAGGCCATCATTGAAACCATCGACGCCCGCCTGGCCGCCCACCCCCTGCACAAGGATTAGTCAAAAAAACCTGTTACAATGCCGGGTTTTCCCGAATCGCGCCGTCCAGGCCGCCCATCATGTCCCGCAAGCTTCGCAACATCGCCATCATCGCGCACGTCGACCATGGCAAGACCACGCTGGTCGACCAGCTCCTCAAGCAGTCCGGCACCTTCCGCGACAACCAGGCCGTGGACGAGCGGGTCATGGACTCGAACGACCTGGAAAAGGAACGCGGCATCACCATCCTCGCCAAGAACACCGCGATCACCTACGGCGACACCCACATCAACATCGTCGACACCCCCGGCCACGCCGACTTCGGCGGCGAGGTCGAGCGCGTGCTCGGCATGGTCGACGGCGTGGTGCTGCTGGTCGACGCGGTCGAAGGCCCGATGCCGCAGACCCGCTTCGTCACCAAGAAGGCGCTGGCGCTCGGCCTCAAGCCCATCGTCGTGATCAACAAGGTCGACCGCCCCGGCGCGCGCCCCGACTGGGTGGTCGACCAGACCTTCGACCTGTTCGACAAGCTCGGCGCCACCGACGAGCAACTCGACTTCCCCATCATCTACGCGTCGGGCCTGAACGGCTGGGCCTGCCTCGACCTCAAGGACGCGCCCTCGCACGGCGGCGCCGCCGCCGACATGGTGCCGCTGTTCGACACCGTGCTGAAGCACGTCCCCACCCCGCCCGGCTCGGCCGACGCGCCGCTCCAACTCCAGATCGCCGCGCTGGATTATTCGACCTACACCGGCCGCCTCGGCATCGGCCGCATCCTCAACGGCCGCATCAAGCCCGGCATGCAGGTCGCGGTGATGAACCACGAAGCGCAGGTCGCCACCGGCCGCATCAACCAGGTGCTGGGTTTCCAGGGCCTCGAGCGCATCCCCGTGGACGCGGCCGAAGCCGGCGACATCGTCATCATTTCGGGTCTCGACGACATCGGCATCGGCGTCACCATCTGCGACAAGGACAATCCGGTCGGCCTGCCCATG
>DYFW01000185.1 GCA_020725005.1 Thiobacillus denitrificans
CCTGCCCTTACTGCGCCGTCGTCAAGCGCGACTACCTGGTGCCGATGCAGAAGGACCCCGCCTACCGCGACCGCGTTCTCATCCGCGAGCTCACCGTCAATTCGAATGCCGCGCTGACGGGCTTCGACGGCAAACCCACGACCGAAGCCGCGTTCGCCGCCGCCGCCAAGGTGTTCGTGGTGCCGACCGTGATGGTGTTCGATCCGCGCGGCGAGCCGGTCGGCGAGCCCATCGTCGGGCTGCTGATTCCCGATTTCTACTTCGGCTATCTCGAGGCCGCCATCGAGGCCGGCCTCGCCAGGATACGCGCCAGGTAGCGGCAGCGCGCGCCCGGGCCGGGAAAAGGCATAGAATCCGGGCCATGCTGGGAGCGCCCCGATGAAAACCCTGCTGGCCGACGACCACCCGCTGATGCGCGAAGGCGTGCGACAGGTGTTGTCGCAGCTCGAATCCGCCATCGAGATCGTCGACGCCCACGATTATCCGAGCCTGTTCGCGCAAACCGCGCGGCACCCCGACCTCGACCTCGCCCTGGTCGACCTCAACATGCCCGGCTTCGTCGGCATGCGCGGCATCGCGCAATACCGCAGCCGCTTTCCCGACATTCCCCTCATCGTGCTGTCCGCTTCGGAATCCCCGCACGACATCAAGAGCGCGCTCGAGGCCGGCGCCCTGGGCTACATTCCCAAGTCCGCGCCGGCGCCGGTGATGCTGGCGGCACTGCGACAGGTGCTGGCAGGCGATCTATACGTGCCGGACCGCCTCGGCGACAGCGCGCCTGCCGCGCCGCCCGCGCCGTCCGCCGACCTCGACGCGCTGCGCAGCCTCGGCCTCACCGCGCGCCAGCTCGACGTCGCCCGCCTGCTCGCCCAGGGGCATACCAACAAGACCATCGGCCACCTGCTGTCGATGTCGGAGAGCACGGTGAAGGTGCACAACACCGAGATCTTCAAGGCGCTGGGCGTGAGCAACCGCACCGAGGCGGTGCTCGAAATCCAGCGCCTGCTCAAGGCCTGAGTCCCCGTGAGCCTCGCCACCCTGGCCCGACGCCTGCCGCTGTGGAGCATCCGCAGCCGCATTCTCATCATCGCGCTGCTGCCCGCCCTGTTGACCGAATTCGGCCTGGTGGCCCATTTCACCTCGCAGGCGCTCAGCAACGCCGAGGCCGCGCTGCATACCCGCGCGGCCGGCGCGGCGCGCGCGCTCGCCGACGCCTTGCCCCACGCGATGGCGCAGAACGACTATGCGCGCATGCAGATGCTGCTCGACACCACGATGGCGAATCAACGACTCGCGCTGGCGGTCATCCGCAACGCCCAAGGAGAAGCCGTGATGCGCCGCGGCAGCGACCGCAGCGGCCGGGCCTACCGCCAGTATGCCGCGATCCGCGCCCCCGGCGGCACGCCGGATGCGTCGATCGGCCAGGTCGAGGTGGCGGTCGCGCCCAACCAGGTCGCCCCCTACAAACGCGAAACCCTGCTGAACGCCGCGCTGCTCATGCTGGTCGCGATGACGCTGACCACCGTGCTCGCGTGGCGGCTGTCGAACCGGCTGGCGGGACAGTTGCGTCACGTCGGCTAGGTGGTGGAAAGGCTCGCCGACGAGGATCTCGGCGTGCGCGCACACCTGCCGCCGGAAGGCGAGCTTGGCGCACTCGCCGCCGGCATCGACCACATGGCCGAAACCCTGCAGAGGCATCACAACGAACTCGAGGCACGCGTGCGCGCCGCGACTGCCGACCTTGCCGCGAAAATGGACATGGCCGAGCGTGCCAATTCCGCCAAGTCGCGCTTCTTCGCTGCCGCCAGCCACGACCTGCGCCAGCCGCTGCACGCGTTGTCGCTGTTCGTCGCCGCCTTGAAGGCACGCAACCAGCAGCCGGAAACGCAGACCCTGATCGACAACATCGAGGCCTCGACCGCGGCGATGGAGTTGCTGTTCAACGCCCTGCTCGACATTTCGCGGCTCGATGCGGGCACCATCGAGGCGCGCCCCACGCATTTCCCGCTGCAGAAGCTGCTCAACGACCTCGAACACCAGTTCAAGGCGCTCGCCGAGGAAAAAGGCCTGCGACTGCGCTTCCGCCCGTGCGATGTCACGCTCTACAGCGATCCGCTGCTGATCGAGCGCATCCTCGCCAACCTCATCGCCAACGCCATCCGCTACACCGACGACGGCGGCGTGCTGGTCGGCTGCCGGCCGCGTGGCCGCCTGCTGCGCATCAGCGTCGTCGACACCGGTCGCGGCATCCCGCCCGACCAGCAGGAGGCCGTGTTCCACGAATTCGTGCAGCTGCACAACCCGGCCCGCGACCGCAGCAAGGGGCTCGGCCTCGGGCTCGCCATCGTGTCGCGCCTCGGCCGGCTGCTCGGCCACCGCGTCGACCTGCGCTCGCGCCCCGACCACGGCTCGGTGTTCAGCATCGATATCCCGCTCGGCAACGCCGCCCTGATCGCCCCGCCCGCCCCGCCCACGCCGCCCGCCCGCCTGCCGGACGATGCGCTGGTGCTGCTGGTCGACGACGAATCGGCGATCCTGCGCGGCATGGCCGAACTGTTCGATCACTGGGGCATCGACCTCGTCACCGCCCACAGCGCCGACGAGGCCGAGCACTGGCTCGCCAGCCTCGACCGCGTGCCCGATGTCGTCGTCTCCGACTATCGGCTGCCCGACGACACTGACGGCATCGAAGTCATCCAGCACCTGCGACACAAATTCGGCCGTGACATACCCGCCATCCTGATCACCGGCGATACCGCGCCCGACACCATCTTGCGCATCACCCGCGCCGGCATCCCCATGCTGCACAAGCCGCTGCGCCCGGCGAAGCTGCGCGCCCTGCTGACCCACCTGATCCAGCAGGCGCGCGCGCCGGCCGTGGGATAATTACTTTCCGGTGAGGCGTGAGGCGTGAGGGGTCAGGCGTACCCCTTACCCCTGACTCCTAACCCCTGACGCCTAACTGACATGCATCTCCACATCCTCGGTATCTGCGGCACCTTCATGGGCGGGCTTGCCGCCATTGCCCGTAACGCGGGCCACACCGTCACTGGTTGCGACGCCAACGTCTATCCGCCGATGTCCGACCAGCTCGCAGCGCTCGGTATCGAGCTGACCGAAGGCTGGGACGCCGGCCAGGTCGACCTCAAGCCCGACGTCTTCGTCGTCGGCAACGTCGTCACCCGCGGCAACCCGCTGATGGAAGCCATCCTCGACCGCGGGCTGCCCTACACCTCCGGCCCGCAGTGGCTCGCCGACAACGTGCTGAAAGACAAGTGGGTATTGGCGGTGGCCGGCACCCACGGCAAGACCACGACCTCGGCCATGCTCGCGTGGATCCTCGACGACGCGCGCCTGCGCCCCGGCTTCCTGGTCGGCGGCATCCCGCAGAACTTCGGCATGTCGGCGCGGCTCACCGACAGCCCCTTCTTCGTCATCGAGGCCGACGAATACGACACCGCCTTCTTCGACAAGCGCTCCAAGTTCGTCCACTACCGGCCGCGCACGCTCATCCTCAACAACCTCGAATACGACCACGCCGACATCTTCCCTGACCTCGCCGCGATCGAGACCCAGTTCCACCACCTGGTGCGCACCGTGCCCGGCAACGGCCTGATCGTGTCCAACGGCGCGGACGCCAACCTCGACCGCGTGCTCGCGCGCGGCTGCTGGACCCCGGTCGAACGCTTCGGCGGGGCAGGCGGCTGGACCGCCGGTGCGCCGGATGCAAGCGGCAGCTTCGACGTCTGCTTCGACGGCGCCCTGCAGGGCCGGGTGAACTGGGACCTCATCGGCGAGCACAATCGCCTGAACGCGCTCGCCGCGATTGCCGCCGCGCGCCATGCTGGCGTGCCCGCCGCCGCCGCGATCGACGCGCTCTCCCGCTTCGAGAACGTCAAGCGCCGCATGGAAGTGCGCGGCAGCGTGCACG
>DYFW01000186.1 GCA_020725005.1 Thiobacillus denitrificans
ACGCGGTCGACGACACGCCCCTGCCGCAGGATCTGTTCGACAGCGTGGCCGACAACCTGCTGACCAATGCGCTGCGCAAGCGCCAGCGCGAGCCGGGCATCACCGTCGAGGTCCGCCTGGAACTGCAGCCGCTGGCAAGCCTCAGCGTGACCGACAGCGGCGCGCCGGCCCCCGAGCACGTCGCGCGCAACCTGTTCCTGAGCCCGGTGGCGTCGGATTTCGGGCTGGGGGTGGGGCTGTATCAGGCCGCGCGGCAGGCGGCGCGCTCGGGGTATCGATTGGAACTACCGGACAATCGAGCCGGGCGCGTGACGTTCCGCTTGCAGGCTACTTAGGGCAGGCCAGGGAGATCAGCAACCGGGTGACGGGCATACGCGGGCACTCAGCACGGCATACGATATCCACGTCACCAGATCGTCGAATTCGCCGTTTGGATCGCCCGGCTTGGTGGGGGACCGACTCACAAAAATAGTGTCCCCATCCTGGTTTTCAAGTTCGTCGGCGCCGGAGGGGGCGGCCAGGATGTTGCCATTGACATTCAGCGCCCCCCAGCCATTGGGCCCCATGGATACGATCACCGCAGGAATATTCGAAGCGATGTTGCCTGTGGTGCAGGTACGCGTACTGCAAACCTGATTCCAGCTGGAATTGGGAGAGACGGTGCTGATGATCCCCGGATTGTCGTTGCTGACGTCGGTGGTCGTTGCATAAAGCAGGCGATTACCCCAGGCATCCTGGGCGCCTGCACCAAGCGTCACCCACGGCAGGTAACCAACTTGCGACGGGCATTTGCCGGAGGTGCGCGCTTCCTCGATTCCATCGCCATTGCTATCTGGGCAGGGAAGGTACGGCGCGTTGCCGGATATGGTTTTGTGGGTCATTGCATAACCGATGAGCGCATCACGCGCTTCTTCCAGCGTTTTCTTGGTCTCGGCAATCCGCCGCGCCTGGATCTGCGCCGACAGCGGCGCCGCCAGCCCGCCGATCAGGAGGGTGACGATGACCAGCACGATCGCGAGTTCGATCAGGGTGAAACCGCGCTGCAGTCTCATGGGGCGGGCTCCGTGGATTCGCGGGGGCGGCCGGCCGGCGCGTCGGGCGCAGGCTTCCCGGCGGGCGCGGGGTGCACTATCTGATAGGGTTCGTAAACCTTGCCGTTGGCGCGCACCTGGCCTGGCTTGAGGCCCGAGGCTGCGGCCGGGCCGGGCTGCGCGCGGCCGTCGATCCAGTGCGTGCTGCGCCCGTCGGAGCGGATCACCACGCCGTCGTACCGCACCGGGGCCGGGGGCTCGGTGCGCGCGGCGGGCGCGTGTGGCGAGGCAGGGCGTGCGCGCGCCTGTTCCAGTTGGGCGCGTTCCGCCGGCGTGTAGAACAGGCGGCCCGGCAGGTCGGGTGTGGGGGGCGCCGCATACCCTGAACCACAGAGGCACAGGGACACGGAGACAATCCATCCAGAACAGGCGTAGACCATCCTGCGCCAGTTGGGCTTGTTTTTCTCCATGCCTCCGGGCCTCCGCGGTGAACAGGTTTTCATTGGGCACGCCCTGTCGCAGGCGCCACGGTAAACCACAGCAGCTCACATTCCGCCCGCAGCCGCGGCAGCTTGACCGCCTCGAAAGCCTCGCGCCCACTACGCGACAGGCTGCAAGCCTGGACCCGGTAGATGCCCGGCGCGCGCGCGCGCAGGGCCGCGAGGAAGCGCAACAGGTCGGTTTCGACCAGCAGCGGCATCGACACCGTGAGGGGGGTCTGTCCGAGGGGAACGCCTTGGGCGAGCGCGGGCGCGGCGGCGACGCGCGGGCCCAGGCGGTATTCCAGGCCGTACAGGCCGGCGTCCTGGTTGGCGAGCTGGATCGCCTCGATCCAGGCGAGCCGGTTTTCCGGGCCGACAAAGCCGCGCGCGGCCAGCGCCCGGTACGCGTCCAGGTGCGCCTGGATGAGGCGCTGCTGGTCGCGGCTGCGGGCCAGCGCTTGCCACGCCCGTGTGTGCGCGGCCTGCTGCTGCGCGAGCAGGGCTTCGGCCTCGCGTGCCTGGCTGCGGCTCCAGACGATGCCGGTCACGGCGAGCACCAGGGCTGCCAGCAGCAGGGGCAGCGACAGCTTCAGGACTGCGAGCGGGGGGCGCGTCATGGGCCGGCCTCGCGGAAACGGAATTCGAGGCTGAATCCGACGGCGTCCGCGCTGGCCGCGTCGGGCGTGCGGATGCGGCCGGTGAGCGTGCCGCCCGGGCCGGCATTCACCGGGCTCACGCGCAAGCGCACCCCGCTCAGATTCGGCATGGCCGCCAGGTCCTGCATGAACCGTTCGATACGCTGCATCGCAGCGCGGTAGTTGCCGTCGAAATCGACGAGCGAGGCATCGAGCCGAATGTCGGCCCCCTCGGCCGTGGGGGTGGTTTCGCTGCGCCAGGCCAACGTCTCCAGCCGGAAATCGGGATAGGCGGCCAGCGCCTGGCCCACGGCACCATACAGCGCCTCGACGTCGGGCATCTGTGCCGTTGTCAGCGTGTGCGCCAGCTGCACGGTTTGCGCGAGCTGCTCGGGCGTGGCGACGTCCGCGGGAAAGGTCCGGGCGATCGCCCGGTAACGCGCGTCGAGCTGCTGCCGTTCCAGCGCCAGGGCCTGCGCCTGGTTCAGCAGGTCCTGGGCGTGCAGCCACTGAATGGCCGTGACGACGAGGCCGAGCGCGGCGACGCCGCCGGCCAGCGTGCGCAGGCCATGCCGCCAGCTGAATTCGCTATAGGGCTGCAGCAGATCGGGCGGCGCAAGATTCAGCGGCAGCGTTTCCGGCGCGATTGCGGCGAGCGGCACGATCTCCGGCGTCGCCGCCAGGAATTCCACGGGGATGCGCAGCGCGCGGCCGAGGTCGGCAAGGTCGAGCAGCCGGGTGTGGAACGCCGGGTCGGCGTTCAGTTGTGCCTGCGCCGCGTCGAGCTGGCCGCTGGGGTCGAGCAGCAGCACGTGCAGCCGTGCTTCGCGCGGCAGGATGCGCTGCCCGGTGAGATAGAGCTGGGTCTTGGCGATCTCGTCGGCGGCGTTGCCGGGCTGCTGGGTCGGCGATTCGCTGCTGACCAGGCGCGAAAAGCGCAGCAGGCCGTTCTGGTAATACGACAGCCGCAGCCGGTTGTCGAGCCGGTGGGCGAGGAGGGTATGCGCCTCCTGGACGCGCAATCGTGCGAGCAGATACTGGCTCGCCACGGCAAGCGGCGTGATGCCGTAGAGCGGGGCGTTCGCGCGGTGCAGCACCGTGAGCCAGGGGGTCAACCAGTCGGCATCGGTCAGCGCCGCGAACAGGTAGCGGTCGTCGCGGCGGCCGGCGGTTTCGCGTGCCTGGCGCCAGGCGCCGACGAAGCGCGCGTTGCGGAACACCTGCTTGAGCTTGCGGTTGAGCAATTCGGCGCGCGCCCGGCCCTGCACGTGCGGCAGGATTTCGCTGCGGTAGTCCTCGTCGACGGTGTCGACGACGATCAGTGCGGGCAGGCGCGCATGGCTTTCCACCACCCGGCCAAAGTCGGCGAGCCCGGCATCACTGGTGCCGAACTTGCCCAGCCAGTGCATGCGCCCGGGGCGCCAGTCGAGTACGCCGATGTGGCGCGGCGTGGCGAGCAGGATGAGTCGGCGCCCGAACATCACAGCGGCAGGCTCCCGATCAGGTCGTACACCGGCAGCAGCACGGAGACGAGTATGCCGCCGAGCAGCAGGCCGAGAATGGCGGTGAGCAGCGGCTCCATCACGCGCAGGCCGTTCTCGATCGCGTCGAGCACTTCGCGGTTGTAGAAATAGGTCACGTTGTCGAGCGCCTCGTCGAGCG
>DYFW01000187.1 GCA_020725005.1 Thiobacillus denitrificans
GCGCCACCCGAAAGTCTTCACGCCGTTCTACCTGGCCATGGTGCGCGTCGGCGAGACGACCGGCCGGCTCGAAGAGGTTTTCCTGCGCCTGTTCGAGCACATGGAGTTCGAGCGCTTCATGCGCGAACAGGTCAAGTCCGCGCTGCGCTACCCGATGTTCGTCGCGGTCGCGATGGCAGTGGCGATGTTCGTCGTCAATCTCTGGGTGATTCCGGCCTTCGCCACGGTCTTCGCCGGCTTCGGCGCGGAATTGCCGCTGATGACGCGCCTCCTGATCGGCGTATCCGGTTTCGTCGTGGCCTGGTGGCCGGCCCTGCTGGCCGGCATCGCCGCGGCCGGCCTCGGCTTCCGTTCCTGGATCGCCACGCGCCGCGGCAAGTATCTGTGGGACAAGCTCAAGCTGCGCATCCCGATCGCCGGCAAGATCGTGCGCAAGGCGACGCTGGCGCGCTTCGCCCGCAGCTTCGCCCTCGCCGCCCGCTCCGGCGTGCCGATCATCCAGGGGCTCGCCACCGTGGCGCAGACCGTCGACAACGACTACATCGCCGAGAAGATCGTGCAGATGAAAAACAACGTCGAGCGCGGCGAATCGGTCCTGCGTGCGGCGATCGCCACCCACGCGTTCACGCCCGTGGTGCTGCAGATGATCGCGGTCGGCGAGGAATCCGGCGCGCTCGACGAGATGATGGAGGAAATCTCCGCCATGTACCAGAACGAAGTCGAGTATGAGCTGAAGACGCTCGCCCAGCAGATCGAGCCGATCCTCGTCGTCATGCTGGGCGCCATGGTCCTCGTCCTCGCGCTCGGCATCTTCCTGCCGCTGTGGGACCTCGGCGGCGTCGCCATGAAGAAGTGACGGCTTTACAGATTCACAATTTATTTGTGATATTGTAAGACCATGATTCCAAGAGTCGCAGCAACCTCCCTAGCGCGCATGGCCGCGGGCTTTCCCGTGCTCGTTGTCACCGGGCCGCGCCAGTCGGGGAAAACCACGCTGGCCCAGGCGAGTTTCCCCGACAAACCCTACGTATCCCTTGAAAACCTCAACGAACGCGCCTTCGCCAAGGAAGATCCGCAAGGCTTCCTGGCTCGCTATCCGGCCGGGGCGATCATCGACGAGGTTCAGCATGTTCCCGCCCTGTTTTCCTATATCCAGACGCGTGCCGATGCCTCCCGGCGGATGGGCGAATTCATCCTGACCGGCTCGCAGAATTTCGGCCTGATGGCGAGCGTTGCGCAAAGTCTGGCCGGCCGGGCGGGAATCATCCAGCTGCTGCCCTTCTCGCTGGGCGAACTCGCGGCGGCGGAGCGCTTGCCGCGCCAACTCGACGAAGTGCTGCTGCGCGGGCTTTACCCGCCCCTGCACGACCGGCCGCTCGACCCGGCCCAATGGCTCGGCAGCTACATTCTCACCTACCTCGAGCGCGATCTGCGCCAGTTGGCCAACGTGCACGATCTGGGACTGTTCCAGCGTTTCATCGCGCTGTGCGCCGCACGCACCGGGCAACTGCTGAATCTCTCCGCCCTGGCGGTGGATTGCGGCATCGCCCAGGGCACGGCGAAAAACTGGCTCGACCTGCTGCAGGCCAGCTACATCGTCTATCTGTTGCGGCCGCATCACCGCAACTTCGGCAAGCGCCTGGTCAAGTCGCCCAAACTCTATTTTTGCGATACCGGGCTGGCGGCGGCATTGACGAACGTGCAGGGGATATCGCACATGGCCATCCACCCTGCACGCCCGGCCCTGTTCGAAACCCTGATCGTGACCGAATACCTGAAACGGCGCTACAACGCCGGACTGCCCGCCAACCTCTACTTCTGGCGCGACAACGTCGGCCACGAAGTCGATCTCCTGCTCGACGCCGGCAACCTGTTGCATCCGGTCGAAATCAAGTCCGGGCAGACCGTGAGCAGCGAACATTTCGACGCCTTGCGCGTCTGGCAGCGCACCGCCGGGGACGCCGCCGGTGCGCCGACCCTGATCTACGCCGGCAACGAAGCCTACATCCGCAGCGGCATCCGGGTGGCGCCCTGGTCCGCAGTGCCGCCCGCAACGGCATGAAGCGCCAGACGGGCCTGTCGAAGTTCGAATTCGCCGTAGTGCTGGTCGTTTTCGGCATCCTCGCGCACATCCTGCTCGACCGCCTGATCGCGCTGGAGCGCGCGGCCGAGCGCACCGAGGTGGCGTTGACCGTGCGCAACCTCCAGACCGGCATGCAGCTTGCGGTCGGCGCGAAGATCGCGCGCGGCCAGGAAGCCGAAATCCGCGGCCTGCTGGAAGAAGATCCCCGCAACTTCCTCGGCTTTGCGGTCGGCGCCGGCGGGACGGCTCGCTGGAGCTACGATCCCGCGCGGCGCGTCCTGGCCTATGCCCCCCGCCAGCCGGCGGCCTTCGGCGGGCAAACGCAATTGCGCTGGCACTACGCCGGCCGGCACGACGCGCACGGCCGGGTGGTCGGCCTGCGGATCGATGCCCTCGATTGAAGCCCTCAATTGAAGTCGTTTCCTGCCGTTAATGGCAACAGTTGACTCTTGCTAAATAAAGGAGTACCCTGCGCGATCATGAAAACCTACCTCGACCTCCGCCGCGGCGCACGCGGTTTCACCCTGATCGAACTGGTGATCGTCATCACCATCCTCGGCATCCTCGCCGCGATCGCCCTGCCCAAGTTCGTTTCCCTGCAGCGCGATGCGCGCATCGCCAAGCTGCTGGCGGCGCGCGGCGCGGTGAATGCCGCCGCGGCGCTCGTCCATGCCGGCTATCTGGCGCGCGGCGGCGTGGCCGACACGGCGGCCTGTCCCGGCGGCGGCGGCACGGCCACCAATGCCCTCAACGGCACCCTGTGCACCGAAAACGGCCTGGTGCGGATGGCCAACGGCTATCCTTCCGGCGCGGTCGCGCTCGGCGCGGCGACGCCGGGCATCGTCGGCGCAGCCGGGCTGGTCTCCACCTTCTCGCCGACGCTGGCGCAGCTGAACAACGAAGGCTTCGGCGCGGCGGTCGCCGGCACGACGACCACGTTCTCGGTCATCGGCGGGGCGGGCACCACCGGAGGCGCCGGCGCGCAGACGAATGCGACCTGCGCGTTCGCCTACACCTCGCCGACGGCGGCGGGCGCGGCCCCCGCGGTCGGCGTCATCACCACCACCGGATGCTGACGGCGCACGGAACCGAGACCCTTTTGCGGAGATACCTCATGAAACCATCCCACAGCGGCTTCACCCTGATCGAACTGGTGATCGTCATCACCATCCTCGGCATCCTCGCCGCGATCGCCCTGCCCAAGTTCGTTTCCCTGCAGCGCGATGCGCGCATCGCCAAGCTGCTGGCGGCGCGCGGCGCGGTGAATGCCGCCGCGGCGCTCGTCCATGCCGGCTATCTGGCGCGCGGCGGCGTGGCCGACACGGCGGCCTGTCCCGGCGGCGGCGGCACGGCCACCAATGCCCTCAACGGCACCCTGTGCACCGAAAACGGCCTGGTGCGGATGGCCAACGGCTATCCTTCCGGCGCGGTCGCGCTCGGCGCGGCGACGCCGGGCATCGTCGGCGCAGCCGGGCTGGTCTCCACCTTCTCGCCGACGCTGGCGCAGCTGAACAACGAAGGCTTCGGCGCGGCGGTCGCCGGCACGACGACCACGTTCTCGGTCATCGGCGGGGCGGGCACCACCGGAGGCGCCGGCGCGCAGACGAATGCGACCTGCGCGTTCGCCTACACCTCGCCGACGGCGGCGGGCGCGGCCCCCGCGGTCGGCGTCATCACCACCGCCGGATGCTGACACGCCCCGAACCCGCAACCAACGCGCGG
>DYFW01000188.1 GCA_020725005.1 Thiobacillus denitrificans
CGGCCCCTGCGCCGCGGTGCTGCCGGGCTGGCGGGCGCGGGCGCAGCAATTGGCCATGGCCGAGGCGGTCGAACAGGCGATCCGGAACCACGGCGTGCTGCTCGCCGAGGCCGGCACCGGCACCGGCAAGACGCTCGCCTACCTCATCCCGGCACTGCTGTCGGGCGGCAAGGTGGTGATTTCCACCGGCACCAAGGCGCTGCAGGACCAGCTCTTCCATCGTGACCTGCCGGCGGCGCGGCGCGCGCTGAAATCGCCGGTCAAGGTGGCGCTGCTGAAAGGCCGCGCCAATTATGTCTGCCACCATCACCTGCAGCGCAATCTCACCGACGGCCGCTTCACCCAGCGCGACGATGCCGCCTGGCTGGCGAAAATCGCCCGCTTCGCGGCGACCAGCGCGAGCGGCGACCGCGCCGAGGCCGAAGGCATTCCCGAAGACGCCAATGCCTGGCACTACGCGGTGTCGACCCGGGAAAACTGCCTCGGCAGCGAATGTGCCCATTTCCGGGACTGCTTCGTCATGGCCGCGCGCAAGGCCGCGCTCGAGGCCGAAGTGGTCGTGGTCAATCACCATCTCTTCTTCGCCGACCTGTGGCTGAAGGACGAGGGCGTCGCCGAGCTCCTGCCCGCGTGCAACACGGTGATCCTCGACGAGGCCCACCAGCTTGCCGAGACCGCCGCGCAGTTTTTCGGCGAAACCCTGTCCACCGCGCAGCTGCTCGACCTGGCCGGCGACACCAAGCGCCAGGCGGCGGTCAAGGCGGGCGACTTCCCCGCGCTGCGCCGCGCCGCCGAAGACCTGACCAAGGCCGCGCGTGACCTGCGCCTGGCGTTTCCGCAGAACCCGGTCAAGGCGACCGTGGCGGATCTCGCGCGCTACGACAAATGGCCGGACGCGCTGAAAGCCCTGAGTGCCGCGCTCGACGAAACGACCCGGCTGCTGGAAAGCCAGGCCGAGCGCGATGCCGACCTGAAGAACTGTTTCGAGCGCGCGCAGGGGGTCCAGGCCACGCTCGCCAGCTGGCAGCGCGGCGACGATCCCGACAACCCGCGCGTGCGCTGGCTCGAGACAACGTTGAGTTCGCTGCTGCTGCACGCCACCCCCTTGTCGGTCGGCGCGCTGTTCGGCGCCAGGCTCGCCGAACGCGCGCAGGCGTGGATCCTGACCTCGGCCACGCTCTCGGTCGGCGGCGACTTCACCCATCTGAAAACCCGCCTTGGTATCGAGAACGCCGAAACGCTGTGCGTCGACAGTCCCTTCGACTACCCGCGCCAGGGCGTGCTCTACGTGCCGCAGGGCTTGCCCGCGCCGAACACGCCCGAGTTCACCGAGGCCGTCGTCGACGCCGCCCTGCCGGTGCTGGAAATCAGCCAGGGCCGCGCGTTCATCCTGTTCACCAGCCTGCGTGCGCTGGACAAGGCGCGCATCCTGCTCGACGCCGCGTTCAAGTTCCGCGGCTGGGATTACCCCCTGCTGGTGCAGGGCGACGCGCCCAAGAACGAACTCCTCGCCCGGTTCCGGCAGGCCGGCAACGCCGTGCTCTTGGGCAGCCAGAGCTTCTGGGAAGGCGTCGACATGCCCGGCGACGCGTTGTCGGTCGTCGTCATCGACAAGCTGCCGTTCCAGCCGCCGGACGACCCGGTCGTCGCCGCGCGCATCGCCTTCGCCGAGAAGAACGGTGGCAAGCCCTTCATGGATTACCAGCTGCCGCACGCGGCGATCAGCCTGAAGCAGGGCGCGGGGCGTTTGATCCGCACCGAGACCGATCGTGGCGTGCTGATGATCTGCGACACCCGGCTGGCGGACAAGCCTTATGGGCGCCTGCTGTTGAATGCGCTGCCGGCGATGACGCGGACGCGCAAGCTGGACGTGGTGGCGCGGTTTTTCGCCGCTCAGGGAAGCGTTTGCACGAAGGCGAGCACTTCCGCGGCGTGACCCGGCGCCTTGATGCCGCGCCATTCCTTCACCAGCTTGCCGGTCTTGTCGAACACGAAGGTGCTGCGTTCGATGCCGCGCACCAGCTTGCCGTACATGTTCTTCTGCTTCATCACGCCGAAGCGCTCGCACAGCGTGCCCTCGGTGTCGGAGAGCAGCGCGAAAGGGAAGCCGTGCTTGGCCTTGAAGCCTTCGTGCGATTTCAGGCTGTCGCGCGAGACGCCGACGACGACCGTGTCGGCGGCCTGGAATTCCGGGTACAGGTCGCGGAATTCCTCGCCCTCGGTGGTGCAGCCGGGCGTGTTGTCCTTGGGGTAGAAATACACGACGACTTTCCTGCCACGCTGGTCGGACAGCTTGAACGTGGCGTTCCCCGTGGCGGGCAGGGCAAAGTCGGCGATATTGCGTTCACTCATGGTGCTTCCTCAGGTAGACGATTTCAACAACACGATGACGGCGCCGGCGCCGCCATCGACGGTGCGCGCCTGGCAGAACGCGAGGACGTCCTCGCGCTGCATCAGCCAGTGCCGCACCTTGTTTTTCAGCACGGGGAGGCGGTGCTTCGAGCCGTATCCCTTGCCGTGGATGATGCGCACGCAGCGGCGGTCTTCGAGCATGCAACGGTTGAGAAAGCCGGCCAGGGCCACGCGCGCCTCGTCGCCGGTGTGGCCGTGCAGATCGAGTTCGGCACGGATGACCCAGCCGCCGCGCCGCAGCTTGCGCATGGCGGCAGCGGGCACGCCTGGGCGCGCGAAATAAAGTTCTTCGCCGGTGGAAACGGCGGCCTCCCAATCCCAGGGGTCGGCGAGCGCATCGACGAGTACCTGACGTTCATCGGCCAGGCGCTGGCGCGCCTGGGGCTTGGGGCGGGGGCGTCCGGGATCTGCGCGGTCCGAAGGGGGCAGGCGGACCACATCGGCGACGGCACGTCGGAACAACAATGCGCCGTCGGGCTGGGGTTCGCGCGGGCGCGGGGCGGCGGGCAGTTTGGCGGCACACGGGGATTCGCGCAGGGCGCGGCGCACGCTTGCCAGCGCCGCGAAGGCGGCGGGGGAGAGCGCACTGCCGCGGGCGCGTTTCATCGCGGTCTACCGCATGAACGCGTGTGATCAGGCCTTACCCAGCGCGTCGAGGTAGCGCTCGGCGTCGAGCGCGGCCATGCAGCCGGTGCCGGCGCTGGTGACGGCCTGGCGGTAAATGTGGTCCTGCACGTCGCCGGCGGCAAATACCCCTTCGATGCTGGTGGCGGTGGCGTTGCCCTTGTTGCCGCCGCGGGTCACGATGTAGCCGCCTTCCAGCTCGAGCTGGCCTTCGAAAATGGCGGTGTTGGGCTTGTGGCCGATGGCGATGAAGATGCCGGTGAGCGCGATCTCCCGGGTACTGCCGTCCTTGGTGCTCTTGATGCGCATGCCGGTCACCCCGGTCTTGTCGCCCAGCACTTCGTCGAGGGTGTGGTCCAACTGGAGGCTGATTTTCCCTTCCTTGACCTTTTCCATCAGGTGGTCGACGAGAATCTTCTCGGCCTTGAAGGTGTCGCGCCGGTGCACCAGGGTCACGTGCCTGGCGATGTTGGCAAGATACAGCGCTTCCTCGACCGCGGTGTTGCCGCCGCCGATCACGGCCACGTCCTGGCCCTTGTAGAAGAAGCCGTCGCAGGTGGCGCAGCCCGACAAGCCCTTGCCCATGAATTTCTGTTCG
>DYFW01000189.1 GCA_020725005.1 Thiobacillus denitrificans
TGGTGCGCGAAGACCTGAAGGCCGCCGAGCGCGACGAACTGGTGAAGAAGCATGGCTACAGGGCCATGGATTACCACGAATAGACGATGCGGTCCCGGGTGTCTGCGTGGCGTCTGATGTGTCCCCGCGAAACCGGATGGCTCCTGTTTCGGAACGAAATCGGCCATGCATTGGAACAATGGCCCGGCAAGACACCGGAGTCCGGTTTGGCTGCCGTCCACGCCAGCAGGCCCGCCGGCGTCAGTCAAGCAAGATGGTGTAGTTCCAGGTCACCCACTCACCATTCCCGCCCCCGACACCTTGGCCACAGCCTCGGTTACGCTGTTCCACCCACCGTCAACCCGTCGATCCTCAGCGTCGGTTGCCCGACGCCGACCGGCACGCTCTGGCCTTCCTTGCCGCAGGTGCCCACGCCCGAATCCATTTCCATGTCGTTGCCGATCATGGAGACGCGTGTCAACGCGTCGGGGCCGTTGCCGATGAGGGTCGCGCCTTTGACCGGGTAGGTGATCTTGCCGTCCTCGATCATGTAGGCCTCGGCGGCGGAGAAGACAAATTTTCCGCTGGTGATGTCGACCTGGCCGCCGCCGAAGTTGACCGCGTAGAGGCCGTTTTTCACCGAGGCGATGATCTCGTGCGGGGGCTTGTCGCCGCCGAGCATGAGGGTGTTGGTCATGCGCGGCATGGTGAGATGCGCGAAGGATTCGCGGCGCGCGTTGCCGGTGGTCTGCATGCCCATCAGGCGCGCGTTCATCATGTCCTGCATGTAGCCCACGAGGATGCCGTCTTCGATCAGTATGGTGCGCTGGGTGGGGTTGCCTTCGTCGTCGACGTTGAGCGAGCCGCGGCGCAGCGGAATGGTGCCGTCGTCGACGACGGTCACGCCGGGTGCAGCGACGCGCTCGCCGATGCGGCCGGAAAACGCCGAGCTGCCCTTGCGGTTGAAGTCGCCTTCGAGGCCGTGGCCGATGGCTTCGTGGAGCAGGATGCCGGGCCAGCCGGCGCCGAGGACGACGGTCATGGTGCCGGCGGGGGCGGGGCGCGCATCGAGGTTGACCAGCGCCTGGTGCACGGCCTGGCGCGCGTATTTTTCCAGGATGTCGTCGGTGAAATAGCCGTAGTCGAAGCGGCCGCCGCCGCCGCCCGAGCCCTGCTCGCGGCGGCCGTCCTGCTCGGCGATGACCTGCAGCGACAGGCGCACCAGCGGGCGCACGTCGGCGGCAACGTGACCATCCGAGCGCGCGACGAAGATGACTTCGTATTCGGAGGCGAGGCTCGCCATCACCTGGATGACGCGCGGGTCCATCGCGCGCGCCTTCTTTTCCAGCCGCTCGAGCAGCGCGACCTTGGCCGTGTCGTCGAGGCTCGCCAGCGGGTCGACCGCGTTGTACAGCAGGCGGCCTTCGCCGCGCCGTACCATGCCGAAGCTGCGGTGCTGCCCGGCGCGCGCGATGGCGCGGGTGGCGTCGGCCGCGGCGCCGAGCGCATCGAGGCTGATGTCGTCGGAATACGCGAAGGCGGTCTTCTCGCCGGAGATCGCGCGCACGCCGACGCCCTGGTCGATGTTGAAGCTGCCCGACTTGACCTGGCCTTCTTCCAGGCTCCAGCCTTCGGAGCGGCTGTACTGGAAATAGAGGTCGGCATAGTCGACGTCATGCGTGAGCAGACGGCTGAAGACCGGTGCCAGCTTGTCGGCGTCGAGGCCGTTCGGCGTGAGCAGCGTGGCCTCGGCCGACTGGAACAGCTGTTCGGCGGTCTGGATGGGAACGAAGGCGTCGGTGGGGTTCATGTCGGATCCTGGATTCATTTGATGGCAGGCTCGCCAGCGTTCTGGGACGCACGCTTGGCGACGGCACGCCGCTCGACCACTTCGACCTTGATCTGGCTGCAGGTGACGAAGCGATGCTTCAAGGCCGGCAGGCTGGTGCGCAGGCTCGCCTGATAGGCGGGGTTGAGGTTGGCGGTGACGACGCCGGAGCCGCGCGGCAGGCGGTCAAGCACCACGCCCCAGGGGTCGACGATCATGCTGTCGCCGTGCGTTTCACGACCGGAAAGGTGATAGCCGCCCTGCGCCGGCGCGATGACGTAGGCGAGATTCTCGATCGCGCGCGCGCGGACCAGTGTCTCGAAATGCGCACGGCCGGTGGTCGCGGTGAAGGCCGACGGCACCACGATGATGTCGACGTCGGGCATGGCGCGGTACAGTTCGGGAAAGCGCAGGTCGTAGCACACCGACAGGCCGATGCGGCCGAACGGGCTGCTGACGACGACGACCTTGTCGCCGGGCTCGATGAGCGTGGACTCCTGGTAGTGCTCGTTGCCGAGATCGAGCCCGAACAGGTGGATCTTGTCGTAGCGCGCGATCTGCTTGCCGCGCTCGTCGTAGACCAGGCAGCTGTTGCGCACCTTGTTGGCGGCGTTCGCCTCCAGCGGCACCGAGCCCCCGATCAGCCAGATATGGTGTTTCTTCGCCATGCGGGCGAGAAAGTTCTGGATCGGCCCGCTGCCTTCGGGTTCGCGCACCTTCACCACCTCGGCGTTCTTGGCGCTCATGATGCAAAAGAATTCCGGCAGCACGACCAGCCGGGCGCCGGCATCGACCGCCAGTTCTATCAGGCGCTCGGCTTCGGCAAGGTTGGACGCGACGTTGGGGCTCGAGGCCATCTGCACCGCGGCGACGCGCACCGTGCCCGCAGGCGGGGCCGGCTTTCTGGCGGCGGCCGCCCTGGCGCGCGGCACGGCGGGTTTGACTGGCTTGGCGGGTTTTTTCGTTGTCATCGATCACATTCCACGATCAGGGTTCGGACATCTGGGGGCCCGAGGGTGTTTCGGTTTTCGTCTTCGACAGTCTTTTCACGTCGGGCGACTGCCACGGCCCGCTGACGAGGTATTCCTGGCTCACGATTTCCTCGATCGGGTCGCGCAGGAGCTTTTGCGCGGCCAGCGCGCCCACGCCGGCGATCGGGCCGCCGAGCAGGGCGCCTGCCACGGCCACGCTCTCCGACAGTTTCGGCACCACCTTCACGCGCAGCTGCACACTCTCCTGCCCGAGGTTGGCGAGTCCCGACATGCTGACCCGGGCCGCCGGCCCGCGCATCTGGAAATCGTCACTGTAGACGACCCCGCGCGCGATGCGCAGCGTGGCACTGGCCTCGTCGAAGGCATAGCCCTGGTTGAAGATATCACGGAAATCGAAGCTCAGCCGCCGCGGCAGCGCCTGCAGGCTCAGCACGCCCAGCAGCTTGCCGGCCCCGGGTTCGACCTTGAGGAACTGGCCGCTCTTCGCCTTGAAGGCGATCTGGCCGGCGAGCGTGTCGAAAGCGAAATCGGCCGGCGAGCCGGCCCAGCTCGCGCTGCCCTGGAAATCGGCGCTGCCGCGCGCCAGCACGTCGGGGTAGCCGAAGCGGGCGAGGAATTTGCCGGCGTCGAGCACGTTGAGCCTGAGCTCGGCGCGCGTCTCGCTCGGCACGCCGTCGCGCCACAGGCCGCTCATGTGGAACACGCTGTCGGGGTAGGCGAGCTGCAGGCTCTCGATCACCATGCCCTGCGGGGTGCCGCGCGCGAGCGCGTCGAGCCG
>DYFW01000190.1 GCA_020725005.1 Thiobacillus denitrificans
TCGTGTACGAATTGTCGGCCGGCGGGGTGCCGACCCGCATGGCCGACTGGGAGGCTGCCGCGCGCGGCAACCTCAGCGCCGCCGCCATCCGCCTCGCCCGGGAATCCGGCCTGTTCGAAGTGATCCCGGCGCCCGCGCTTGCCGGCGAGGCGCGCGAACGGCTCGAGGCCCACATGGGCCTCTACGAACGCGTCGCGCTGTCGGTATTCAACTTTGGCCGCGGCACCCAGAACGCCTGGGCGCACAAGCAGCAGGAATTCGACTACACCCTGGGGCCCGGCCTCGCCTTCCTGCGCGACGAAACCGGCGCCGACGCCGCACTCATCGTGCTCGGGACCGATTTCATTTCCTCGGCCGGACGCCGCGTCGCCTTCATCGCCGGACTGGCGCTCGGCGTCGTCATGCCGCTGGGGCAGACGTTCATGACCGCCGGCATCGTCGATCTCGAGAGCGGCGACGTGCGGTGGATGAGCTTCGATTCCAGCGCCAGCCTCGATTCGCGCCAGGCCGACGACATGGAGGCCCTGATGCGCGACTTCTACCGCACCTGGCCGGGGCGGGAATGAGGCGCCTGGGGGTAGCCGCGCTCAGCCTCGCGCTCGCCGCGCCGGTCCACGCCCAGCCGGTGCCGCCGTGGGCCGGCGCGGACGCCTTGCGCGACCTGGCGCCGGGCGAAAAGAACCTGTGGCAGGAAGCCGACGAATTCGACCAGGCGCTCGCCCGCGCCGGCAAGGTCAACCCCGATCCCGCGCTCACCGCCTATCTGCAGGGCATCGTCGACCGGCTTTATCCCGAGTTCGCCGGCCGCCTCCGGGTGCGCGCGCTCGACGCGCCCCATCTCAACGCGTTCGCCCTGCCCAATGGCAGCATCTACGTCAACACCGGGCTCATCGCCCGCTTCGAGAACGAGGCCCAGCTCGCCACCGTGCTCGCCCACGAGGGGGCGCATTTCACCCATCGCCACGCGCTGCAGCAGGCCGAGCGGGTGAAGAACGCCGCTGCCTTCGCGCTCGTCGTCGCCATGCTGGGCGTGCCGCTGGTGGGGGATCTCCTCGCGCTGTCGTCGATGTTCGGCTATTCGCGCGAACACGAGCGCGAGGCCGACGCCATCGGCCTCCGGCGCCTGGTCGCGGCGGGCTACGCGGCGCGCGAAAGCATCCGCACCTTCGAACATCTGCAGGAAGAGATCCGGGCCGCCGACATCCGGGAGCCTTTTTTCTTCGCCAGCCACCCCAGGCTGCAGGAGCGCATCGACAGCTTTCGCGAACTGGTACGCGACGCCGATGCCGGCGAGATCGGCCGCGAGCGCTTCCTCGCAGCGACGGGGACGCTGCGGCTCGCCTCGCTGGCGGCTGATCTCGCCGCCTTCCGCACCAAGCAGATCCTCCTGGTGCTCGCCAGCCCCGAGCGGCGCCGGGAATATCCCCCGGAAGCATCTTACTACCTTGGGGAGGCGTACCGCTTGCGCAACGACCCCGGCGACGAGGCCGCCGCCGAACGCGAATTCAGGCTCGCCATCGAGACCGCGCCGCGGTTCGCCCCGGCCTACCGCGCGCTCGGCCTGCTGCACTACAAGCGCGGCCAGACGGAAGACGCCCGCCGCGCCCTGCGGCGCTACCTGGCGCTCGCCCCCGACGCCGCCGACCGCGGCTTCGTCGAGTATTACCTTCATCTCATGGACGCCCCAGGCACGGCCAACCATAATGAAAGCATGACCGGCCCACCACGACAGCAGCCATGAACGCGCGCGCCCACCTTCCTCCGTCCGCGGCCCGGGACGTCCCCGCGGCCGACGACAATATTTACCGGCGCATTTTCGAGTTCACCCCCGACGCCCTGCTGGTGGTGGACGCGGCCGGCCGCATCACCCTGGCGAACGCCCAGGCCGAAAAACTCTTCGGCTACTGCCGCGAGGACCTGATCGGCCAGCCGGTCGAACTGCTGGTGCCATCGCGTTACGCCGACCGCCACGCCGCGCATCGCACCCGCTTCCTTGCCGAGCCGCACTGCCGCCAGATGGGCAGCGGGCTCGAACTGTCCGTGCAGCGCCGCGACGGCAGCGAACTGCCCGTCGACATCATGCTGAGTCCGATGGAACTTGGCGCGGCGCGTCTCACCCTGTGCATCGTGCGCGACATCACCGAGCGCAAGGCCGCCGCCGACCAGCTCAGGCAGCAGACCGAAGAATTGCAGCGCCTGCACGCGGCGCTCAAGGAACAGGCCAGCCGCGACAGCCTCACCGGCCTTCTCAACCGGCGCGCCTTCCACGAGCTCGCCTCCCAGATGCTCAAGACCGCGCACCGCCGCAAGGAGAGCGTGGCCCTGTTCATGCTCGATCTCGACCACTTCAAACAGATCAACGACCGCTACGGCCACGCCGAGGGCGATCACGTGCTCAAGCGGGTCGGCGACACCCTGCTCGCCACCGCCCGCGAAAACGACATCGTCGCCCGTTACGGGGGCGAGGAATTCGTCATGGCGCTGCTCGGTGTCGACGAGGCGGAAAGCGTCATCGCCGCCGAGCGGGTGCGCCTGGCCATCGCCGGCATCTCCGACACCCGGCAGCACGTCTCCACCAGCATCGGGGTCGCCACCGCCGCCGCCCCGGTCGAGAAAGGCGACACCGCGCCACTGCTCGACGCCCTGCTCGCCGACGCCGACCGCGCCCTGTATGCGGCCAAGCGCGGCGGCCGCAACCGGACCTGCCACGTCCCGCGCCGGCCCGACGCCGGTACCGGGACGCCCGCGTCATGAGCGTGCGGCGGCGTCTCGTCGTCGCCGGCCTCCTCGCCGGCCTGGCGGCCTGCGCGCCCTGGGCACGCGTCGACCCGGCCACCCGGCTCGAAACCCGGGCCGACGACTACAGCATCACGCTGCCGCTCGGCTGGGTCCGGCAGACCGCGGGCGCGAACGACATCTTCCTCACCCGCGACGGCCCAGCCCTCAACTACATTGCCGTCGCGCGCCAGCCGCACACCCGCAAGCTGCCCCACACCCGGCGCGAGACCCGCGCCGACCTGCTGCCGCACGAACTCGCCGAGCTCGTCGTCGCCGAATGGAAAAGCGCGGAAGCCACCGCCAACATGGAAATCGTCGCCACGAGCCCCTTGCTGCTCGACGGCAGGCCGGCGGTGCGCGTGCAGGGCCGCTACAAGAACGCGCGCGGGCGGCTGACGCTGTTCTACGAGGCGCCGTCCATCGTCTATTTCCAGCGCGGCCTGCCGGATTTCGACGCCATGGTCGCCAGCCTGCGCTTCCGCGCCCTTCCCGCCAAGCCATAAAACAAAAAGGGGGTTTCACGTGAAACCCCCTTGCTCACACCGGCACCGGCGGCGTTCGTTCAGTCCTTGAAGCGCCCGCGCACGCCGCGGCTGCCACCCGGCCGGCTGTCGCCATAGCTGCGCGGCTGCGCCGCCGGGCGCGCCCGGTTGCCGTTGGCGTTGCGCGCCGCCGCGGCACGGGCCTTGGCCTCGCGTTCGCGCTTTTCCCAGTATTCGACGCTGTTGCCGTTGACTTCGACCGCGTGTTCACCGGTCATGCGCGGCACATCGGAGGGGGTGCGCGCCGCCTGCTCG
>DYFW01000191.1 GCA_020725005.1 Thiobacillus denitrificans
CGTGACGATTTCCGCCGACCACAAGGTGAAGGACGTGCACCATGTCGCGCCGCACCCGGCCGACAAGCCCGCCACCCTTCCCGTGCCCAAGGCCGCGCCGGCACAGGTCGTAGCCACCGGCAGCCAGTCGCCGGTAGCGCGCGTGCCGGGGCGGCCGGCCACGCCCTACGCCCGCAAGGTCGCGGCCCAGCTGGGCGTGAACCTCGCCACCCTCGCCGGCACCGGCCCGGCGGGCGTCATCGTCGCCGCCGACGTGGCGCGCGCACGCCCCAGCATGGCCGAAGTCGCGCACTCGCTGCCGCAAGTCGACGTGCCCGGCCAGGGCCGCCCGATGACCTCGATGGAGAAGGCCGTCAGCCACGCGATGACCGCCTCGCTCACGCTGCCGACCTTCACCGTGACGATGAACATCGACACCTCGAAACTCACCGCCGCGGCCAAGGCGAAGAAGATCTCGGTGACGGTGGCGATCGCCAAGGCCTGCTCGCTCGCGATGGCGAAATTCCCCCGCATGAACTGGGCCTACCAGCCGGTCGACAAGCTGGTCGAGCGCGCGAACCACGACTTCGGCATCGCGGTGATGTCGAACGACGGCGGACTGGTCGTGCCGATCCTGCACGGCGTCGAGAAAAAGTCGCTCGAGGCATTGCAGGCCGACTGGGCGGGGCTGGTCGAACGCGCGCGGGTGCGGAAGCTCGCCCCCGCCGAGTACGCCAACCCGACCTTCACCATTTCCAACATGGGCATGCTGGGCGTGACGCATTTCACCGCGATTCCCACCCCCGGCATCGCCGCGATCCTGGCGATTGCCGCCAACGGCCCGCACGGCACCCCCTTCACCATCACCGGCGACCACCGCGTGCTGAACGGCGCCGATGTCGCGCTCTATCTCGCCGCCCTGAAGCAGATCATCGAGGCGCCCGAGGCATGGATTCAGGGGACGGCAGACAGCGAACAGCGGACAGAACCGTCTGCTGTCGCCAGTCTGCTGTCGGCTGAATGGGACTACCCCGTCGTCGTCGTCGGCGGCGGCCCCGGCGGCGAGGACTGCGCGCGCGACCTCGCCGACCACGGCGTCCGTGTCATGATGGTCAACAACGAGCCCTTCCCCGGCGGCGAATGCCTGTGGCGCGGCTGCATCCCGTCCAAGGCCTGGCGCGCCGCGGCCGATGCCATCCGCAACCGCGCGCACGACGCCGAAATGGGCGTCGACGGCACCAACGCGCCCAAGCTCAACTGGGAACAGGTCGAGAAACACCGCCGCTGGGTGCAGTCCGCGCGCGGCGACATGGCGCTGAAAGCCGACCGCGGCATGAAGATCGACGTGCGCGAAGGCTTCGGCGAATTCGTCGATGCGCACACGCTCAGAATCACCCCGGTCGAGGGCGAGCCGTATCAAGTCACGTTTGGCGCGGCGGTGATCGCCACCGGCGCCCCGGCCTTCGTGCCGCCGATTCCCGGCGCGCGCGAGAACCTCGCCACGGGCGGTGTCGTCACCTCCGACACCATCTGGAACCTCGCCAGCCCGCCGAAGAAACTCGGCATCGTCGGCGGCGGCGTCATCGGCGTCGAGATGGCGCAGATCTTCCGCGACTTCGGCGCCGAGGTGCTGATGCTCGAGCGCAACGGCCGCATCCTCGCCGAAATCGAGGACGAAATCGCCAAGGCGCTGATCGCCACGCTGGAAAAGGAAATCACCGTCGTCACCGGCGCCGACATCAAGGAAATCGCCGGCAAGCCCGGCGCGATGCGGCTGCGCTATGCCAACAGCGAAGGCGTCGAGTCGGTGTTTGATTGCGACATCGTCCTGATGGCGACCGGCAAGCGCCCCGACACCAGCAAGCTGAATCTGGGCAAGGTCGGCGTCGAACTCGACGGCGCGGCGATCAAGGTCGACGCCCGCTGCCGGACCAGCGTGCCGCACATCTACGCCGTCGGCGACGTCATCGGCGGCTACATGCTCGCCCACACCGCCGCGACGCAGGGCCGCGTCGCCGCCGGCAACCTGCTCGGCCACGCGGCCGAATACGACCAGGACAAGGATTGCGGCGTCACCTTCTCGCGCCCGCAGGCCGGTTTTGTCGGTCTCTCCGTCGCGCAGGCGAAAGCGAAAGGCATCGACGCGGTGGAAGCCAAGATGCCGATGAGCATCGACGCCAAGGCGATGATCACCGGCGAGACCGAGGGCATGATCAAGCTCGTCGCCGACAAGACCACCGGCCGCATCGTCGGCGTGCACTTCCTCGCCGACCACACCGACACGCTAATCGGCACGGCGGTGATGATGGTCGCGGGCGAGATGACGCTGGCGCAGGTGGCGAAGGCGATCTTCCCGCACCCGACGCAGACCGAACTCTTCGGCGAGCTGGCGCGGCGCCTGCTGAACCGGCTGCGGCGGACGGCGAAGAAATAAGTGCCTGTAAGGGCCCCCATCAACGCCGCACGCCAGGCCCTGGCGCCCCCCTGCCCGTGAGGCTCTGAGCATCGCGCCTGGCGGGGCGGCGTTCAGTTGCTTCGGTAAGCGGCGCAGTCAAGCCGAGCGGGTATGGTCTGGCGGCCATAGCCGCCGTCGTCGTGTCCGGCGTCATTATCGACCTTGTCACGACCGCGATCCTGCCGTTCACCCGGGTGCCGCAATGAAGTCGACGTCATTCCGCAATTTCTTCACGCGCCGCTGGCAAGGCCAGGTTCCCCTGACCGTGCTGCTGTGGCGCGACATGCTCGGCGTCGGCACCCTGATCAATCTCGTCGCCACTGCCCTCGCCCTCGCCCTCCTGGTTCAGGACGGCCATCCCGCGTTGGCGCTCGCGCTGCATTTCGCACCGCTGCCCTACAATGTTTTCCTGTTCGCCACGCTGTGGCGCTCGCCGCATCGCGATGTCGTCAGCGGCGCCATCGCCGCCGCATGGCTGGCCGCCGTGACGTTCCTTTGAATGAATTGACTTTGGACAAGACGCCGCCCGCACGGTGTCGGGGCGCGACAAGGTGGTTGCCCCCCCTCGATCCCCTTACTGCGGCGCCACCACCGACCCTGCGTAGAACACCCGGCACTTGCCGCCGGGCACCAGCTGGCTGAACAGCCGGACCACCGGCCCCGTCAGCGCGCTGAGCGTGCTCGGCTTGTCGATCACCGGCCGGGCGAAGCTGCCGCGGATTTTCTGCTGCACCTTGGCGCAGCCCCGGGCGTCGACGAGCGCGACGGTCACGCCGTCGAAGCGCTCGTTGACGAGGTCGAGCCGGCCCTGCAGCGCGACGCGGTGGCGGCGGGTCGCGATGGCGACATCCTTTGCGTGCAGCACGCCGCGCGCGACCGTCCAGTCGGACACCAGGACGCGAATGTCGCTGCGGCCTTCGAGGCCACCCAGGAGGCGCGCGAAATCGTGGCCCTTGGTGAGCGCGAGCCCGATCGGGCCGGCGAGGAAGACCGCGCCGACGTCGACGAGGTTGAAGGTCTGGCTGGCCTCGAAGCGGTCGAAGGCTTCGTCGAGATCGACGCCGTGGAGCACGATGCCCTGGCCGCGCAGCGAGAGCCTGCCCTGCAGGCTCTGTTTCAGCG
>DYFW01000192.1 GCA_020725005.1 Thiobacillus denitrificans
GCTCCCGCATCTTGTTGGTGCAGGTGGTCAGCGCAAAACCGGCCTCCTGGTGGCGACGCTCGGCGGCGCGCTGCAGTTCGCGCGCCTCGAACACCGCACGGTCGGCCTGGTCGCGCTGCTGGCGCGCGGCGTAGAGCACTTCGCGCGCGGCGTCGCCCTGCGCGCGGTAGTCCTTGAGACGGGCCTCGATCGCGTCCAGCGTGGCGCGCTCGGCCGTGAGCTGGCGCGTGACCTCGTCGAGTTCCTGGGTGATCTGCGCCGCGCGGCTCTGCACCCGTTCGACCGCCTGCTGCAGGCGCAGGAGTTCCATTTGCGCGGTGTGGTGGCGGCTCTGGGTCTGGCCGGTCTGCGCGCGCAGCGCCTGGATCTCGCGCTGGCGCTCGGCGTAGGCCTGCTGGGTTTCCCCGGTCGCGGCCTCGAGCGTCGCCACGTCGTCGCGCAGGCGCGCGGCGTCGGCGGTCAGGCGCTCGAGTTCGCGGCCGCGCGCGAGTATGCCCTCGACCGCCGTGTGCGGGCCGTGGAAGGTGACGCTGTGCGGGGTGAAGACGTGGCCCTGCGGGGTGACGACGCACTCGCCCGGGCGCAGGGTCGACGCGCGCTGGCGCGCCGCCTCGGCGTCGTCGGCCCGGTACACGCCGGCGAGCCAGTCGCCCAGCGCCGCCTGCACGGCCGGGTCGTCGCTGGCGACCTCGCTCGCCAGTGTCCCCGGAAGCGGCTGGGCTGCTGCCTCGGCGTGCCTGCCCCATAGGGTGAGTCGTGCGGGAGGCGCATTGTCGAACCAGCCGGGATCGACTTCGGCCGCCACCGCCTGCAGGCGTTCGCGCAGCACCGCTTCCACCGCGGCTTCCCAGCCGGGGGCGACCGTGAGTTTTTCCCACAGGCGCGCTGCGTCGTCGAGATTGCGCTGCTTGAGCCAGGCGCCCAGCTTTTCGTCGGCCTTGAGGCTTTCCTGCAGTTTCTTCAGTGCGGCCAGCTCGGCGTCGGTCTGGTGCAGGCTGCGGCGCGCGGCGTCGAGCGCCTGCTGCTGTTGTGTCCGCACCGCCTCGAGTTCGGGCAGCGCGGTTTCGACCGCTTTCAGTCTCGCCTGCGCGGCCGCCAGGGTCTGCGCCAGTTCGTCGACCTCGACCTGCTTCTGCGCCAGGCCGGCCGCGTCGGGACGCGGCAACTGCGCCTGTTCCTGCGCCAGCCGGCGCTGGCGGGTTTCGAGCTGCTCGATCTGGCGGCGGGTGTGGCCGAGGCTGTTCTCGTCGACCTGGCGCGCCTGGTCGATCTGGGAGACCGCGCGCTGGGCGTCGCCGACTGCCTGCTGCGCGCTGCGCAAGGCGGCCTCCTTCTGCGGCAGCGTGCTGTCGGTCGCCTGGCGGGCGGCGGCTTCGGCCTCGGCCAGCGCCGCCTGCAGTCCCGGCTGCTGCGTGGTCACTTCCTCCAGTGCCGCGGCGGTCGCGGCGCGACGCGCCTGCTGGGCTTCCAGGCGCGCACCGAGATCCTGCGCCTGGCGGGTGAGTCGTTCGCGGGTGGCGTTCTGGTGCGCCATCGCCTGCTCGATGCGCGCGACCTCGGCCTGGGCCTGGTAATACGCCGCCTGCGCGGCGTTGAGCGCGTCCTGTCCGGCGAACTGGCTTTGGCGCGCGGTTTCGAGCCGGGATTCGATGTGGCGCAGGCGTGCGGTCTCGGCTTCGAGCCGGTTCTGCGCCTCGGCGAGATCGCGGTCGATGCGCGCGCGCTGCTCGGCGGCGTCGCGCTTTTTCGCGTACCACAGGCGGTGCTGGGCATGGGTGAGGTCGGCCTGCAACTGCTTGTAGTGCTGCGCAACCTCGGCTTGCGCGGCGAGCTTCTCGACCTGGTGCTTCAGCTCGCGCTGGATGTCCTCGACCCGGGCGAGGTTGTCGCGCGCGTCCTTGAGCCGCGCCTCGGTTTCGCGGCGGCGCTCCTTGTACTTGGACACGCCCGCCGCCTCTTCGAGGTAGGCGCGCAGTTCCTCGGGCTTGGCCTCGATCAGCTTGGTGATCATGCCCTGCTCGATGATGGCATAGGCGCGCGCGCCGACGCCGGTGCCAAGGAACAGGTCGGCGACGTCACGCCGGCGCACCCGCATGTTGTTGATGTAGTAGGTCGATTCGCCGCTGCGGTCGAGCACGCGCTTGACCGCGATCTCGGCGTACTGCGACCACTGGCCGGCGGCGCGCCCGAGTTCGTTGTTGAAATGCAGTTCGACCGAGGCCCGCGACGCCGGCTTCCGTGTGCCGGAGCCGTTGAAGATCACGTCCTGCATGGTCTCGCCGCGCAGGTGCTTGGCCGACGACTCGCCGAGCACCCAGCGCACCGCGTCGATGACGTTGGATTTGCCGCAACCGTTGGGGCCCACCACGCCGGTCAGCTGCGCGGGGACGGGAATCACGGTCGGGTCGACGAAGCTCTTGAAGCCGGCGAGTTTGATATGGGTCAGTCGCAAGACGGGGCAACCTACGGATTTATAATGTGTCTCCCAACGTTCCCCTGCGGGAACGCCTTTGTCGCCGTCATTCTACACCGAGCCTTTTCATGCCCTCCACGCCGTCCAAGACCCTCGAGACCTTCCCCAACCCAAAACCTCAGCGTGATTTTCACATTCACATGGAAATCCCTGAATTTACATGTCTTTGTCCCAAGACAGGCCAGCCGGATTTCGCCACGCTCCTCCTCGACTACATCCCGGACAAGACCTGCGTGGAACTGAAAAGCCTGAAGCTCTACATCTGGAGCTTCCGCGAAGAGGGGCATTTTCACGAGGACGTCACCAACCGCATCCTCGACGACCTGGTGAAAGCCACGAAGCCCAGATTCATGCGCCTCACGGCCAAGTTCTACGTGCGCGGCGGCATTTTCACCAACGTCGTCGCCGAGCACCGCAAGAAAGGCTGGCAGCCGGCCCCGCGGGTCGAGCTCGACAGCTTTCCGACACAGTCGAACACCCGCGGCTGACCGGTCCGTCGGGCCGGGCGGCCTTGCGGTTTTCCGACGGGGCCGCCGTTCGCGAACGTTTGATTTTCACCCCCCAACCACCAAGGAGGAAGCAGGATGACAATCTGGGTACGTTGCATGCACGCCGGCCAGACGGCGATTGGCACGCTCGAAGGCGATCGGGTCGTGTTTCACGAAGGGAATATGTTCGGCGGCGCCCGGCCGACTGGCGTGTCGGCCGCGCTGTCCGACGTCACGCTCATGACGCCCTGCGACCCCGGCAAGCTCCTCGGCCTGTGGAACAACTTCCACGAGCGCGCCCGGGTCGAGGGCCTGTCGCGGCCGCCGCACCCCCTCTACTTCGTCAAGACGCCCAACTGCCATCTCGCCCACGGCGAGGTCATCCGCCAACCGCCGGGCTACGACGGCCCGGTGGTGTTCGAGGGCGAGCTCGGCGTCGTCATCGGCAAGCGCTGCAGCCGGGTCTCGCCTGCCGAGGCGGGCGATTACATTTTCGGCTACACCTGCGTGAACGACGTCACCGCCCGCGGCGTGCTCAAGGCCGATCCGTCCTTCGTGCAGTGGGTGCGGGCGAAGAGCTACGACA
>DYFW01000012.1 GCA_020725005.1 Thiobacillus denitrificans
CGGTTTTCAGCGCGTCGATGTCGAGCCCGGAATCGGTTTCGTCGAGGATGGCGAGGCGCGGTTCCAGCACCGCCATCTGCAGGATTTCGTTGCGCTTTTTCTCGCCGCCGGAAAAACCTTCGTTGACCGCCCGGTAGAGAAAGCTTTCGTCCATGCCGAGCAAGGCCAGCTTGCTTTTCACCCGGTCGAGGAAATCCATCGCGTCGAGTTCGGGCTCGCCGCGCGCCTGCCGCGTGCTGTTGAGCGCGGTGCGCAGCATCTGCACGTTGGCCACGCCAGGGATTTCGAGGGGGTACTGGAAGGCGAGGAACACCCCGGCGCGGGCGCGCTGCTCCGGCGTCAGCGCCAGCAGGTCCTGCCCCAGGTAAAGCACGCGCCCGGCCGTCACGGTATAGCCCTCGCGCCCGGCCAGCACCTGGGCCAGCGTGCTCTTGCCGGAGCCGTTGGGGCCCATGATGGCGTGCACTTCGCCCGCCTGGACTGTGAGGTCGATGCCGGCGAGTATGGGGGTGTCGCCGATGGACACGTGCAGGTTCTCGATATGCAGCATGACGTTCTCCTTAGCCGACCGCGCCCTCCAGGCTCACCGCGAGCAGTTTCTGGGCTTCCACCGCGAATTCCATCGGCAGTTCCTTGAAGACTTCTTTGCAGAAACCATTGACGATCAGGTTTACGGCGTCCTCCTCGGAGAGGCCGCGGCTCCTGAGATAGAACAGCTGGTCATCGCCGATCTTGCTGGTGGTGGCCTCGTGCTCCACCGTCGCGCTGGCATTCTTCACCTCGATGACGGGAAAGGTATGGGCGGCACAGTGATCGCTCATCAGCAGCGAGTCGCATTGCGTATGGTTGCGCGCGTTCGCCGCCGATGGCAGCACTTTGACCAAGCCGCGGTAGGCATTGCTGCCGTAGCCGGCCGAGATGCCCTTGGACACGATGGTACTGCGCGTATTGCGGCCGAGGTGGATCATCTTGGTGCCGGTGTCCGCCTGCTGGCGATGGTTGGTCAGCGCCACCGAATAGAACTCGCCGACGCTGTCGTCGCCGCGCAGGATGCAGCTCGGATACTTCCAGGTGATCGCCGAGCCGGTCTCGACCTGGGTCCACGAAATGTGCGCGCGGTCGCCGCGGCAGTCGCCGCGCTTGGTGACGAAGTTGTAGATTCCGCCACGTCCCTCGCGGTCGCCGGGATACCAGTTCTGCACGGTGGAATACTTGATGCGGGCGTCTTTCAGCGCCACCAGCTCGACCACCGCCGCATGCAACTGGTTCTCGTCGCGCATCGGCGCGGTGCAGCCTTCCAGGTAGCTCACGTAGGCGCCTTCGTCGGCGACGATGAGGGTGCGCTCGAACTGGCCGGTGTTCCTCGCGTTGATGCGGAAATAGGTCGACAGCTCCATCGGGCAGCGCACGCCCTTCGGCACGTAGACGAAGGAGCCGTCGGTGAACACCGCCGAATTGAGCGCGGCGAAATAGTTGTCGGTGTAGGGCACGACCGAGCCGAGATATTGCCGCACCAGGTCGGGATGCTTCTGCACCGCCTCGGAGAACGCGCAGAAAATGATGCCCAGGCTCGAAAGCTTGTCCTTGAAAGTGGTCGCGACCGACACCGAGTCGAACACCGCGTCCACCGCCACCCCGGCCAGCGCCTCGCGTTCCTGCAGGGGAATGCCGAGCTTTTCGTAGGTACGGAGCAGCTCCGGGTCGACTTCGGACAGATCCTTCGGCTGCGCGCGCGTCTTCGGCGCGGCGTAGTAGTGGATGGCCTGGTAGTCGATGGGCGGATGGTGCACCGTCGACCAGGCCGGCTCGCTGAGCGTCAGCCAGTGGCGATACGCCGTCAGCCGCCATTCGAGCATGAATTCCGGCTCGTTCTTCTTGGCCGAAATGAGGCGAATGACGTCTTCGTCGAGCCCGGCGGGCACCGTTTCCTGCGCGATGTCGGTGACGAATCCCCAGCGGTATTCGTCGTCGACCCGGCTGCGCAACGCGGGATTGCGCCGGCTGGACGAGCCGGTCTCGGCCTGCATCCCGGGAAAACGCGCATCGACCTTGCTCATGACAATTTCTCCTTCAAACCCTGCATGCGGACCGGTTGCCACGGCGTCCTGGCCATGTCGTCCAGTCTGACCGTATCGAGTGCGGCGCGAACGGCGCGGCTGATGCGCTGCCAGTTGGCCCCGGTCGCACAGTCCGGTTCCAGCGCACAAACCCCCTTGCCGACGGCACACTCGGTCAATGCCACCCGGCCTTCGATCGCCTCCACCACGTCGGCGACCGAAATCGCGTGGGGCGCCAGGGCCAGGCAATAACCGCCGCCCGCGCCACGCACGCTCGTCAGCAGACCGGCGCGCAGCAGGCGTTTCATCAGCTTGGCCACGGTCGGCGACGGCAGCCCCAGCTCGTCGGCAAGCTGCGCGGCGCTGAAGCAGCGTGCCGGCTCGCGGGCAAGGCGCACCATCAGCAGGGCGGCGTAATCGGTCAGTTTGGCAATTCGCAACATGGGCGCTCCTGAATGCACTAATAGGACTGTATCGGTGCTAATTGGTTCACAAAAAAAAGCCGGGGGTTCGCGGGGGTGCGAGCGAAACCGCCGACCGTACGGGAAGCGCGCTACGAAAACCAGCGCAGGAAGGCGGCTGCCGTCAGGGCAAGCGCGGCCAGTGCGGCCAGGCCCAGGAATGCGCGCCGCGCGCCGGCGTGGCCCCATTGCTCGCCGCGCCGCAGATACCAGGCGGCGAGCGCAAGCCCCGCCAGCGCCGCCGCCACCTTGATCGCGAGGGCGGCCGTGGCAATGCTGCTCAGATCCGGTGTTTTGCCGTAGTAGTAGAGGCTGGTGGCGCCGAACGAGGCGCCGCTGAGAATTTGCGCGCTCCAGGCGCCGAATATGAGCCAAGCAAGCTTGCGTCCGTGCGACAACCGGGAATCCGGCCATACCGCGAACACCGCGCCGCCCAGCACGCCGACGGCGCCGAAGTTATGCACCACCTGGGTCAGGGCATAGGCGAGATTTTCCGCTCCCATGGCCTACTTGACCACGACCTGGACGCACTGCTCGATGCCGATCGGTACGTGGGCCTTGTTCACCACCTTGACGCAGAGATTGCGCTTGCCGGGCGACAGGGTCTCGAGCGTGTAGCTCCCCTTGAGCCGGCGCAGGATGCCGACCTCCTTGTTGTCGACATAGACGTGGACATGGTCGCCGCGCGGGCCGGGATCGACGTCATAGACAAGCTTGTTTTCGTCCATCGCGTCGAGGGTGGCGCCTGCCGCCGGCGAGGTGATCAACACCTTGCCCTGCGCAAGAACGATCGAGGGAATGGCCAGCACGAGCCCCAGTGCAAGGGCGGCCGGCAGGGGGTTTCCGTTCATGGCGATTCTCCTGTTCGGTGGCGAGACAAGTCTAGTGTGGTGTTGCACGCTATCCAGAACATAAAACCGCGTCTTTTCGTCCATGGCTTCGTTGCAAATCCTCGCAATAGTCGAACTATTGCTGCGGTTTGCGCCTCGCCCTGAACAAAAATCCATCGGTTGTATTTGTCCCGTCAAGCGTGCAACACCACACTGGTACCTCAACCCATAAGTTTCGCTATGTTCGACCCGCCCCGCATCGCCGATGGCTTTGTCGCGCATCCTCGCCATAGCTACGGCTATGGCTGCGGTTCGCTTCGCGCACTCGGCGCGCGGATGCGTGTCTCGGCATGTACGCAAACTTATGGGTTGAGGTACTAGTTATAGCGAGTCGATAGCCACAAAACAAAGCAGGTTTCGTGTCGTCCGTGACACCGCCCCGGCTGGGCGGACGCTGCCTATACTGCGGCCATGGCTGACGCGTCCCTCGAACCCTCGATCCAGGCAATCGGCCGCACGCTTTACCGGCGCGCGCGGGCGCATCCACCCGGCTTCTACGCCGGACGCCGCATGATGCTGAAGCGGGCCATCGCCGACGCGCGGCTGCGTGATGCGCTGTTCCAGTTCGTCGACGTCCTGCCGCAACTGCGCGACGCCCCCATGATCGCCACGCACTTTCGCGCCTGTCTCGGCAGCTTCGAACTCGGCGGGGTGTTGGGGCGGCTGCTGAAGGTGGGCGGGCAGGTCTGGGTGGCGCCGCTGCTGCAGCGGGCGGTGGCGCGCACGGCACGCCTGTTCGTGGTCGAGGAGGACGCCCAAGTCTTTGCCGCGACCTTGAAGAAAATCACCGGCCTGCCCGCCACGGTGAGCCTCGACGCCCTCGGCGAGGTGGTGCTCTCCGAGGCCGAGGCCGACGCCTATGCCGCGCGCATCCTGAAGCTGCTCGCCTGGCTCGCGGCCGGTTCCGCGCAGCAGCCCGATCTTTCGATCAAGCTGTCCGCGCTCACCCCGCGCTTCGACCCGATCGATCTGGAAGGCAGTGTGGCACGCGTGCTCGGTCGCCTGGAGCCGATCCGCGCCGCAGCCGCAGAAGCCGGCGTCAGCCTCACCCTCGACATGGAAAACCACGACAGCCGGCCGCTGGTGCTGGCGGTGTTCCGGACCCTGGCGGAACGGCCCGGCCAAGCGCCTGGCCTTGCGCTGCAGGCGTATCGCCCGGACGCCGAGGCGGACCTGCACGCCTTGCTGGCCCTGCCGTGGACGCCCGAGCGACCGCTGCGCGTGCGCCTGGTCAAGGGCGCCTACTGGGACAGCGAGGTGGCGCTGGCGGCGCAGCGCTTCTGGCCCTGCCCGGTGTACACCGACAAGGCCGCCACCGACGCGAGTTTCGAACGGCTCACCGCGTTGCTGTTCGCGGCGGGTGACCGCGTCTACCCGATGATCGCCAGCCACAACCTGCGGTCGCTGGCGCACGCGCTGGCGCTGGCGCGTGCGTCGGGACGCGCGGCCGCCAGCTGGGAAGTGCAGATGCTCTACGGCATGGCCGACCCGCTCGCCGCCGCCGTGGTCGGGGAGGGCGCGCGCCTGCGCCTGTATCTGCCGGTGGGCGACCTCATCGGCGGCATCGCCTATCTCATCCGCCGGCTGCTGGAAAACACCGCGTCCACCTCGGTGCTGCGCCAGGCGTATCTGGAGGACGCGCCGCCCGAGAGCCTGCTCGCCCCGCCGCAGGTGACATCGCAGGAATCCGCGCCCGAGCCGGGGTTCCGCAACACGCCGCTGGCCGATTTCAGCGACGACGCGCCGCGCCGGGCGATGCGCGCGGCGCTGGCGCAGGCGGCGGGGGAATCGGGGCGCGCCTATCCGCTGCACCCGGTCCTGCGATGCGAGACGGCGACGCGCTGGCACGACAGCCGCAACCCGGCCGACCCGGCGCACATCCTCGGCCGCATCGAACAGGCCGAGCCCGCGCACGCGCAGCAGGCGATACGCCATGCCGTCGCCGCCTTCCCCGGCTGGCGCGAGACCGCGGTGGGCGAACGCGCGCGCCTGTGCCGCGCGGCGGCGAACCTCATGGCCCGCCGCCGCTTCGAACTGGCGGCGTGGCAGGTGCTGGAAGTCGGCAAGGCGTGGCGCGAGGCCGACGCCGACGTGGCCGAGGCGATCGACTGCTGGAACTATTACGCGGATGTTGCGGAGCGGCTGCTGGACTGGCGAACGACGCGCGACTTTCCCGGCGAGAAGAACGCCACGTGCTACGAGGCGCTGGGGCCGACGGCCGTCATCGCGCCCTGGAATTTCCCGCTCGCCATCCTTTCCGGCATGAGCGCGGCGGCGCTGGTGTGCGGCAATCCGGTCATCATGAAGCCGGCCACGCCGGCGCAACTCAATGCCTGCAAGCTGCACGACATTCTGCTGGAGGCCGGCTTCCCGCCCGCGGTGGCGCAGCTGCTGCCGGGCGACGGCGCGACGCTGGGTTCGTTGCTGGCCGCACATCCCGACATTGCCGCGATCGCCTTCACCGGCTCGCGCGAGGTCGGGCTCGCGCTCATCGAACAGGCGCTCCGCCGCAGCCCCGCGCAGCGGCGCGTCAAGCGCGTGGTGTGCGAAATGGGCGGCAAGAACGCGATCATCGTCGACGAGGATGCCGACCTCGACGAGGCGGTAACGCACATCCTGGCGTCCGCGTTCGGCTACCAGGGACAGAAATGTTCCGCCGCTTCGCGCCTCATCACCGTGGGGCGCGTGCACGAACGCCTGCTGGCGCGGCTGGCCGACGCGCTGGCGAGCTGGCCGCCGGGTCCGCCCGTCGATCCGCAATTCCGCTTCGGCCCGCTCATCAACCCGCAGGCGCTGGAGAAGGCGCAACGCTATTTCGATATCGGCCGCGCGGAAGGCAGGCTGGTGTACCAGGGCAAGGCGCCGGCGGGGGGGCACTACTTTGCGCCCGCGATCTTTGCCGACATCCAGCCGCACCACCGGCTGGCGCGCGAGGAAATCTTCGCGCCGATCCTCGCCGTGCTGCATGCGCCCGATTTCGACACCGCGCTGGCGTGGGCGAACGACAGCGACTACGCGCTGACCGGCGGCGTGTTCTCGCGCCTGCCCGCGCACCTGGACGCGGCGCAGCGGCAATTCCGCGTCGGCAATCTCTATTTCAATCGCAGCATCACCGGCGCCCGCATCGGCATCCAGCCGTTCGGCGGAACGGCGCTCTCGGGCACCGGCGTGCAGGCGGGCAGCGAGGATTATCTGCGGCAGTTCGTGTGGTCGCGCACGGTCAGCAGCAACCAGCTGCGCCATGGCTACGTGCCGGGAACGAGCCGCTAGCCTTTCATGTCATGACCGCCGTCGGTGGCGGCATTCCAAGGCTGTGCCGTGCGCCGCTACCCGCTACGCCGCCTCGCGCCGCGCTTCCGCGTGTTGCGCCAGCGCGCAGCGGTTGCGGCCGAGTTCCAGTTCGCTCGCCTTGGCTTCGTCCACTTCCAGCAACCCGGTGTTGACGCGCCGGATGTCGTCGTAGGCTTTGGGATGCGGTTGCAGCCGTGCCAGGGTGTAGGAAACGAAGGCGGGCAGGCCGTGTTCGAGCAGGCGCAAGCCCTCGTGATGCTTCTTGAGCGCGCCCAGGGGGGCGCGGTAGCCGCCCGTCTTGTCCGCCTCGTGCATGTTGCTGAAATGGGCCGGCAGCACGACGGTGTCCTCGGGCAGGGCGAGCAGTGTTTGCAGCGAGCGGAACAGCAAAGGCGCCCAGGTTTCCGCCCGCCCGCCCAGGTCGGGGCGGCCGACCGATTCGATGAACAGGGTGTCGCCGGTCAACACATAGCGGCCGTCGACCAGCGGGTTGATCATGCCCAGCGTGTGGCCGGGCAGGTGCTGCGCGCGCAGGCCGACCTCGCCCACCGTGAAGTTCGTGCCGTCTTCCAGAAAGCGGAAGGGGAACGTCGCCGGCAGCAGGTCGTCGGGATGGATGCTGTCGTAGGGGTGGAGCCAGTAATCCACGCCTGCAAGCTTGGCCAGCGCCCGCCCGCCGCTGATGTGGTCGGCCTGCAGGTGGGTGTCGAGCACGGCGCTGATGCGCCAGCCGCGTTCCTTCGCCAGCCGGGTGTAGGTGTCGACATGACGCGCGGCGTCGACCACGATGGCTTCATTGCCGCTCGCGATCATGTAGCTCAGGCAGCCGCGTGCCGGACGGCTGATCTGGAGCAGGGTGAGGCGGGGGGTTTCCTCCACCGCGCGCACTTCGTAGTGGTCGCCCCATGCCGCCATGCCGCCTTCCAGGTTGGCCGCCAGATAGCCCAGCCGCCGCAGCCCCTCGGCCACGTGGGTCGAGGTGTCGCCCTTGGCGCAGACTGCCAGTATCTGGCCGCTTGCGGGCAGCTTGTCCTGCAGCCGCCCGGGCACCGCGCGGGCGACCGCGGCGGCGATCTCCTCGTTCTCGTCCTGCAAGTCCAGCAGGTCGAAATAGGGCATGTTGACGGTCGGGACCGGGGCCTTGCCCTCGATTTTCCAGGCCTCGAACTCATCCTTGTTGCGCACGTCCAGGATGGTGAAGCGGCTGCCCTCATCCAAATGACGGTGCAGTTCTGCGGGGGTCCAAACGGGCATCTTGCGTGCAGTCATTTTGCCCCCTCCACAGGCTCAAGGGATATTTTTCCCCGGATGGACGCGCCGCGAAGCGCGGCCATCCGGACTTGTACATGAACCGCCCCTTTCGTGAAGGGATGCGAACGCTGTGTGCCTACGGGCGACGCCACAGCGGTGGGCGCGCCGCCGGGCAGGCGGCCCGGGCGGGGCCGGACGGGTAGGCCCCGCCCGCGGGGGATCCGCCTCGACCTCGCGGGCGGGCAGCCGGGGCTGCGCCCGGGTTTCAGGCCGCTTTCTGCTGTTGTTTGTATTCAACCCACTTGGCGACCTGCTCGTCCCAGTCGTCGGAACGGAAGTACGGGTTGGAACGCGGCTCCCTGATCATGTTGGGATCGACCGGGATGTCCATGCCCTCGAGGAAGTTGGCAAGCCCGATGCGCTCGATCATCTCGCCGGTGCGCTCGTGCTCCAGCGCGTTTTCGGCGAAGAAGTCGAGGATGTTGCGGGCCAGCTCGTTCAGCTTCTCGAAGTCCTCGTCGGTCTCGAGCTTCATGAACGGAATGATCACGGTGCCCATGGTGGCGCCGATTTTCAGCACGCCCTTGCCGCCGACCAGGATGGTCACGCCCTTGTCCTTGCCGGGCAAGAGGCCGCCGGGGATGACGTTCAGGCAGTGCATGCAGCGCACGCAGTTCTTGTTGTCGATGCACATGGTCTGGCCGTTGCCGAGGTTGGCGGCGGACACGTGCTCGCTGGGCTGGAACTTGCCGGTCTCGACCAGGGTGATCGCCTTGGTCGGGCACTTGCTGATCACGTCGTTGACGAGATCGTTCATGCCGTGGGCCTTCATGTAGTCCTGGACCAGGGCCTCGTTGACGCGGATGTTGTCGCGCCAGGTGCCGATGGTCGCCATGTCGGAACGCTGGATCGCGTTGACGCAGTCGTTCGGGCAGCCGGAGAACTTGAACTTGAACTTGTACGGCAGGGACGGGCGGTGCATGTCGTCCAGGTTGTTGTTGATGACGGTGCGCAGGGCGCGGGCTTCGTCATAGCACGACATCTCGCAGCGCGCGGCGCCGACGCAGGACATCGAGGTGCGCAGCGCGGGGCCGGCGCCACCGAGGTCGAAGCCCATTTCGTTGAGCGCGTTGAACACCGCCTGCACATTCTCGGTCTTGACGCCCTGGAACATGATGTCGCCGGACTGGCCATGGAAGGCGATCAGGCCGGAGCCGCCGTTGTTGACCCAGACGTCGCACAGCTTGCGCAGCAGATCGGAGGTGTAATGCATGCCGGCGGGCGGCTGCACGCGCAGGGTGTGGAATTCGGCGGCCTCGGGGAACTTGGGATTGCCGTTCTCGTCCTTCAGCTCGGTGAAGCGGGGGATCACGCCGCCGCCGTAGCCGAACACGCCGACCGTGCCGCCCTTCCAGTAGCCGAACTTGGTCTCGTACGACGTTTCCAGCTGACCCATGAGGTCAACCATCATGTCGTTTTCCTTGGCCAGACGCTTGAGGCCGGTCACGAAGCTGGGCCACGGGCCACTCTCGAGCTGGTCGAGCATGGGGGTGTCATGAAATGCACGTGTGGTCATGTAAGCCTCCAGTGATAAGGAAACCATCACCAATATAGACAATACCCGACTAAATTGCTCTGGTTTATTCAAACAATTCATGGTGCCGCCGCCATGGCGCGACGGCCGCATTGTCTTTCGCCGGGGCGGTGCTATACCCCGAAACCCAGGGGTGTCATTCGAGGAGTTCGCCATGTCCAGACTACACATGATCCTGTTGTTGGCCGGGCTGTCCGCGGGGGCCGCGCACGCCCTGGACGACGTGGTCACGGTGCGCCTCGAGGCGCAGAACAATTCGGGCCAGAACGGCGTCGCGACGCTGTTTCCCCAGGGCGATAAAACCCGGGTCGTCATAGAAATTTTGAATGCCCCGCCGGGGGTCGCGCAGCCTGCGCATATCCACGCGGGGCGTTGCGACAAACTGGACAAGGCGCCCAAGTGGCCGCTGGAGGCGGTGAAGGGCGGCAGGTCCGTCACACTGGTGCCGGCCTCGATCGATGCCATTCTGAAAGACAAGACCGCGATCAACATCCACAAGAGCGCGGCCGAGGCCCAGGTCTACGTCGCCTGCGGAAACATCATCGGTTTGATGTAGTACGGCGGAAACAGCCGGCTACCGGGAGGGAAGGATGTTCACCCGCAACCCATTCTCCATGCTGACCGATTTCGTCTCCCCCGGATTCATGCAGGTCTATGCCGCGCTACTGATAGTCGCCGTCGTGGCGGGCACCGTTTACGACCTGCTGCACGATGGCAAGGCGAGGTTCTTCCTGCAGGATCGCCGGCGCGCCCGGGCTGCGGCCAGGCGCCCGCTGGACGGCATGGCGCGCGCCGCCATTGCGGTCAAGACCCTCGCCACCGACATCGCCACCTTCGGCGAGTTCTGCAACCGGAGCCGCCGGATTTCCCATGTCCTGATGTTCTATGGCTTCGTGCTTTATGTGATCACGACGCTGGTGCTGGTGTACGGGTATCCCGGCGAGCCGTATCCGCCCGTGTACTTGCCAGTGTCGTGGAACCTCGGCTTGCTGCTGGCGCTGCTCGGGGGCTACTGGTTTTTCTTCCTGCTGCGGGTCAACGTCGTCCATGACGGCCAGCCGCCCTGGCGGCTGGTGCGCGCCGACCTGTTCATCGTCACGCTGCTCGGCAGCCTCACGTTTGCCTTGCTGTTCGAGGGCGCGGCCATGCTGGGGAACGCGACGGCAACGAAAGCGTTTGCCGCCTTGTACCTTCTGTTCACGACCCTGCTCTGCGTGACCGTCCCCTGGTCCAAGTTCGCCCACATGTTCTACAAGCCGGTGGTGGCCGTACAGAAACGTCTGGAGGAAGCGGACGGTTCATCCAGCCTGCCGGCGCCAACAGCGCCAAGAGGGGAGCGATGCCCACATTTACCTACATGACGCGTTGCGACGGGTGTGGCGAGTGCGTGGACATCTGTCCCTCCGACATCATGCACATCGACACCGTCTATCGCCGGTCGTACAACATCGAACCGAATTTCTGCTGGGAATGCTACTCGTGCGTGAAAGCCTGCCCGCAGCACGCGATCGACGTGCGCGGATACGCCGATTTCGCGCCCCTGGGCCACAGCGTCCGGGTACTGCGGGAAGAGGCCAGCGGCACCATTTCCTGGAAAATCCGCTACCGCGACGGGCGCGAGAAACTGTTCACCTTCCCGATCCGCACCACGCCATGGGGATCGATCAAGCCGCCCTCGGCATATGCCGCGCCCGACGCCGCCGCGCTGAACACGCCGCTGCTCGCCCACGAGCCCGAGGTGCTCCGGGTGCCGGCCTTGCCGACGCTGCGCGCCCAGGCAGAAGCAGGGTGACGCCATGGGCCTGTTCGCTTCCCGCAAAACCCGCATCGTCGACACCGACATTCTCATCATCGGCGGCGGCTTCGGCGGCTGCGGCGCCGCCTACGAATCGCGCTACTGGGGGCGCGGGCTCAGGATCACGCTGGTCGAGAAGGCCAACATCGAAAGGAGCGGCGCGGTCGCCCATGGCCTGTCGGCGATCAACTGCTACATGGGCATGCGCTGGGGTGAAAACCAGCCGGAGGATTTCGTCCGCTATGCGCGCGGCGACCTGATGGGGCTGGTGCGCGAGGACCTGATCTACGACATCGCCCGCCACGTCGACGGCACGGTCCACCTGTTCGAGGAATGGGGCCTGCCGATCATGACCCATCCGGAGACCGGACACTACCTGCGGGAAGGCAAATGGCAGGTCATGATCCACGGCGAGAGTTACAAGCCGATCGTCGCCGAGGCCGCCAGGAAATCCGTCGACGCCGTGTACAACCGCATCATGGTGACCCATCTGCTGCTGGACGCGACGCATCCCAATCGCGTCGCCGGCGCCGTCGGCTTCAACGTGCGCGACGGCAGTTTCCATGTCTTCCGCGCCAAGGCCGTCATCGTCGCCGCCGGTGGCGCATCGCACATCTTCAAGCCCCGCTCGGTCGGCGAAGGCATGGGCCGCACCTGGTATGCGCCGTGGAGCAGTGCGTCGGCCTACGGCCTCGTTCTCCATGCCGGCGCCCGGATGATCCAGATGGAAAACCGCATCGTGCTCGCCCGCTTCAAGGACGGCTACGGCCCGGTCGGCGCCTGGTTCCTGCTGCTCAAGGCCCTGGCCACCAACGCCTACGGCGAGCGTTTCGAAGCCGCGATGCTGGACGAAATGAAATCCCTCGTCGGCAAGTATGCTGAGACCGCGCCCTTGCCGACCTGCCTGCGCAATCACGCCGTGCTGCAGGAACTCAAAGCGGGCAAGGGCCCCATCTACATGCACACGCAGGATGCGATCGACACCCGGGAGAAGGAGGCAATCGGCTGGGAGGATTTCCTCGACATGACCGTCGGCCAGGCCGTCGTCTGGGCCTCGCAGAACATCGACCCCAAGGAGAAGCCGTCGGAGCTGATCACCTCCGAACCCTACGTCATGGGTTCCCACGCCACCTGTTCCGGTGCGTGGGCCAGCGGGCCGGAGGACGTGGCGCCCGCCGATTACCACTGGGGCTACAACCGCATGACCACGGTCGAAGGCCTCTTCGGCGCCGGCGACACGATCGGCGGTTCCGCCCACAAGTTCTCGTCCGGCTCCTTCACCGAAGGCCGCATAGCCGGCAAGGCGGCGGTGCGCTACGTCATGGACCTGGCCGGGACCAGGCCGCAGGTGGACGACACGCAGGTCAAGATGCTGCGGGACGAAATCTTCAAGCCGCTGGAAAATCACGCCATCGGCCGCCACGAGATCGTAGCCGGCTGCGTGGCGCCGAGCTATATCTCGCCGCTGCACGGCCTGCAAAGGCTGGAAAAGATCATGGACGAATACGTCGGCGGCATCAGCACGCAGTACCTGACCAGCGAACCGATGCTCAGCCGCGGCCTCGAACTGCTGACCCTGTTGAAGGAAGACCTCGACCACATCGGCGCCGACAGCCTGCACCAGCTGCAGCGAGCCTGGGAACTCAAGCACCGGGTCTGGACGTCGGAGGCCGTGCTCCGGCACACGCTGTATCGGCAGGAAACACGCTGGCCGGGCTATTACTACCGGGGGGATTTTCCGAAACTGGATGATGCGGAATGGCACGTCTTCACCGCATCCCGATACGATGCCCGGTCGGGGACGTGGCAGATGAGCAAGCTGCCGGTGCACCACATCGTTGCGTGAAAGTGAAACGGAACTCGCCGCCGGCTTGCGATGCCGCCACACCGTCCTTGTGCCATCAACGATTCCAGTATTTATTGTTTAATTTCAATATGATGAACAACAATTGCAATGTAAAGAATTATGTATTTCCCGCGCCGACCGTGGCCTCGCCGGTCGGGGGCCGGTAGAACCGGTAAGCATCCCGGCTGGTGCGTTTCACGGCGTACATGGCCTCATCCGCTGCCTGCAGCAGGGCATAGGGCTCCGTGCCATCCTGCGGATAGCTCGCCACCCCGATGCTGGCCGTGATGGGCCATTCCAAGCCGCCTCCCAGAAAAGGCGCCTGCAGGCTGGCGCGTAACTTGGCCAGGATGCAGGCGATCTGTTCGGGGGTGCCCGCGTCCGGTAGCACGACAACAAATTCGTCGCCCGCGAAACGCGCCACGATGTCGCTCTGGCGCACGCCCTGGCGCAGCCGCTCGGCGACGACTTGCAACAGGCTGTCGCCGGCGGCGTGCCCCAGAGTATCGTTGACTTCCTTGAAGTGATCGAGATCGATGAGTGCGACGGCCAGGGTGGCGTGCTGACGCTGCGCCAGGAGAATCGCCTGCTGCAGGCGGTCGAGCAACAGCTTGCGGTTGGGCAGGCCGGTCAATGCGTCGAAATGGGCCAGTTCCCACAACTGGCTTTGCAACCTGTGGGATTCGGTGATGTCCTGCACGGTTCCGACCATGCGCAGCGGGTTCCCGTGCGGATCATAGGTCACGTGCGCCATTTCCTGCATCTGGCGCACCGAGCCATCGGGGCGCACGATCCTGTGCTGGACCTGATATTCGCCGCGCGCAAGCCCATGCGCCACGGCCGTTTCGACCTTGTCGCGATCGTCCGGATGCACCGCACACAGAAAGTCCTCATAGGACGCGATCGGCGGGTCGCACGGCAAGCCGAACAGGCGATAAACCTGCTCAGACCAGGTCAGCGTGCCCTCCGGTATGTCCCATTCCCAATGTCCCATCTGGCCGATGCGCTGGGCTTCTTCCAAGCGCGCGGCGGTTTCCTGCAGTCGCGTGGTCCGCGCCTCGACGAGCGATTCAAGACTGTCACGCAGCACGTGCAGGCGGGCTTCCGCATTCCGGCGGACTTCGATTTCGGCCTGCAAGGCTATGCGATCCCGCATGATCCGGCGCACGGCCAGCGCTGCCGCCATCAGGGCCAACACCAGCGCTGACACCCCCAGGCCGACCACGGTGCGAAAAGCGGCATCGTACAGACGTCGCGCAGAAGCGAGCGTTTCGGTGCCGCGCTCGCGGTAGAAGGCATGCACGGCATCACTGGCAGCAAACACCCGTGCCTGCGCCGGGATGGTCACCGCCAGCAGATGACGCCGGCCATCTTCCAGACGTCCGTGCTGATAAAGATCGACAACCCTCTCGACCGAGGGCGTCGCCGCAATCGTCTCCGCACGGAATGCCATGAAAACACGGCGTTCCGCCGCGTCGTCGGCCTGCGGCTCGAGCTGCCGGCGGACCGCGATGAACCGGTTCCCCAATTCGAGAAACCGCAGGTAGGCGGCATCCTGCTCGAAAGGGTCGTCCTCCAGGAAAATCCGATTCAGGTTGAGAATGCGCTCGCGGATGATCATGCGCAGCCCATGGGCCTGGCTGATGCGATGCAACTCGCCCCTGACCACGTTCTCCAGCTGGCCGCGAAGCTCGGCCAGGTAAAGGACGCTGGCGCCGACCACCAACACCACCAGCAGGATTGGAAAACCGAAACTGGCGACCAGCCAGCGTGGAATAGCCGTCGTATGCTGCGGGACGTCAGGCAGCGAGTCCTTGGCTTGAGTGTGATCGGGCATGATGGTGGATAGGCGTGGCGTCGACAGTGACGATACCGGCGGGCAGTGTCAAGCTAGTGTGGTGTTGCACGCTTGGCGGGACAAATAAAACCGATGGTTTTTTGTTCAGGGCGAGGCGCAAACCGCAGCAATCGTTCGACTATTGCAAGGATTTGCAACAAAGCCATGGACGAAAAGACGCGATTTATGTTCCGGATAGCGTGCAACACCACACTTGATATCGGCAGGAATCGCGCTTCCTTGACGTTCTGGCGGCCCGGGCTGGTGCCAGGGGCCTGGTCGAATAGAATCAAGGACGGGAGAAAGCGGTCGTTACGCACGTCCCTGCCGCGACCCATTTATACGCATAATGTATAGCAACGTAAAATCAACGGCTTACACGCTTGTCTTGAGTTATCGGAACTTGAATGCAGGAATCCGCTACGGGGCAGGGATTTCAGCGGGCCATAAAAAATACTTTGGGCAGGTTTTGCCATCGTAGGGCCTCCGGGGTTCGGGAACAAGGCGGACGCCTGCGCGCTTCGCTGGCGTCCGTGGTGGGTTGAGGGGGTTTGGCTTGCAGGTGGGAAGCTCCCGCAGGGCGCAGCGGCAGGCGCACCGAGGGGCCGCCGGCGGGAGGCAGGCACCACCCCCCGTTGTGGCGCTGGGGCCTGTGCTCGCACGCGAGCCGCGCGCGGCAGGGGTCCGGGGTAGGCGACGTTCACGGCGCCGGCTCGTGGCGTGGGCGCGGCACGCCGCGCCTCTCGCCACCTTGCCGGGCACCGCTTCCGTGTGCTCATGCGACCACCCGCAGCGCGGGCCGGTCCACAGCAGGGACAGGCGCAGGCTTGCGGGCCTCCATGTAGCGGCGGGCGAGACTGACGACGAGCTGAAGGTTTTGCAGCTCCCATGCGTGGAACGTGCGTCCGTCAGGCGTCACCAGAGCCCCATCACGGGCAAATCGCCAGCCTTCCCACCCCTCGACATGGACGATGGCCTTGGCGCGCATCCTGACGAGCTTGAAGGCCGGGTAGGGAATGCGGTTGCAGCCTGTCTCCCAGTTGCGCACGGTGCGCAACGAGACGCCCAGGTATTCGGCGGCGGCGGTCTGCGTCAGGCCGGCGGTCTTGCGCTCGGTGCGGAAGCGCTCGGGATCGGCCCAGACGAAATGCGGATGCCGGCGCGGGTGCTTCTTGCGGCGGTGTTTCTCAATCATCGCGGCCCCCTGTCAGCAGTTCGGCCGGGACGCCGTCGAGGTCGGCCGCGAGGCCGTCGTCGATGTCGTCCGGGTAGAGATCGGGCGCAGGCATGATGCGGCCCGCTGCGGACTCGGGGAACGGGCAGGACGCGACCAGATCGGCGAGACGCGAGCGCAGCACGTAGGCGGTGGCCGAGAGGCCCTCGGGCTCCTCGATGCCGGTCAGAACGTGGCCGATGGCGTCGGCGAGGATGGCAAGCTCCAGATGCCAGGCGTTGAGGCGGTCGGCGTGGCTCATGCTGCACCGCCCTTCGCGATCATGCGCAGGCTTATCGGGCTCATGCTGTCCAAGGCGAGCTTCGCGGGCGGGTAGATGACCCACTTGCCAGTCAGGACGTGTTTGCGGGCGCCGACGACCTTGCCGGCGCGACACCAGTTCAGCAGGCAGCGCTCGGAGACGCCGATTTGCTCCGCGAAGCGGCGAACGGAAATGCCGTCTTGGTGGCTCATGCGGCACCCCCGAAAATGGCTGATTTTTGCCCCACGTCTGGATGCGGGTTTGCGGGGTGTTTCTCCCGTGCAGGCCGCGTGGATGCGTGGGGGGTGTTTGTCTCACCCATGAGACTAAGTCCGGGTATTACAGAGGACCCGGACAAAATCCGGCGACCCTCGACCGAGGGGCTAAAAATCCGATCAGCCGACGACCCCGAAACGGGGTGATTCTGGCGACGGAGGAATGCGGGTTTCCGAGGCGGAACGGATTGCCTCTTCCCGTCGGATACTTCGCATAATGTATATTATGTTAAATGTGTAATCGCGACGCACGGAAAGCCCATGACGGTCGTCCCCGGCTCGCTGGAGTAAATCGGATCCCTGCATAAACCCAAAGCAATTACGCGAAGCCCGAGGCACCCGAATTCCCTGCCCAGCTTGTTGATCGGGAATTGACAGGTGCATCATGGCCGAGAATATTCGCAGATGTGGCCCGCAGCGATTTCCGAACGCTGTGATTGGTTGAACTGGAGGGATCGCAGATGGACCGTCGCACTTTCATGAAAACCGCCGCGCTGACCGCCGCCGGCCTGGGCCTTGGCCGCTTCGCCGCGGCCGCCGGCATGCGTTTTGACCCGCATCCCGCGTACGGCTGGCGGATATTCGAGGTCACCACCCGCGTCGAGCCTGTCGTCGATGGGATGACCCAGGTCTGGCTGCCGCTGCCCTCGGTGGAAGACGCCGCCTGGATCCGGCCGATGGGCAACCTGTGGCAAGGCAACGCCGACAACGTGCGGGAATGGCGCGATCCGGTCTGCGGCGCGCGCGGGCTCGCCGCCCGCTGGGACGCCGGCGGGCGCGCGGCGACATTCGAAGTGACGAGCCGCTTCGCGACCAGCGACCGCGCGATCGACCTGCGCCGGCCCGGCAAGGCCGCCCCCCTCGACCGCGCCACACGCGCGCTCTACACGAAGGCCACCGAGATGCTGCCGACCGACGGCATCGTCCGGAAAACCGCTGCCAGCATTACCCGGGGCGCCAGGACCGACCTCGACAAGGCCCGGGCCATCTACGATTGGATCGTCGACAACACCCGGCGCAATCCCCAGACGCGAGGCTGTGGCCTCGGCGACATCCGTTTCATGCTCGAAACCGGGGACCTCAGCGGCAAGTGCGCCGACCTGAACGCCCTCTACGTCGGGCTTGCCCGCGCCGCCGGCCTGCCGGCGCGTGACGTCTATGGCGTGCGCGTCGCCGATTCGCGATTCGGCTACACGAGCCTGGGCAAGAGCGGCGATATCAGCAAGGCGCAGCACTGCCGCGCCGAGGTCTGGCTCACCGGGTTCGGCTGGGTGCCGGTGGACCCCGCCGATGTGCGCAAGGTGGTGCTGGAAGAAAGGCCCGGCCTCACGCTACAGGACGAGGCGGTGGTTGCAGTGCGGGAAAAGCTCTTCGGCGCCTGGGAGATGAACTGGCTGGCCTATAACTTCGCCCATGATCTGAAGCTGCCGGGTTCCCGCGGCGCGGCGATTCCCTTCTTCATGTACCCGCAGGGCGAAAACGCGGCAGGACGCCTCGACAGCCTCGACGCCGCGGGCTTCGTCTACCGGTTGAGCGCGAAGGAAATCACCGCTGTCGGCGCGCATGGGCCGGCCGCCGCGTAAGCGCGCAGCTACGTTGCCAGCTTGCGGTAAAGGGTCCGTTCACTGATGCCCAGGCGTGCCGCGAGTGACTTGCGATCGCCGTCGTGGTGTGCGAGTGCCCATTGCAGATAGCGCAACTCCGCCGTTTCCAGCGGCACGATCATGTCACCGTCCGCTATGTCCATGTTTGTTTCGGCAGCCAGTTCGGGCGGCAGATGCTCCGGCAGCAGCGTATCGCCGTCGGCCATGAGCATCGCGCGTTCAAGGATGTTGCGCAGTTCGCGGATATTGCCCGGAAAATCGTAGGCCTGCAGTCGCGCCCGCGCGCCCGCGCTCAGGGTGTAGGCGCGGCCGGGTGCCAGCCGGTTCAGCAGGGTTTCGGCCAGCAGGACGACATCCTCGCGCCGATCGCGCAAGGCCGGCAGATGGATGGGGAATACGCTCAGACGATAATACAGGTCGCTACGGAAACTGCCGCGCTCGACCATGGCCTTGAGATCCCGATGGGTCGCGGCGATGAGGCGGAAATCGGCACGCAGCGTCTCCACGCCGCCGACCCGTCGGAACGTCCCCGATTCCAGCAGGCGCAGCAGCTTGACCTGCAGGCTCAGGGGAATATCGCCGACCTCGTCCAGGAACAGCGTGCCGCCCGCTGCCGCCTCGACCAGGCCGGTCTTGCGCTGGTTGGCGCCAGTGAAGGCGCCTTTCTCGTAGCCGAACAACTCGCTTTCGAACAGGGTTTCGGTCAGCCCCGAGCATTCCACCACCACGAACGGGCCATTTTCGCGTCCGCTCAGCTGGTGAATGGCCTGCGCGACCAGTTCCTTGCCCGTGCCCGACTCCCCCAGGAGCAGGGCGGTCGTGTCTGCAGGGGCGACGCGGCGCACCAGCTCGAGCATGCGGCTGAAGGCGGGCGACTTCCCGACCAGACCCTTCGCGGCGGGCAAGCTGCTCGCTTCGCGCACTGTGAGCATGCGCTCGACAAAGTACTCGACCTGTCCCGATGCGCCAATGATCGGCGTCAACTCGACGTCGACGTGCTCCTCGCCGCGCGGCGTGTGATGCAGATGCAGGACGCGGTGCGGCTCTCCGTTGGCCCGGCTGGCGGCCAGCGGGCAAGACTCTCCGCATTCGTCGCACGGCCGGCTGTAGCCATGCGATACCGCATAGCAGGTCTGCCCCACGACGTCGCGCCCGTCGGCATAGTGCCGTCGATAGGCGGCGTTGGCGGCGAGGATGCGATAGTTCGTGTCCATCACGATTTGTGCGTCGGGATGGTTTTCCAGATAACTGATGAGCTCGTTGGTGGGCGACATTGCCGGCTCCAAATGTCAAATACGGCAGTCATTTTATACATTACCGACATATTTGACAGGATCAGATTAATACACTTTTTGGAGTTGACTTATAAGCCAATGAATATTCGACGATTTCTATGCGGGTTGCAGAGGACATGATCTGGCACACCTGTTGCAAAGACAAGAGCGCCATGAACCTACAAATACCTGCCATCCTGCAACACCCGCTCGCCAGGGAAATCGCCTTGGCGATCGTGATCAAGCTCGTGCTGATCAGCGTGCTGTACTTTGCGTTTTTCGACGGCCGCACGGTTTCGACCGATCCGGCCACTGTCGCCGAGCGCCTGATCGCCCCCTCTCATCCGCCTAAGCATTAAACAGGACTCACCATGCTGACAGAAGAACTCGTCGACCTCTCAAGACTGCAATTCGCCGTCACGGCGCTGTACCACTTCCTCTTCGTGCCGCTGACGCTGGGGCTGGCGTTCATCCTGGTGATCATGGAGCTGACCTACGTGATTACCGATCGCCCCATCTACAAGGACATGGTGCGCTTCTGGGGCAAGCTGTTCGGCATCAACTTCGCGCTCGGGGTGACCACGGGCATCACCATGGAATTCCAGTTCGGCACCAACTGGGCGTACTACTCGCATTATGTCGGCGACATTTTCGGCGCGCCGCTGGCGATCGAGGGCCTGATGGCCTTCTTCCTCGAATCGACCTTCATCGGCCTGTTCTTCTTCGGCTGGGACCGCCTCAACAAATGGCAGCATTTCATGGTCACGGTGCTGATGGCGGTGGGCTCCAACCTGTCGGCGCTGTGGATCCTCATCGCCAACGGCTGGATGCAGAACCCGGTCGGCGCGGAGTTTTCCTTCGTGACCATGCGCATGGAGATGACCGATTTCTGGGCCATCGTCTTCAACCCCGACGCGCAGGCCAAGTTCGTGCATACCGTGTCGGCGGGTTACGTCACGGCGTCGCTTTTCGTACTCGGCATTTCCAGCTGGTACCTCCTGAAGGGCCGCGATCTTGACTTCGCGCGCCGTTCCTTCCGCATCGCCGCCGGCTTCGGCTTCGCCTCGGCGCTGTCGGTGATCGTGCTGGGCGACGAGTCCGGCTACACCGTCGGCGAGGCGCAGCAAACCAAGATGGCGGCGATCGAGGCGATGTGGGAAACCGAGCCCGCGCCTGCCGCGTTCACCGTGTTCGCGCTGCCGAACCAAGCGGCCCAGCGCAACGATTACGAATTGCAGATTCCCTACGTGCTGGGCCTGATCGGCACCCGCTCGATTACCAAGGAACTGCCCGGCATCAAGGAAATCAAGGAAAAAAACCGCGAACGCATCGAGTCGGGCATCCAGGCCGTCGTCGCGCTGGAAACGCTGCGCAAGAACCGCGACGACGCGCAGGCGCTGGCCACGTTCGAGGCGCACAAGGCCGATCTCGGTTTCGGCCTGTTGCTCAAGAAATACACCGCCGATGTCTCGCAGGCGACGCCGCAGATGATCCAGCAGGCGGTGGACGACACCATTCCGCGCGTCGCGCCACTGTTCTGGAGCTTCCGCATCATGGTGGCGCTGGGCTTCGCCTTCCTGCTGCTCTTCAGCCTGGCACTGCTCTATTCGGTGAAGGGCAACTTCATCGAGAAGAAATGGCTCCTGCGCTGGGCGCTGTGGTTCATCCCCATGCCCTGGATAGCCGCCGAACTCGGCTGGGTCGTCGCCGAATATGGCCGCCAGCCGTGGACCATCTATGGCGTGCTGCCCACCCACCTTTCGGTATCCAACCTCACGCCCGGCAACATCTATGGCTCGCTCGCAGGCTTCGTCGGCTTCTACACCCTGCTGCTCATCGTCGAAATGTATCTGATGGTGAAGTATGCACGCCAGGGCCCGGCCAGCCTGGGCACCGGCAGGTACCACGGCGAAAAATCGAGCGGCGGCGCCCTGCCCGCTGGCGCCCCGGCACAAAAGATCTGAAGGAGCTGACATGGATTACGAAACCCTCAAACTCATCTGGTGGCTGCTGGTCGGCGTGCTGCTGGTCGGCTTCGCCATCATGGACGGCCACGACATGGGCATGGGCGTGCTGCTGCCCTTCGTCGGCCGCAACGACCTCGAACGCCGCGCCGTCATCAACACCGTGGCCCCGCACTGGGACGGTAACCAGGTCTGGTTCATCACCGCCGGCGGCGCGATCTTCGCTGCCTGGCCGCTGGTGTACGCCACCGCGTTCTCGGGCTTCTACTGGGCGATGATGGCCGCGCTGTGGGCGCTAGCACAACCCGAAAGCCAAGGTGATCATCCTCGACCACAAGGACGCCTTCACCAAGGAAGTGCCGTTCAAGAAAGCCTGGGAACGTCTGTACGGCTTCAACACGCCGAATGCGATGATCGAATGGATTCCCGCCGCCCAGGGTGGCAAACCCAAGCGCGTCGACGTCGACCGTATGACGGTGATTGCCGAGGCCGGCGCCTTCAAGGCCGACGTGATCAACTACATCGCGCCCCAGCGCGCCAGCCCCATCGCCTTCCGCATGGGCCTGACCAACCGCGAGGGCTGGTGCCCGGTCAACCGGCGCACCTTCGAATCGGAGATCGTGCGCGACGTATTCGTCATCGGCGATGCGGCCGTGGCCGACGCCATGCCCAAGTCCGGCTATTCGGCCAACTCGCAGGCCAAGGTCGCGGCGCAGGCCATCGCCGATCAGCTGGCCGGCAGGACGCCGGGCGAGCCGTCGATGATCAACGTCTGCTACAGCCTGGCCGGGGAGAACTACGGCGTGTCCATCGTCGACATCTTCAAGGTGGTCGACAACCGCATCGTCAAGCTGCCTGCCTCGGGCGTTTCGCCGATTACCGATTCGCCCGCCCAGCCCTTGCTGGAAGCCATTTACCAGCGCAACTGGCATCGCACTTTCGCCAACGACTGCTTCGCCTGACATTTCTCCACCGACCATGAAAAACCTGCTGATCACCCTCCTGACCACTGGTGCCGCCGTGCTCGCCGTGACCGTCGCGCAGGCAGCCAGCGAGGCGCCCGCGCCCGAATGGGAACCGAGCCGGCTGGAACAAGCCCTGTCGCGCGTCGCGCAGGGCAAACCAGCGGAAGGCGAACGTTTGCACCACTATCTGTATTGCTCGGCCTGCCACGGCGACGACGGCAACTCGCCGTCGCGCAACTGGCCCAGCCTCACCGGCCAGAAGCCGGACTATGTGATGAAGACCTTGCTGGATTACAAACAAAACATGCGACGCGACCATTACCGCAAAGCCTACGTGATGACGCGCATGACTCAGCTGCTGGACGAAAAGCAGATGGCCGACCTGGCCGCTTACTACGCCAGCCGACCGGCGCCCGTGGTGCCGCCGCAAACCAGCGCGAAACTGGCGAAACAGGGTGCCCGCCTCGCGCAACAGGGCGACGGCAAGCGCGGCATCACCGCGTGCGCCGCCTGCCACGGCGAACGGGGCGAATCGGGCGTCACGCCGGACACGCCGGCGCTGGCGGGACAAACGCCGGAATACTTCGTGCAGGCGATGCAGATGTACAAGGCCGGCATGCGCACGTCGGACGTCGGCGGCGTGATGCGGATGTTCGCCAAGCCGCTGACCGACAGCGAAATCCAGGCGCTGGCGCACTACTACGCCAGCCTGGGGCGACAAGTACAAGCGCCTGCAAAGTGACGCGATGCGACGCCCCGCAGGCAGGCTGCCGCAACACGATCGCGGACTCGAACCCGGCCCGTGCGCAGAAGGCGTATAAGCACCCATGACCTGGCTCATAGTTTTCAGTTTGCTGGGCAGCATCGGCGCGATGGGCGGGGCGGCGCTATTGCTGGCGTTTCCGGATGCGATGCGGCGGCGGCTGTTGCCCGGCCTGTTGTCCTACGCCACCGGCACGCTGCTGGGCGCAGCATTTCTCGGCATGATTCCGCAGGGACTGAAACAGGCACCGCCGCTGGCCATCACCGGCACCGTTCTGGCCGGTCTGGTGGCTTTTTTCATCCTGGAAAAACTCGTCATCTGGCGTCACTGCCATGAAGCGGGCTGCGAAACCCACGGCCATCAGGGCGGCGCGCTCATCCTGCTGGGCGATGCCTTCCACAACTTCGTCGACGGCGTGGTGATCGCCGCCGCCTTCCTCACCTCGCCCGCGCTCGGCGTAGCGACGGCGCTCGCCGTCATCGCCCACGAAATCCCGCAGGAACTGGGCGACTTCGCCATCCTGCTGCATAGCGGCTTGCGCAAGTCGCGCGCCTTTGCCTACAACCTACTGTCTTCGCTCGCCACGCTGCCCGGCGCGCTCCTTGGCTGGTTCTGGCTCGCCGACGTGCGCCAGGCCATCCCCTATGTCCTGGCCATTTCCGCCGCCAGCTTCATCTACATCGCCGTGGCCGATCTGGTGCCCAGCCTGCATCGCGACACCACGCTGAAATCTTCCGTGACCCAGGTCGTGCTGATCCTCGCCGGCATCACCACGATCGCATTCTTTCGTTTTGGACATTGAACGATCGAGCGCCCCGCCCACTCCGCCTTGCAAGCTGACCTTGAATCGAGAAAACCGTGAAAACTCCCTTGTCCCTTCGTTACCTGAGCATCCTCGCGCTGGTCGAAGGCGCATCGCTGGTCGCGCTGGTCGCCATCGCCATGCCGCTCAAATATCTGGCCGACTTGCCGGAAGCCGTCCGCGTGGTCGGCCTGGCGCACGGCGCCCTGTTTCTGTTGGCCACCGCCACCCTGGCGACGACCCTTGCGCGCGGCCATCTCTCCCCGCCGAAAGGCGCAAGCGTTTTTGTCGCCTCGCTAATTCCCTTCGCCGGGTTGTGGTCGCACCGGATGCTGGCGCGTTACATTGCCGCCCGCTCAGGCCGAGGGTGAGTTGCATGACCACCGTTCCAGAAAGAGGCGGCGCCACGTTCCAGGGCGTCGAAATGCTGCTGTGCGTATGCCCGCCACCCCCAATCGACGAAGCGATCGTGGCAACCGCGGCCGTGCTGCGCGTACCGCTCGGTCCCTGGCTCGCCTCGACATGTCCTGGGATCGGCCTTCTCTTCCATGCCCGCTATTACCCGAGGTTAAATATGCAAGCCGACCCATTCACTCACGCCACGCCCTATGCGCGCATCGGCGGCGACACTCTTCGCGCGCCGGTCGGACCTACAACATTTCATCGGAAAGCATGGCCACCCCATGCTGCTGCGGCGCCACCTGCCTTATGCCATCGCCCGCAGGAACGCGACGCATGGCTGCTGTGCATGAAACCCGCACTCGATGAAACCATGGAAGACGGCGCCCTGCGCACCGCCCTCCACGAGCAGTTCGTCCAGCTGGGTGAGCACATGCGCAACCAGCCCGGTACGGCTCGGCCCGTGTCCGACGCGGCCTGACCTCGACTTTCTCCACTCTATTTTTTCATTCCGATATGGCACACATTGTTATTTTGGGCGCAGGCACTGGCGGCACGCCAGCCGCCTATGAAATGCGTCAGTTACTCGACAAATCCCACACCGTCACGCTCATCAATGCGTCAGAAACATTCCAGTTTGTACCGTCCAATCCCTGGGTGGCGCTCGGCTGGCGCAAGCCGGGCGAGGTTACGTTCGCGCTACGCCCCCATCTTGAAAAAAAGGGCATCCGCTTCATCGCCGAGCGCGCCGACCGAATCGATGCGGCCCACAATACGATCCATCTCGCCAATGGAGAACCGGTCAGTTATGACTACCTGGTCATCACCACCGGCCCGCGCCTGGCCTTCGATCTCGTCCCTGGCGCCGGCCCCGAAGGCGGCCACACCGAGTCGGTCTGCACCGTCGATCACGCGCAGCGTGCCTATGCCAACTATCTGGAATTCCTCGAGAACCCCGGCCCCGTCATCGTCGGCGCGCTGCCCGGCGCATCGTGTTTTGGCCCTGCCTACGAATACGTGATGGCACTGGAAACCGATCTCCGTCGCCGCAAGCTGCGACACAAGGTGCCCATCACCTATGTCACTTCCGAGCCCTACATCGGCCATCTGGGGCTGGGCGGCGTCGGCGACTCGAAAACCCTGCTGGAATCGGAATTCCGTCAGCGCCACATCAAGTGGATCACCAACGCCAGGACCACGCGTGTCGAAGCGGGCAGGATGCACGTCGAGGAGGTGAACGACGCCGGCCAGACGATCCGCGAACATACGCTTGATTTCCGTTATTCGATGATGCTGCCGCCGTTTCGCGGCGTGGATGCGGTCGCCGGCGTGGATGGCCTGTGCAATGCCGCCGGTTTCGTCAATGTCGACGAATTCCAGCGCAATCCGAAGTACCCCAACATCTACGCGGCGGGCGTTTGCATCGCCATTCCGCCCGTCGAGCAGACGCCGGTCGCCACCGGCACCCCCAAGACCGGCTACATGATCGAATCCATGGTCACCGCCATCGTCCACAACATCGCCGATGAGATTGCGGGCAAGGCGCCTGGCCATACCGGCACCTGGAGCACCATCTGCCTCGCCGACATGGGGGATACCGGTGCGGCCTTCGTCGCAATCCCGCAGATTCCGCCACGCAACGTGACCTGGGCGCGCAAGGGTAAATGGGTGCACTACGCCAAAGTGGCGTTCGAAAAATACTTCATCCGCAAGATGAAGACCGGCAACTCCGAGCCGCTGTATGAGAAATACGTACTGAAGGCCCTGGGGATCAAGCGGCTGAACTGATCGCCCGGCAGCCCGGCCAGCAGGTGCGGCCGGATTTCCGCCTCGCTGGCCATGCGTCCCGGAAGGCGGCAGACGAAGCGGCGGGAAGCGCGCGTGGCCCTACATGGCGTCCAGCCGTGCGCTCATGGCTTCGGCGTCGACCGGGCGGCTCAGCAGGTAACCCTGGTAGTCATGGCAGCCTTCGCGCTGCAGCAAGCCCCGCTGTTCGGGGGTTTCCACGCCTTCGGCGATGACGGCCAGGCGCATCGCGCGCGCCAGGGCGACGATGGCGCGGACGATGGCGAGGTCGTTGCCGTCGTGCGTGATGTCGCGCACGAAACTCTGGTCGATTTTCACGCGGTCGATCGGGAAGCGCTTGAGGTAGCTCAACGACGAATAGCCGGTGCCGAAGTCGTCGATCGCCAGCGTGACGCCCATTTGCTTCAGCGCGAGCAGCGTGTCGAGGGTACGGTCGCCGTGTTCGAGCAGCACGCCTTCGGTGATTTCGAGCTCCAGCGCATACGGCGGGACACCCGCGGCGGCGACGGCCTCGCGAACGCTCTCCAGGAACCCCGGATCACGGATCTGGCGCGCGGCGACATTGACCGACATTTTCATATGGCGATGCCCCGCTGCATGCCAACGCCCGAGCTGCGCGCAGGCGGCCTGCAGCACCCATGACCCGATGGGTACGATGAGGCCGGTTTCCTCGGCCAGCGGAATGAAGTTGGCGGGAGCGATCTGCCGGCCCTCCGGGTCATGCCAGCGCAGCAAGGCCTCGACACCGGTAATGCAGCCGCTGCGCGCGTCGGCCTGGGGCTGGTAGAGAAGCGCGAATTCGTGATTCTCGAGCGCGTGCCTGAGCTCGGTTTCGAGTTTCAGGCGCGCCTGCACATTCGCGGTCATGTCGTGCGAGTAGAACTGGAAATTCTGGCGGCCGCTTTCCTTGGCGTGGTACATCGCCGAATCGGCGAATTTCAACAGCGCATCGGCCTCTCGGCTGTCGTCGGGATACAAGGAGATGCCGATGCTGGCGTTGACAAACACTTCGTGGCCGCCGAGGTCGACCGGTGCGGCAAGACGCGTCAGCACGCTCTGTGCGAGTTGCGCGACGTGCTGGAGATTACCCACGTCCGAAAAAATCAACGCGAATTCGTCGCCGCCCAGCCGCGAGACGGTGTCGCTCTCCCGGATACCGTGCCTGAGACGCTCCGCGACCGCCCGCAGCAGTCCGTCGCCGGCCTCGTGACCGAGCGTGTCGTTGACGACCTTGAAGCGATCGAGATCGAGCAGCATCAGTGCGACCAGCGCGCCGCGCCGGCGGGCGTCGCCCAGCGCCTGCTGCAGGCGGTCGTTGAATAGCGCCCGGTTGGGGAGGCCGGTCAGGGCGTCGAAATAGGCCAGCTGGTGTAGTGCCGCCTCGGTCTTCTTGCGTTCGCTGATGTCGACGAAGGTGACGACCGCGCCGATCAGTTGGCCGTCCCGATACATGGGATGCGACCAGTATTCGACAGGGAAACTCGTGCCGTCGGCGCGCCAGTGCACCTCGTCGTTGCGGTGGCAGGGCAGGCCGGCGCGGCTCGCGACACGGATCGCGCATTCTTCGACCGGGTAAGGCCTGCCGTCGGCGTGACTGTGATGGATGAGGTCGTGGATGCGTTTGCCGACGAGGTCGGACTCGTGCGCAAAGCCGAGCATGTCGAGGCAAGCCGGGTTGGCGAAGGTGCAGTAGCCTTCCGTGTCGACGCCGAAAATCGCTTCGGCGGTCGAATCCAACAGCAGGCGCACCCGCGCCTCGCTTTCCTTCTGCGCGGCGAGCGCCGTGTGTATCCGTCCCTGCATGGCATTGGCCGAAGCGACCAGCATGTCCAGCTCATCGGGTTGGGGCGACGGCGGGCGATCGAGCGCGATGATTTCGAGCGGGCCGTCAGGATCGATCGTGCGCAGGCGCCCGGCGACTGCCGCCAGATGGCGGGTGACGCGTTGATGGAACAGGACGAACAGGAGCAGCGCCGCCATGAAGATGATGAACGCGTTGCCGAGCAGGACGGTGATGGCATTGCGCACGAGCCGGGCATGGATGTCGTCGAGCGACGCCACCACCGTCAGCGTGCCTATTTCCCGCAGCCCTCCCAGATGCTCATGGCGCAAGGGGTAGACGCGCTCGATCGTATGCTCGGGCCGGCCCGCTCCGACCTGGTATTGCACGCGGCCGCCCTCCTCGACCGTGACATGGACGACGTTCGGCACATGCAGAATGCCTTCGAGCAGCAAGTGGATTTCCCGGTCATGGATCGTCCACAGCGACTGCGAGAGCGCGGGCACGTGCACTTTGCGCACGAGCTCGAGCTGGGCCTCGAGGCTGCGGATGTCGCGCCGGTACTCCCTGACCAGTTGGATGGCCGTCATCACCAGGGTGAGTGTCGCGCTGAACAGGATCATCGCCACGATCAGCCGGCGTGCCAGCGGTGACCGCAAGGCGCGTGGGAAATGCACCCGTCTCACCGGCCCGGCGCCCTGACGACCGACAATACCTTCTCGCGATAGAGACGCCCGTACAGTCCTTCGGCCTTGATGTCGCGAAGCGCGCGGGCGATCTTCGGTACCAGGGCCGCGTGGCGCTTGTGCAGATAGATGTACATCTCGCGCCGGGCGAGCGGCGGCTCGAGCACCTGCACGCCGGCCAGCTGCTCCCGCTCGATGCGAGCAAGCCCCTGCCAGCGCTCGAACAGGGCGATCTCGATGCGCCCCTGCTGGAGCAGGCGGAACAGCTGGTTTGCATCCTCGGCCGTGATCTCGGCAGGCGTTGCGGCCAGCTTGTGCTCGTAGATCTTCCAGCCGCGGATATGTCCCATGGACCGGGTGCGCAGGCTATCCCAGCTTGCTTGTCTTGGCCCCTGCCTGCTGAAGGCGCTGAATTCCCAGTCGATCAGTTTTTCGGGTACGCGGACCAGGTTCGGGTAACTGGCCTCGAGGCCGGCGATACGGGTGAGATCACCGTCTTCGAGGCCGCTATTGGCATTGACCAGGCCACGTTCTGCCGGCAGCCGCACCAGTTGCAGTCGCACGCCCGCGCGGCGAAACGCCTCGCCGGCGACGAGATCGAGAAATCCCTGGCCGTCGGCCGTGGTGAACGGCGGTTCGTTGGCGTCGTTGAGCACGAGCACCGGCAGTTCGGCCGCCCGCACGTCGGCGGCAGCCGCCAGCAGTATGCCGGCCAACCACAGCATACGCAGGGTTTTTGACGGGAAATCAACGGCGTGCAGCAGATATTTCATCCCTGCTCTATCGGCAGGGGGCGCGGTTTCTGAATGCTCGAGGCTGGGGGGTGCACACCAGCGGATCGTCCATCGGTTCAGGCAGCAATGATCAGCACCAGGCCGGTCGCGGCGATCGCAACCCCGGACCACTGCACCACACGGCGACCGAACAGGCTGCCGCCGATACCCGCGGCATGCAGCGCAGCCGTGGCCAGCACGAGACCGAGCGCATACTGGAATGGCGAGGCGGCATGCGGCATTTCCAGGCCATGCGCATGACCGTGGAACAACGCGAAGCTCGCGGCAACAGCCATGCCGACTGGCACCGCCCATTTCTGCCGGGCGGCGATCAAGAGGCCCAGCACCAGCACCGACAGCGCGAGGCCGGTCTCGACCTGCGGCAAGGCCCCGCCGGTCCACGCCAGCAGGCCGCCCAGGCCCATCGCGGCGAGGAAGGCAACAGGCATCGCCCACAGGGCGCGGCCGCCCTGCTGCGCGGCCCACAGGCCAACGGCGATCATCGCCAGCAGGTGATCGAGTCCCAGGAAGGGATGCGCGAGGCCGCTGGCGAAGCCGGCGACGGCGTGGCCGCCGGTGTGCGCAGAAGCGGTTCCCGCAACCAGGGCGAGGCTGGCAGGGACGATCCAGCGGGTGATAGTGTTCAGGGTCATTGCGGGACTCCAGGGACGGTTCGGGTTCATCACTTGATCTTCACCTGCACGAGTTCCTCGCCGTCCGGATCGGTCACGTGCACGGCGCAGGCGATGCAGGGATCGAAGGAATGGATGGTGCGCAGGATCTCGATCGGCTGCCTGGGGTCGGCCATCACGTGGTTGTGCTGCAGCGCCGCCTCGTAGGCGCCGGGCTGGCCCTGGGCGTCGCGCGGGCCGGCGTTCCAGGTGCTCGGCACCACCGCCTGGTAGTTGCTGATCTTGCCGTCGTCGACGACGATCCAGTGCGAGAGGCCGCCACGCGGCGCTTCCATGAGACCGACGCCCTGCATGTGCCTGGGCCAGGTCGACGGATCCCAGTACTGGTCGTTGAAGGTTCTGAGGTCGCCCGCCTTGATGTTGGCCATCAGCTGGTCGAACCATCCCTGCATGGCGTCGGCGAGGAGCTTGGATTCCAGCGTGCGCGCGGCGGTGCGGCCGAGCGTGGAGTACAGGGCGGCGACCGGCACGTCGAGCGTCTTCAGGGTGAGGCCGACGAGTTCCTTCGCCTGCTTGTCGCCCTTGGCGACCATCATCAGCACGCGGGCGAGCGGTCCGACCTCCATGGCCTTGCCCTTCCAGCGCGGCGACTTGAGCCAGGAATATTTCTGCTCGACGTCGAGGTGCTGGTAGGGCGGCTTGGGGCCGGTGTAGTTGAGCTCGGTCTCGCCCTTGAACGGGTGCAGGCCCTGGGCGTCGCCGCCGGCGTACTTGTACCAGGAGTGGCTGACGAATTCCTGAATTTCGGCGTCGTTGTCGAGGTCGATGGGATGGATTTTCGACAGGTCGCGGTCGAGGATGACGCCGCGCGGGATCAGATAGGAATCGGGATCCCAGACCCCCTTGGACGGCAGGTCGCCGAAGGAGAGGAAATTGCCGAGCCCCTCGCCGCGGCTCGCCCAGTCCTTGTAGAAGCCGGCGATCGCCAGCGTGTCGGGCACATAGACCTGGTCGACGAAGTCGCGCATTGCCTTGATGACGTTGGCCACCGTCTGCAGGCCGACCATGTTGAGCGCGGTGGCGTCCTGGCCGCCACGGTGCTGCGGGCCCTTGCCGTGACCGCCACCGCCCTGCACCGAAATCGCCGAGGGCACGCCGCCGACGACGAAGTTGGGGTGCGGGTTCTTGCCGCCGAAGATCGCGTGCAGCTTGACGACGTCGCGCTGCCAGGCGAGCGCGTCGAGGTAATGCGCGACCGCCATCAGGTTGGCTTCCGGCGGCAGCTTGTAGGCCGGGTGGCCCCAGTAGGCATTGGCGAAAATGCCGAGCTGGCCCTGCTCGACGAAGGTCTTGACCTTCTTCTGCACGTCGGCGAAGTAGCCGGGCGACGACTTCGAATAGCCGGAGATCGCCTGCGCCAGTTGGGATGTCGCCTTGGGGTCGGCTTTAAGCGCCGACACCACGTCGACCCAGTCGAGCGCGTGCAGGTGATAGAAGTGCATGACGTGGTCGTGCACGTGCTGCGCGGCGATCATCAGGTTGCGGATCAGCTCGGCGTTGGGCGGCAGGCTATAGCTCGGGATCGCGCGGTGCAGCGCATCCTCGACCGAGCGTACCGAGGCGATGCCGTGCACCAGGGTGCAGACGCCGCAGATCCGCTGGGCGAACGCCCAGGCGTCGCGCGGATCTCTTCCTCTGAGAATGATTTCGATGCCGCGCACCATGGTGCCGGCCGAATAGGCCTGGGTGATGCGGCCGTCGGCGTCGGTCTCCGCCTCGATGCGCAGGTGGCCCTCGATGCGGGTGATGGGGTCGACGACGACGCGTTGTGCAGTGGTCATGGGTTCAGTCCTCCAGGTGTTCCGCCAGCAGCTCGGTCAGGCCGAGCAGCTGGGTGTCCATTTCGTAGTGGTCGATCGCCTCTTCCATCACGATGCGGCAGTTGGCGCAGAAGGTCACCATGGTCTTGACGCCGGCGTCCTCGATCTGTCGCTTCTTGATGCCGAAGGCCTTGGCGCGCAATGCCTCGGCCTCCTCGGTGTGGATCGCCGACGCGCCGCCGCCGCCGCCGCAGCACCAGTTCCACATCTGCTTGTCGGCGACCGGGATATAGTTTTCCGCGACCATCTGGACCAGCGGCTCGGGGGCGTTCAGCACGCCGCCGCGGCGCACGATCTGGCAGGGGTCGTGCAGGATCAGCTTTTCCTTGAACTTGTCCTTCACCTTCAGCACGCCCTTCTGGCGCAGCTCGTCGAGCAGCTCCAGCACATGCACGACCTTGAAGCTGTAGGGCCGGCCGATCAGGTTGGGGCCTTCCCAGCGCACCGCCATGTAGGCGTGGCCACATTCGGGCGACAGCACGTTATTCACCTTCAGGCGTTCGGCGGCGTCGACGATGCGCGAGACGATGACGCGCGCGAGGTCCGAGTTGCCGATCTGGATGCCGGCGTTGGTCGCCTCGAAGGCGTCGGACGCGAGCGTGAACGTGATCCCGGCCTTGTTGAAGATCTTCGCCAGCGCCTCGAGGTACTCGGGGAAATTGACGATCTCCATCGAGGAGAGCAGCACCAGATAGTCGGCGCCCGCCTGGTCGACCGGGATCGTGAGGCCGGTCGCCTCCTCCGCCTTCTTGATCACGTTGGCGACCGCCGGCCACTTCAGGCCCATCGGCCCGCCGATCTCGACCGTGCGCTTGGCCGCGCCCTTGATGCCGTCGGGAACGTGGCCGGATACGGCCATGCCTTCGCGCAGCTTGCGCACCATGTAGACGATGTCGTTGCCGACCGGGCACACCAGCGAGCAGCGGCCGCACATGGTGCAACTGTCGTAGACGAGTTCCTGCCACTGGTCGAGTTCGTCGTCGGTGACCGGTTTGGAGAGACCGGTCCATTTCTTGAGGCGGCCGAGCAGCGTGTATTCCTGCTCGTAGACGCGGCGCAAGGGCTCGAGCTTGTGGATCGGCGTGTACTTGGGGTCGCCCGTTTCCAGGTAGAACAGGCAGGCTTCGGCGCACAGGCCGCAATGCACGCAGCTGTTGAAATAGCTGGCGATCGGGGCGTCGATGACTTCCTTCAGCGCGTGGATGCCTTTTTCGAGTGAGGCGCTCATGCCGTTTTCTCCTTATGGAATCCGGGTGCTTAAACCCGGATAATCCATTGGCGGCCTTGGGGGCCTACGCTCGCCCTGGCGGACGCTTTGCGGCGCCTCGTGGCCTGGGCTTCGCACCCATAGGCCTTGCTATGGGCTTGTCGCCCATGCCCCGATTCGCTCGCAAACCGCCTCGCCATCATCGCGCGCCCTAATGGATTATCCGGGTTAAACTGGCACGCCGCGCTGGCCGTTGACGCGGCCGTTGTACCAGCGCGAGCCGATCAGCGTGAATGCGTGGAAGAGCTTGGTGAACGGCAGCACGATGAGCAGGATCTCGACCGTCAGGATGTGGATCGCGAGCATCAGCGTGTACGGCAGCAGCAGATGCTGCACCGCCATCCACCCCGTCAGCACCGGCAGGAAGGTCACCGCCCAGGTAAACCAGTCCTCGAAGGTGGAAAGAAAGCGCTTGGCCGGCTTGTTGATGCGGTCGACCAGCACGACGATCATCGCCGCCATGGTCACCACGGTCACCAGATCGACGAACTGCGACGGCAACCCGGGCCACGACAGGCCGGTCAAGTTGGTGATGAGCAGGATGTGCGGTGCGAACAGGAACACGATGATCGCCAGCCCCACGTGGAAAATGTAGCCGCCGATGTAGCTCACCGGCGAGCGCTTCATCATGCCGGGCGGCGGCAGCGAACGGCGGAACACCGTGTGCCAGCCGGAGGCGCCGGCGGCGTGCCGCGCTTCGGCAAGGTCGGGCTTGCGGCCCAGCGTGTAGATCTCGATCAGCCGCCACAGCACGCCGAGCACGAAAATGCCGACGGCGATATCGAGACCGGGACCGCGTACCCAGGTGAGGAATTGCAGGGCATCCATGCTCATTTCTCCAGATCAGCGAGCGTGGCCTTCTCGTGGGACGCCTTGGCCGCGCCTTTCTTGACCCGGTTGGCGACGCTCACCGCCACGCCCGCGGCTGCCCCTGCCACCGCGGCCGCGCCGCCCAACTTTAGCGGGTCGGCCGGCATCGACAGCGCCTTGTAGAAGCTGCCGCCGTCCCAGAAGTCGGGTTCCGAGCAGCCGAGGCAGCCGTGGCCCGATTCCACCGGCCACGAGGTGCCGCCGTTCCACTTCACCGTGGCGCAGGCGTTGTACGTCACCGGGCCCTTGCAACCGAGTTCGAACAGGCACCAGCCGCGGCGTGCGCCTTCGTCGTCGAAGGTCTTGGCGAACTTGCCCTGGTCATAGAACGGCCGGCGGTAGCAGCGGTCGTGGATGGTCTCGCCGAAGAAGGCCTTGGGCCGGCCCTTGGCGTCGAGTTCGGGCAGCGCGCCGAAGGTGAGGTAATGCGCGAGCACGCCGGTCATCACCACCGGAATCGGCGGGCAGCCGGGAATGTTGACGATGGGCTTGTCCTTGACGAGGTCGGACACCGACACCGCGCCGGTCGGGTTCGGGTTGGCCTTGGGAATGCCGCCGTAGGAGGCGCACGAACCCATGGCGACGATGGCCGCCGCACCGGAAGCTGTCTCCTTGAGCAGGTCCACGTTGGAGCGACCGGCGATACAGGAATAGGCGCCGTTCATGCCCAGCGGGATCGAGCCGTCGACGATCAGCAGGTATTTGCCATGGTTGGACTTCATCGTCGCATGCAGCGCTTCCTCGGCCTGGTGACCGGCCGCCGCCATGAGGGTTTCCTGGTAGTCGAGCGAGATCAGGTCGAAGATCATGCCCTCGATGCTGGGCGAGTGTGACCGCGTGATCGATTCGGTGCAGCCTGTGCATTCCTGGAACGGCAGCCAGATCACCGACGGCCGTCGGGCTGTTGCCATTGCCTCGGCCATCGCCCGCCCCGCCGAAGGCGGCAGCGCCATCATCGACGCCAGCATGGCGCAGTACTTGAGGAAGGCGCGGCGGGTGATGCCCTGCCGCGCCAGAGAATCGATCAGAGATCCCTGCATGATGCTGCCTCCTCGTCGTATGGAGCCGTGCTCCGTGCGCTTGGGTTTTCGCTCATCAATGACTCAAGATAGGCGGATCCGATTCTGATGTCCTCGACCTGCGCCCTCACCAGCTCGGGCACGAAAGCCACCTCGAGGAACTGCGCGACCACAGCGCCCTGTTCATTGCGATGCGTCACCCACCACACGCCCGGACACGCCGTCTCGTCGAGCGACGACTCGCCGTTGGCGTCGAGCGTGACGCGCACCTCGCCCTGCCCCAGCGTGTCGCGCAGCCAGTCGAGGTCGGCCGGGGTCAGCGGCAGGGCGGTGAGGTCGATCGAAGACGGCTCGGCGTCGCTGAGCAGGCGTCGCACGCCGGTGAGGAGTTCGCGCAGGAGTGGCGGCGCGTTGCCACTGAGCCCGCCCTCGCCGGCATTCACGACATGAACCGGAATGGCGTCAAGCGACATGGTTCCAGGCACGGATCTGCTCGACGATGGCGTCGCAGACGGGGGGAATCGCGGCGGCGACGGCGGGGGTCAGCTGTTCGCCCCAGTCGACGACCTGCGGGCGGATCGCGACCAGCGCGCGCTTCTCGGGCCAGTGTCCGGTGAGCAGGGCAATCGCGCGCAGGTCGGTGAGGCCGACCTCGTGAACCGAGGCCTTGCGATGACTCATCAGGAAGGCGTCCATGGCGTCGCCCTCGAGCAGGGCCCACTCGCCAGCGCGGGATTTGATATTGGCAGCGTCGACGACGATCAGCGCGTCGGCGTCCTCGATCGGTCCCGCCAGGGTGAACGACAGCGTGCCGCCGTCGAGCAGGGTCACGTCCTCGCGCCGGCCCAGTTCGGGTTCGAGTGCCTGGAGGACATGTACCCCCACCCCCTCGTCGGTAAGCAGGGTATTGCCGATGCCGAGCACGAGCGTTTTCATTGTCTGCAATGTAGCAATGGCCTATTCGGATAACAACCGACCGAATCGCTCAAGTTTCATTTTTCGTCACGATTTCATGACAGGCAGTGGAAAGACACCGCGCCGGCGATCGGCCTATACTGACAGTCGTACTTGTTCCGGATCGACGCGCATGTGCCTTGCCATCCCCATGCAGATCGAAGCCATCGATGGCTTCACCGCGCGCTGCCAAGCCAAGGGCGTGTGGCGCGACGTCAGCCTGTTCATGATGCAGGACGCGCTGCCCGCAGTCGGCGATTTCGTCATGGTCCACGTCGGCTACGCGATCCAGAAGGTGAGCGAAGCCGACGCGCGCACCTCGTGGGATCTGCTCGACCAGATCCTGGAGGAAAGCCGTGCATGAACTCGCCGTGGCGCAGGCGCTGGTCGAACAGGTGGACGGCGTGATCCGCCAGCACCATGCGTCTTCCGCTTCCCGCATCCGCGTGTGCATCGGCCCGCTCGCCGGCGTCGTGCCTGAACTCTTGGCCAGCGCCTTCCCGCTCGCCGCCGCCGGGCACGCCATGGAACACGCCACGCTCGACCTCGTTGCCGCGCCGATCACCGTGCGTTGCCGGAGCTGCGGCGAAGTAACCGAAGCCGCGATGAACCGCCTCGTCTGCGGCGCCTGCGGCGACTGGCACACCCAGTTGATCTCCGGCGACGAACTCCTGCTCGAAAGCGTCGAGCTGACCATCGACCCCCCTCACGCCGCCCGCCTCTCCCCTCACCGAAATGTGTGACACCTGCGGCTGCAACCTCACCCCCGGCAACCAGCACCTCGCGTTCAAGCCTGTCGCCCAGGGCGCAACCGCGGTATCGGTGCTCAAGGGCCTGCTGCAGAAGAACGACGACCAGGCTGCGCACAACCGCGCGCATTTCGACCGTCGCGGCATCCTCGCGATCAACCTGATGTCGTCGCCCGGCGCCGGCAAGACCGCGCTCCTGGAGGCCACGCTCGCCGCGCTGAAGGACGAATTCACCTGTGCCGTGATCGAGGGGGATCTGGAAACCGAGAACGACGCCCTGCGCATTCGCGCGCTCGGGATTGCGGCGCACCAGATCGTTACCGGCACCGCGTGCCACCTCGACGCGCACCTGGTGCACGATGCACTGCATCACATGGCGCTCGACGGCGTCGATATCCTGTTCATCGAGAACGTCGGCAACCTCGTGTGCCCGGCGAGCTTCGACCTTGGCCAGCATCTCAACGTCACCCTGCTCTCGGTCACCGAGGGCGACGACAAGCCGGCCAAGTAC
>DYFW01000193.1 GCA_020725005.1 Thiobacillus denitrificans
TGGAGCAAGGGCGTCGGCGGTTGCGGATGAGGCCCGGCAGTTTACCTTGTCCCGGAACCGGCTTGCGACGGTCGCGAGCGGAATCCGCGCCGACCCGCGCGCGCGGCCGGCACCCGGGCATCCGGCCCCACCAGCCGAATACCCGGCGCCAACCGCTCCGACTCAGGCGACCTCGGAAAGCGCGCCACCGCGCGCGCCGTGGTCAATCAGTCCGTAGGACTCCATCAACCGCTGGAGTTGGGCCATCACCCTGGCGCTGGTTTCACGGGTCGAGGCAACGGTCGCTTCGGAATCGGTCGAGGTGGCGACCGCCGAGCGGCTTTCCTGATCGAAAGCCATCGCTTCGGCGCGACCGACCTTGCCGTCGCCGTCGCTGTCGGCCTGCTCGAAATTGTCGAGGATGTTGGCGATCAGATTGGCGCGTCGACTGTCGGTCTCACCAATCTCGCTCAATTGCGCCTCCAGTTCCTCCTTGCTGAATCCCTGGTCGTCCCCCGGTGAAGGTGGCGGCGGCATGCCGGCCATGCCGCCAGGGCCGCCCGCACCCGCGCCCATGCGGCCGCGGTCGAACTGCCCACGCAATTCCTCCTCGAGTTTCTTGATCGCGTCGGCCAGCTCGGTTTGCGTCAGCTTGCCGTCGGCATCGCCATCCAAGGCGTTGAAAATATCCTCGGCCTCGGCGTCACCGCCGTCGGTGGCCGACATGGCCGACACCAAGTCGCTCTTCTCGATGTAACCCTGGCCCTTGGCGTCCAGTTTGGCGAACAGGTCTTCCGCCATTTTCTCGGCATCCGGCGGTGGCCGCATGCCGCCACGCATGCCCTGCATCGCCATCATCTGGGAATAACCACCGATACCGCCGATCGAAGTGCTCATCACCGACTCCTTTGCGCTGATTGACAAGCCCGGCCACACGACCGGGTGCAGTCAATCTAGGGAGCATGTGTATCGGCGGTATATCGGCATTGTGTCGACGCCGACACAATGCGGTCGGAGCGCGTTCTCAGCCGCGCGCGCCATCGCGCGACAACGTCAGCCTGGCCACCAGGCCACCATCGCGGCCGTTGCGCAAGCTGAGATCTCCGCCGTGATCGCGGGCGATCTCGCGCGCGATCGTCAGGCCGAGACCGACGCCGCCGGAATTCCGGTTACGCGACGCCTCCAGACGGACAAAAGGCTCGAAAACCGAAGCCATGCGGTTTTCAGGAATGCCGGGCCCGGCATCGTGGATTTCGATGACCAGGGAATCCGCGGTTTCGGACAGCACGATGTCAGCCCGGCCCCCATAGCGGACCGCGTTGTCGATCAAATTGCCCAGGCAGCGGCGCAGCGCGCCAGGTTGCGCCAGGATCGGGCCGACCCGGCCGGCTACGGTGGCGATATCACCGTTCTCGCGCGCATCCTCGATCAGGGCCTCGACCAGTGCCTGCGCGTCCAGCCATTGCCAAGCTTCCCGCCGGCTGTTGCCGCGCAGGTATTCCAGCGTGGCGTCGAGCATCGCCGTCATTTCCGCCACATCAGCGCGTAGCCTGTCCCGCGCCGCCTCGTCGGCGACCCGCTCGATACGCAGCTTGATCCGCGTCAGCGGCGTGCGCAGATCGTGCGAAACCGCGGCCAGGAAGCGCCCCCGTTCATCGATTTGGAGGCGGATCCGCTCCTGCATCCGGTTGAATCCGCGCGCCGCTTCGCGTGCCTCGATCGGGCCGGTCTCGACGATCGGCGGGGCGTTGAGGTTTTCGCCAAGTCGGGACGCAGCGCCGGCCAGATCCTGAAGCGGCCGCGCCATCAGACGGGCACCGGCCCAGGCCGCGCCGACGACGGCGACGAATTGCACGGCCATACCCAACCAGAACATCGGCGGCAACCCGCGACGCGGCCCGCCACCCGGAGCGCCGGGTGGTGGCATGGCTTGCCGCCATTCCGGTGGCGACAGCCCGGACGGCGGTGGTGGTGGCGGTAGCGGACGATCGGCGAATACCAGCAACAACGCGGCCGTCACCAGGTGGCTGACCATGACGGCGGCCAGGGTGACGCCGAACAATCGAGCGAAAACGGTGTCAGGGAAGCGGAATTTCATCGCGGTGGCCTGGCGTCGAACAGATAGCCTTCGCCGCGCACGGTTTTCAGCAATCGCGGCGATCGGGGGTCGTCGCCGAGTTTCTGGCGTAGTCGCGAGACCAGCAGATCGATGCTGCGGTCGAAGGCTTCGGCGGCCTTGCCGCGCGCGGCGTCAAGCAGGAAATCCCGGCTCAGCACCTTGCCTGGGCGCTCGATGAAGGTCCAGAGCAGACGGAACTCGGCGTTAGAAAGCGGCACCACCACGGCATCCGAGCCGATGATCTGGCGGGTGACGCGGTTGAGGCGCCAACCATCGAAAACCATCTCGTCGGACTCGCCCGAGCCGGAGCCGCGCGGCGCGCGCGCGCGCGCGCCGGAGCAGGCTATGGATGCGCGCCACCAGCTCGCGCGGTTCGAACGGCTTGACCACGTAATCGTCGGCACCGAGTTCCAGACCGACCACGCGGTCCGAGGGCTCGCCGCGCGCGGTCAGCATGATCACGGGAATATCGGAATCGGCGCGGATGGCGCGGCACAATGCCAGGCCATCCTCGCCGGGCAGCATCAGATCCAGGATGACGACGTCATGGCGCGCCGCCGACATGGCCCGGCGCATGGCCGCGCCATCGCCGACGCACTCGGCGACGATGCCGAAGCCTGCAAGGTAATCGCGCAGCAATTCGCGGATTTCGGGATCGTCGTCGACAATCAGCGCGCTGACGGTTTCCGTCATCGAGTCTCTCCATTCATCGCGGCAGCGGACGCGGCCGGCCTTCACCACCACAGGCCGGCATACCGGCACGGACATCCGGGCGGCCCCCGGAAGGTGGCGCCCGGCGCGCATTCTCCGCCATTTCCATGCGGTCGATCAGATACCCCCGCAACAGATCGCTCTGACGCGGATCGAGGCTGTCCAGGAATGCCAGCCACAGATTGTCGATCTCGATCAGATCGCGCATGTCATCCAGACGCGCCTGGGCGATCCGACGCATGGCCTCGCCGATCGGCAGGTTGCCGTCGGCGATCATCGCGATGGCCCGTTCCCGCTCCTTGCCGGCACGGTAGCCGGCGGTCGCGAACTTGCCGGAACGCGCCATTTCGGCGCGCTCCCAGAGCGCCTCCTGAGCCGGGCTCAACTCCAGGCGGCGCAGGAAATCCGCCGTATCCCGCCCCGACAGCAGGGCGGACGGAATTTCCGGCGGCGGCGCGTGCTCGCGCGCTGGCTGGAAGGCCTGGGCGGGCGACGCCAGCAACGCGCCGGACGAGATCAACATGGAAAACAGCAGGGATCGGGCAATCGAAGACATGATGAAGACCTTTCTCTCAAGTGAAGGGAACACAGGCCGGGCGGCCCGTTGGACATCCTGCTTCGCGTCTGTATCGTGGGTTTATCCGCTTTGTATCGTTCCCGACAGAAACTCCGGGTTGACGGCCGCCGGGCCGGCCGACCAGAATGCCGCCATGTCCTGTCCACG
>DYFW01000194.1 GCA_020725005.1 Thiobacillus denitrificans
TCGGCAGCATGCCCGAATATAAACGCATTCATCCGGCGTCCACAAGCCGGACGTGCATTCCCATTCCTGCAGGAAGGGTTTCGATTCCAGGCTTGCCTTGGCGGTCGACGCGATCGATCCGGGCTATTCGATGCCCAGCCGCTCCAGCCGGTAGCGCAGGCTGCGGAAGGTGACCCCCAGGAGGCGCGCGGCGGCGGTCTTGTTGTGGCGGGTCTGCTCCAGTGCCTCGACGATGGCGGCGCGCTCGACCTGGTCGAGATAGTCCTGCAAGGGATACTTGCTGCCGGCAGCCGCGTCGGCGGGGCGCTGGGTGGGCGCGAGATTGAGATCGGCGGCGGTGATGCGCTGCGCCTCGCAGAGCGCCAGCGCGCGCTCGAGCGTGTTTTCCAGTTCGCGCACGTTGCCGGGAAAGGGGTAGGCACACAGCGCCTGCTCGGCATCGCGATCGATCACCACATCCTGCCCGCCGAGCTTGTCGAGCAGGGCGCGCGCGAGTTCGGGGATGTCGCCGACGCGGTCGCGCAGGCTAGGCATGGACAATTCGATGACGTTGAGCCGGTAGTAGAGATCCTGGCGGAAGCGGCCGGCCTGAACCAGTTCGGCAAGGCGCTGGTGGGTCGCGCTGACGATGCGCACGTCGACCGGCTCCTCGGCGGTGGCGCCGACCTTGCGTACCTTCTTTTCCTGCAGCACGCGCAACAGCTTCACCTGCATCGACAGCGGCAGGTCGGCGACTTCGTCGAGGAAGAGCGTGCCGCCGTCGGCGGCCTGGAAAAAGCCGTTGCGGTCGGCGTCCGCCCCGGTGAAGGCGCCCTTCTTGTAGCCGAAGAACTCGCTTTCCATCAGCGTTTCGGGAATCGCGCCGCAGTTGACCGCGACGAAGGGCTTGTCGGCGCGACTGCCGAGGCGGTGGATCAGGCGGGCGGCCAGTTCCTTGCCGCTGCCCGACTCGCCCGAAATGTGCACCGGCGCCTGGGTGCGCGCGAGCTTGGCGATGCGCGCACGCACGTCCTGCATGGCGGCGGAACGGCCGATCAGTTCCCGGGCGGGGATGTCGGCAGACGCGGTTGCGGGAATCTTCAACGCGGACTTCACCAATGCGCGCAACTGGTCGAGCGCGACCGGCTTGGCCAGGTAGTCGAAAGCGCCGGCCTTGAGCGCAGCCACCGCGTTGCCGGCGTTGCCGTAGGCGGTGATGACGGCGACCGGCACCGGCGCGACGAGCGCGCTGGCGGCCTCGATGACCTGCAGGCCCTCACCATCGCCGAGACGCATGTCTGTCAGGCAAAGGTCATAGCGTCCCACGGCGAGCTTGTCGAGCGCGCCAGCGACGGTGGTGGCGCGGTCGGTTTCGAGCCCCATCTTGACCAGTGTCAGTTCCATCAGGTCGAGCAGGTCGGGTTCGTCGTCGACCAGCAGGATGCGTGGTGAGGCGGTCATGCGCGTGCGCCGCCGTGGATGTCGAGGCGGAAAGTCGCCCCCTGCGGGGCGGGCACGTGAACGAGGCGGGCGTGATTCGATTCGGCGAGTTCGCGCGCGAGGAAAAGGCCGAGGCCGGTGCCCTGCGCCTCGGTCGTGGCAAACGGCTCGAACAGCCGGCCCAGTTGTTCAGGCGCAATGCCCGGGCCGTCGTCGACGATGTCGAGCTGGGCGCCGTCCGCCATCATCCGTGCGTGGAAGCGGATCGAGCCTGGCTGCCGGCTGCAGTAGCGCCAGGCGTTGCGCAGCAGGTTCCACAGGATCTGGCGCAGGTGATCGGGGTCGAAACGGAAATGCAGCGTGTCGGGCATGTCGACTATGACGGCATCCGGCGGAATTTCTTCAGTGTGGCGCAACTCGTCGATCAGTGCCGCCAGGGCGGCCCGGTCGAGATCGACCGGGTTCAGGCGGTCGCGCCGGTTGAGCGTGAGAACCTCCTCGACCAGCCGGTCGAGCCGCTGTGCGTTGCCCTCGATGATGCGGGCCAGCTTTTGCTGTGCGGGTTCACGGGTTTCCTCGCACAGCAACTGGGCGGCGTGGCTGATCGCCGACAGCGGATTGCGGATCTCGTGCGCGATATTGGCGGTGAGCCGGCCCAGCGCCGCGAGTTTCAGGCGCTGCGCGGCCTGCTCGGCCTGGCGCTGGTCTTCCAGCACCAGCACACGGCTGTTGTCCGGGCCGGGGAGCGGAATGCAGCGCACCCGCAGGCGCGCCGCCGGCGTATCGAGCTCGACGCTGGTGCCCGGCTGGACCTGCGGCACCAGGCGCGCCAGATCGGGCGCCAGCGCCTCCAGCCGGGTGAGGCCGGGTTTTACCCGCAGGGACGCGCCGAGCAGCGCCAGCGCGCGGGGGCTGGCATGGCGCACCACGCCGTCGCCGCGCACCGCCAGCAGGCCGTCGGGCGAGTTTTCGATGGCGAGGGCGTGGATGCGATTGAGCAGCGCCAGCTCCTCCGCCTGCTGGCGGGCGAGCATTTCGGAACGCAGCGCGCGCCGGGTGAGGGTATGGGCGAGCCAGCCGATGGTGAAATAGCCGGCGCACAAGAGCCCGGTCAGGAAGAAGCTGTCGACGCTGCGCTGGCCGGCGAACAGGGCGAAGGTGTTCTGCAGCAACAGGGCGATCGAGGCGATCGCCGCGTACAGCAGGCTGAGCCGGCCGCTGCCGACCAGGCCCCCGGAAGCGATGGAAATCACCAGCAGCAGTCCGAGCCCGCCCGCGAGCTGCGGACTCGTACCCATCATCAGTATGATGAAAATGACGTCGGCGAGGATGTGGGTCGTCAGCTGGACCTGGAAATCGGGCCAGCGCGCGCGTATGCCCAGCACGAACAGGGCCGTCATGACCAGATAGACAAACGCATAGGTCTGGAACCGCGTGCCCCCGCCCGGCCCGAAGATGTCGGACGACTCGAACAGCACGCCGGTGAAGACGAGCGCGAGCGCCAGCGTCAGGCGGTAGAGGTTGAAATAATCGAGGCTGCGCCAGTGCGACGCGAAATAGCCGGGGGTGTCGGGACGGGGCAGAGGCGCCGCCGGGGTGCTCATCGCTTGCCGAGTTGCCGGTGCTCCGGGGTGCAGTAGAAGTCGCCGCCGGAAAAAATGGCCTCGCTGCGCGGCAGGTTCACGCCGCAGTGCGCGCATTTCACCATGTCTTCCACGGTTTGATCCCGTGTCGGCGCCCGGGGCTTGTCGAGCGAACGCTGGTAGGCGCGGATCACCGCCCAAACCAGGAACCCGACCACGATCAGTAACAGATATTTCACGCCGTCCTCCCAAACGGTGCTGAGCATAGCATGGCGCCGTCCCGGGTGAGGCGGCGCCCGGCGTTTCGATTTGGGTACCGTTGAGGCACAATGCTGGCGCAGTGGCCTGTCGTTTCGATCCCGATGCGGCGGGCGCGCCCAAAACCCGATGGCACCATCATGACCCAGAAAGCACTCATCACCGGCGTCACCGGCCAGGACGGCGCCTACCTC
>DYFW01000195.1 GCA_020725005.1 Thiobacillus denitrificans
CTCGCCATCCTCGACGAAACCGATTCCGGGCTCGACATCGACGCGCTGAAAACCGTGGCGCACGGGGTCAATGCCCTGAAACATCCGGAGCGCGCGGTCATCCTGGTCACGCATTACCAGCGGCTGCTGAACCACATCGTCCCCGACCGGGTGCACGTGCTGGCGGGCGGCCGCATCGTGCGCTCGGGCGACGCGCGCCTGGCGCAGGAACTCGAAGAACATGGCTACGGCTGGCTGGCTGCCGAGCCGGCGCCACGGACGGCGGGGCGGCCATGACCCCAACCCTTTACCGGCAGGCGCTCGAACACGCCACGGGATCGCCCCGCCAGCGGGCGTCCCGCGAAGTGGCCCTGGAACGCTTCCTCGCGAACGGGCTGCCGACGACGCGCGACGAAGACTGGAAATACACCGCGCTCGACCTTCTGGCAAAGGCCGAACTGCACGCGCCGCAACACCCGGCCGAGGACTGGGCGAGCGAGGATCACCCCGGCATCGTGATGAAGTTCGGCAACGGGCGCTTGAGGGATGCCGACGCGAAAGCGATCCACGCGCACAGTCTGGCCGATCATGCGGACACGCCCCTGGTGGTGCGCTGCCTCGGCCTGCTGGCCGACACCCTTCCGGGGGGCGCCGCGCTCGCCGACATCAACAGCGCCCTGTGGCAGGACGGGCTGCTGCTGCACGTGCCCGCCGGATGGAAAGCGGCGCCGCTGTTCGTGCTGCACCATGCCGGCGAGGCCGACGCCATGCTGCACCTGCGGCATCTCATCGTGCTGGAAGCAGGGGCCGAGGCCGTGCTGGTGGAACACGACCGGGGCACCCCGGGAATCCCCTACTGGCACAACAGCGTGACCGAGATCCTGCTGGGCGAAGGCGCACGGCTCACCCACCTCAGGCTCGACGAAGACAGCGCGGACGCCGTCCACACCAGCCTGACCCTGGTGCGACAGGCGCGCGACAGCCGCTACCAGGCCTTGTCGCTCAATCTCGGCGGGCGCCTGACGCGCCACGACATCCGCGCCAGCCTGGTGGCGCGCGGTGCCGAATGCCGGCTCGACGGCCTCTTCATCGCCGACGCCCGGCGCCACATCGATCAGCACCTGCAGGTGGAACACGCCGCGCCGTCCACGACCAGCCGCCAGACCTGGCGCGGCATCGCCGCCGGCCGCGGCCGCGGCATCTACGATGCGCGGGTGGTGGTGCAGCCCGGCGCGATCAAGGCCGACGCCGCACAATCGAGCCGCAACCTGCTGCTGTCGCCGCACGCCGAAATCGACGTCAAGCCGCAACTCGTGATCCACGCCGACGACGTCAAGTGCGGCCATGGCGCGACCGTGGGCCAGCTCGACGAGGCCCAGGTGTTCTATCTGCGCAGCCGCGGCATCGATGACGATGCCGCGCGCGCGCTCCTGCTGCGCGGCTTCGCCGGAGAGGCACTGTCCATGCTGGAAGGCACCGGCCTGGCAGGCTGGCTGGAACCGCATCTGGCTGCCGCGATGCCGGTGCCGAACCGGGAGCGCATGGCATGAACGACGACCTGCGCGCCCTCTACGAAGAGGTCATCCTCGAACACAACCGCCATCCGCGGCACTACCCCAAGAACCCGCGCGGCAGCACGCACCATGCGCATGGCTTCAATCCGCTTTGCAACGACGAAATCCACGTCCATCTCAAAGTGGCGGACCAGGCTATCGCGGACATCGGCTTCGAGGGCGCGGGATGCGCCATCTGCATGGCCTCGGCCTCGCTGATGGCCGAGGCGGTGCAAGGCAAGCCGCTGGATGAGGTCAAGACGCTGTTCCAGCGGGTGCATCGCATGCTCGCCGAGCAGGGTCCGGCGGAGGGGGTGGGGAAACTGCGCGTACTGGAAGGCGTGCATGCGTTTCCGATGCGGGTGAAATGCGCCACCCTGCCCTGGCATACGCTGAACGCCGCGATCGAGCAGAAACCCGGAACGGTGTGTACCGAAGGCCCAGCGCCCTTCTGTCCCCAGCCTTCACTGCCGGAGCCGTCGCCATGATCGACCTGGTTCGCCTCGCTGCCGGGCGGCGCCACGAACAGGGCCTGGAGCGCCGGGTCATCGCTGCGCTCCGCACGATCCACGATCCCGAACTGCCGGTCAACATCTACGACCTCGGACTCATCTACGATCTCGCCGTCGACGAGGAGGCCGGTCGTGTCGATATCCGCATGACCCTTACCGCGCCGGGCTGCCCCGTCGCACAGCGCTTTCCCGCGCAGGTCGAGCAGGCCGTGGCGGAAATCGTGGGGGTGACCAGCGCCCATGTCGAGATCGTCTGGGATCCGCCGTGGGATCCTTCCCGCATGAGCGAGGCTGCGCGCCTGCAGCTCGGACTGGCATGAGTGACTGGGTCACGGTCGCACGCATCGACGAACTGCCGCCGGGCAGCCGCCGCGTGGTGGACGTCGACGGCGTGGTGGTGGTGGTCTTCAACCTGGGCGGGGATTTTTGCGCGGTCGAAGACAGCTGCACGCATGACGGCGGCGAACTGGCGAGCGGCGAACTGCAGGGCGAGGAAATCGTCTGTCCGCGCCACGGCGCCCGATTCAACCTGCGCACCGGCGCCGTCACCGCGCCCCCGGCCTACACCGCGCTCGCCACGTTTCAGGTGCGCGTGGTCGACGGGCTGGTACAGGTACGCGACGACCGGCAAGACCGTTGGGACTGATCGCGGCGTAGAAAGCCGGCCCCGGCCCGCGTGTGGGTTGGGGTGCCAACCTGCGCGCGCCACGACGGCCAGCGTGTCTGCCGGCAACGAGGGCGGGCGTAATCGATCGTTCCTGCGGGGATACCCGGCTCACGATTTCTGATAGCCAGAATTGCAAAAATCGCGCAAGCAATTGTTTTGAAGTAGATTGATGTATGAGTCTTCCGGAAGGAGTTGCCGGTTTCCGAGTCATTGTCTTCGGTTCGAACAAGCGAGTTGCCGCCCTTGCGCATTTATCCCCCAAGCGATCCCACCCCCCCCTGTTGTCCGCGCTGCGGAGAACACGGTCTCGCCCGCGTGCGGCGTCGCTTCATCGACCATCTGTTGAGCCTGTTCGTCAGGGTCCGGCGTTACCGCTGCTCGCACAGCGGCTGCGACTGGGAGGGCAACCTCCCCTCCAGGCGTCGTAGACCTGAAGGATAGGATATTGAAGCAATGCATGAATATAATAATCTATGCATTTGATCATATTATTGAAACTTCCATAACACCTGACGTGGCCCCAAGCAATTTTCAGCCGTAGGCTCCATTGCTCGGACCGGAGAGGACGCTGTAGGGCGGGAACACCTTCCCGCCGCCACTGGCGGAGGTGTGCGGGCACGTCGGGAAAGTATTCCCGCCTACAGCAGTGGTGTGCGGGCACGTCGGGAAAGTATTCCCGACCTTGTATCTTGTTTCCCGTG
>DYFW01000013.1 GCA_020725005.1 Thiobacillus denitrificans
CGAATACATCCAGACCGACATCTGGGTGCGCTTCCAGAAGATGCGCGGCCACGACTGCCGCTACCTGTGCGCCGACGACACCCACGGCACCGCGATCATGCTGCGTGCCGAGAAGGAAGGCATCACGCCGGAGGCGCTGATCCAGCGCGTATGGGGCGAGCACACGCGCGACTTCGCCGGTTTTCACATCGGCTTCGATCACTACTATTCGACGCATTCGGAGGAGAACCGGCAGCTCGCGTCGAAGATCTACCTCGCGCTGAAGGACGCGGGCCTGATCGAGGTGAAGACGATCGCGCAGCTGTACGACCCGGTGAAGAACCTGTTCCTGCCCGACCGCTTCATCAAGGGCGAATGCCCGAAGTGCGGCGCGCCGGACCAGTACGGCGACAACTGCGAGGTGTGCGGCGCAACCTACAGCCCGACCGACCTGAAGAATCCGGTCTCCGCCGTGTCGGGCGCCACCCCGGTGCACAAGGACTCCGAGCACCATTTCTTCAAGCTCGGCGACTGCGAGGCCTTCCTGCGCGAGTGGACGCGCTCCGGCGCGCTGCAGGACGAGGCCGCCAACAAGATGCAGGAATGGTTTGCGCAGGGCCTGTCGAACTGGGACATCAGCCGCGACGCGCCCTACTTCGGCTTCGAAATCCCCGGCGCGCCGGGCAAGTATTTCTATGTGTGGCTCGACGCGCCGGTGGGCTACATGGCGAGCTTCGCCAAATACGCGCAAGACCACGGACTCGACTTCGACGCCTGGTGGGGCGCGGAATCCAAGGCCGAACTGGTGCACTTCATCGGCAAGGACATCCTCTATTTCCACGCCCTGTTCTGGCCGGCGATGCTCAAATTTTCCGGTTACCGCCTGCCGACGAAGATCTACGCGCACGGCTTCCTCACGGTAAACGGCCAGAAGATGTCGAAGTCGCGCGGCACCTTCATCACTGCCGCAAGCTACCTCGAGCAGGGCATGAATCCCGAGTGGCTGCGCTACTACTATGCGGCCAAGCTCAACGGCAGCATGGAGGACATCGACCTCAACCTGGAGGACTTCGTCGCGCGGGTCAACGCAGACCTGGTCGGCAAGTTCATCAACATCGCCAGCCGCACCGCCGGCTTCATCCACAAGCAGTTCGGCGGCAGGCTTGCCGAAGGCGTCGCCAACCTCGAACTGATCGGTGATTTCCAGGCGGCGGCGGAAACCATCGCCGCCCACTACGAAGCGCGCGACACCGCCCGTGCCCTGCGCGAGATCATGGCGCTCGCCGACCGCGCCAACCAGTACGTCGCGGACGAAAAACCCTGGGAACTGGCCAAGAAGCCCGAGGCCGTCTATCGCCTGCACGAAGTGTGCACGGTCGCGCTCAACCTGTTCCGCCTGCTGACGCTCTATCTCAAGCCCGTGCTGCCGCGACTCGCGGCCGAGGTCGAGACCTTCCTCGCCATCGAGCCGCTTGCCTGGAAGGATGCGCAGGCGCTGTTCCTCCGCCAGAAAATCAACCCCTACACCCACCTCATGACCCGTATCGACCTGAAAGCCATCGACGCCCTGATCGACGCCAACCGGCAGAATCTCGAGCCGGCGCCGGCGCCCGCACCGGTACGCCACGCCGAAGCCCAGGCACACGCCGTGCAGGCCGCGGCGCCCGTCGCCGAAACCATCGGCATCGACGACTTCGCCAAGGTCGACCTGCGCATCGCGCGCATCGCAGAGGCCGCCCACGTCGAAGGCGCGGACAAGCTGTTGCGCCTCACACTCGATCTCGGCCCGCTCGGCACGCGCCAGGTGTTTGCCGGCATCAAGTCGGCGTACGCGCCGGAAGCGCTGGTCGGCCGCCTCACGGTGATGGTCGCCAACCTTGCGCCGCGCAAGATGAAGTTCGGCATGAGCGAAGGCATGGTGCTCGCCGCCTCCGGGGATGCCCCCGGCCTCTTCCTCCTGTCGCCCGACGCCGGCGCCGCGCCGGGCATGAAAGTGAAGTGATCCGATGAAGACGCGTCACCTGCGCATCCACGGCCGCGTGCAGGGCGTCTGGTTTCGCGAATCGATGCGGCAGGAGGCCGCGCGGCTGGGCGTGACGGGCTGGGTACGCAACACGGCCGACGGGAAAGTCGAGGCCGTGGTGCAGGGGCCGGCCGAGGCGGTCGACGCGCTGATCGCCTGGGCGCACAAGGGACCGCCCATGGCGCGGGTGGAACGGGTCGAGGTCAGCGAGGCCGGAGGAACGTTCCAGGGCTTCGAGAAGCGGCGGGATTAGGCCGGACGGCGACAAGCCAAAAAAATGCCCGGTTCGGGGGAACCGGGCAAATATCCACCAAAGGAGGAGGATTGGAGGAGACAACACCAAAACACCCTTGCGGTGCATCAGTGTTATTAGAATTTTCTAATATTAGAAAACGCTTGTCAAACACTTTTTGCACCGCCCTGCCCGGCCCTGTCGTATCCGTCTGAATTCGCTCAATAAACAACCTGTACCGCGGCGGGATCGAGCCAGTCGCCCAGGGACTCGATCAGGCGGTCGTCCAGCCGCACACGCCAGTCGTCGCCCAGACGCACCCGGCAGCGGGCCCGGGGGTTGTGGTAATCGACCCAGACCGGGCAACCGTCTTGCTCGGCCCGGTAAGGCGCGAGCAGTTCCCTGAGCTTGCGGCCGCTCGACTGGCCGTTGCAGGCGAGCCGCAGTGCCTGGGCAAAGCGGGTACGCGCGCCCGCCAGGTCATGGATGCGCTCGCCGGTCACCCGCACGCCGCCCGAATAATCGTCGCGGTTGACCTTGCCCTCGATCACCAGCAGCGCGTCCTCTTTCAGCAGGTGGCGGTTCTGTTCGAAAAGCTCGTTGAAGATCACGACCTCGACCTGCGCGGTCGCGTCGTCGAGCAGCAGGATCAGCATCTTGCCGCGCCGCGTCATCTGCGTGCGCAGCGACACGACGATGCCGGCGAGCAAGACCGGCTCGCGTGACGGCTCCAGGCTGTCGAGCCGCTTCCTGGCGAAACTGGCGACTTCCTGGCTGTAGACGGTGAAGGGGTGGCCGCTGAAAAAATAACCGAGCGCGGATTTTTCCTGGGCGAGTCTTTCCTGCTCGGACCAGCGCGGCGCGGCGACCAGATCCTCGCCGCCGCCGTCGAGCGCTTCGCCGAACAGCCCCACCTGGCCGCCGCTCTTGGCCTTGCGGTCGGCCGCTTCCAGCGCGGGGCCGATCGATGCCATCAGGCTTGCACGGTGGTCGTTCAAGCTGTCGAAGGCGCCGGCCTTGACCAGCGCCTCGAGCACGCGACGGTTGAGATAGCGCTTGTCGACGCGGCGGGCGAGGTCGAACAGGCCCTGGTAGGGGCCGTTCGCCTCGCGCTCGGCGACGATCGCGCCAATGGCCGCCTCGCCGCTGCCCTTGATCGCGCCGAGGCCGTAGCGGATCTCGGTCGGGCTCACCGGTTCGAAACGGTAGCCGGAAAGGTTGATGTCCGGGCCGAGCATGACGAGGCCATTGGCGCGGCAATCCTCGTAGAAGACGCGCACCTTGTCGGTATCGGACATTTCCGAGGACATCGTCGCCGCCATGAATTCGGCCGGGTAATGCGCCTTCAGCCACGCCGTTTGATACGCCACCAGGGCGTAGGCCGCGGAGTGCGACTTGTTGAAGCCGTACTCGGCGAATTTCTCCATCAGGTCGAACAGGCGCTCGGCAACCTTGGTGTCCGCCCCGCGCCTGGCCGCGCCGGCCAGGAAGATCTCGCGCTGCTTGGCCATCTCCTCGGGCTTCTTCTTGCCCATGGCGCGGCGCAGCAGGTCGGCGGCACCGAGGCTGTAGCCCGCGAGGATCTGCGCGACCAGCATCACCTGTTCCTGGTAGACGATGATGCCGTAGGTCGACTTCAGCACCGGCTCGAGATCGGGGTGGAAATACTCCGGCTTCTGCTTGCCCTGCTTGCGCGCGATGAAGTCATCCACCATGCCCGAGCCGAGCGGGCCCGGGCGGTTGAGCGCCATCAGGGCGATGATGTCCTCGAAGCAGTCACCCTTGAGCTTTTTCTCCAGATCCTTGGCCGAGCGCGATTCCGACTGGAACACCGCGGTGGTGTTGCCGTCGGCGAAGAGCTTGTAGACGGCGGGATCGTCGAGCGGCAGGTCTTCCAGGCGGAAATTCTCCATGCCCGGGCGGCGCTGCACGAAGCGCACCGCCTCGGCAAGGATGGTGAGCGTGCGCAGGCCGAGGAAGTCGAACTTGACCAGGCCGATCGCCTCGACGTCGTCCTTGTCGAATTGCGACACCACCGCGTCCGAGCCTTCGGCGCGGTAGAGCGGACAGAAGTCGGTGAGTTTCCCCGGCGCGATCAGCACGCCCCCGGCGTGCATGCCGACATTGCGCGTGAGTTCCTCGAGCTTTTCCGCCAGGCCAAAGAGCTCCTGCACTTCCTCTTCCTGCTCGTAGCGCTCCTTCAGCTGCGGCTCCATCTCCAGCGCCTTCGCGAGCGACACCGGCTTCACGCCTTCGATCGGCACCAGCTTGGAGAGCTTGTCGCAATAGTTGTAAGGCATGTCGAGCACGCGGCCGACGTCGCGGATGACCGACTTGGAGCCCAGCGTGCCGAAGGTGGCGATCTGCGATACCGCCGCGTGGCCGTACTTGTCCTTCACGTACTGGATCACGCGGTCGCGACCGTCCTGGCAGAAGTCGATGTCGAAGTCGGGCATCGACACCCGCTCGGGGTTGAGGAAGCGTTCGAACAGCAGGTCGTAGCGCAGCGGATCGAGGTCGGTGATCGACAGGCAGTAGGCGACCAGCGAGCCCGCGCCCGAGCCGCGCCCCGGCCCCACCGGCACGCCGTTGTGCTTGGCCCAGTTGATGAAGTCCGAGACGATCAGGAAATAGCCCGGAAAACCCATCTGGATGATCGTGCCGAGCTCGAACTCGAGCCGCGCGGTGTATTCGGGCAGCTTCGCCGCGCGCTCGGCCGCGTCCGGATAGAGGCGCGCCATGCGCGCGTGCAGCCCCTCGTAGGAACGCTGCCGGATATAGTCGTCCAGGCTCATGCCGTCCGGCGTCGGGAAATCCGGCAGGCGGCTCTTCCCGAGTTCCAGCGTGAGGTTGCAGCGCTTGGCGATCTCGACGCTGTTCGCAAGCGCCTCGGGCAGGTCGGCGAACAACTCGGCCATCTCGTCTGGCGATTTGAAATACTGCTCGGCGGTGAAGACCCGCGGGCGGCGCGGGTCGCCCAGCATCATGCCTTCGGCGATGCACACGCGCGCCTCGTGCGCCTTGAAGTCGTCTGCCGCAAGAAACTGGATCGGGTGGGTCGCGACGGCGGGCAGGCCCAGGGCCGCGCCGATGTCGAGCAGGCCGTCGATCAGGCGTTCGGCGTGCGGCTGGCCGTAACGCTGCAGTTCCAGGTAATAGCGCCCGGGGAACAGGCCGGCCCAGGTCTCGGCGGCGGCGCGTGCGGCGTCGGGTTTGTCGTCGAGCAGCGCCTGCGCGACATTGCCGGCGTCGCCGCCGGACAGCGCGATGAGGCCCTCGGTGCCTTCGGCGAACCAGGCCGGGTCGATCTCCGCGCGACCGCGATACATGTTCTCCTGGTAGGCGCGGGAGAGCAGTTCGCACAGGCGGCGGTAGCCCTCGCGGTGCTGGACCAGCAGCAACAGGCGCGACGGGCGGTTGCGGTCGGTGGCCTGGGAAAGCCACACGTCGCAGCCGAACAGGGGCTTCACGCCCGCGCCGCGCGCCGCACGGTAGAACTTGATCCAGCCGAAGGTGTTGGACAGGTCGGTCAGGCCCAGCGCCGGCATGCCGGTCGCACGCGCACGCTCGACCGCGTCGTTCAGCCGCACCAGCCCGTCGGTGATGGAAAACTCGCTGTGCAGGCGGAGGTGGATGAAGCGCGGCTCGGTCATGGCAAAACGGCGGGGGATCAGGGCGCCATTTTAACGCCGCGCCACAGCCCGCTGAAAAACAAAAGGCAGCCGCAGCTGCCTTTGTTCGATCAAACGAGTGCTATTCCGATTCGATTAGGGCCGAGACGCGAAGACGAGCCGAAGACAGTGCTGAAGCACGGCGAGGCGAAGTCGACAAAGTATCGGCTCTAACTCGAGTCGGAATCAGTTTGCGCGGCGCTTGAATTCGTTCGTGCGGGTGTCGATCTCGATCATGTCGCCGATCTCGACGAAGGCCGGCACCTGCACTTCAAAGCCGGTGGGCTTGATGCGCGCGGGTTTCAGCACCTTGCCGGACGTGTCGCCGCGCACGGCAGGCTCGGTATACTCGACTTCGCGCACCACGGTGGTGGGCATCTCGACCGAGATCGCCTTGCCATCGTAGAACACGACTTCGACCGGCATGCCGTCTTCGAGATAGTTGAGCGCATCGCCGAGGTTGTCGCCCTCGACTTCGTACTGGTTGTACTCGCTGTCCATGAACACGTACAGCGGGTCCGCGAAGTAGGAATAGGTGCATTCCTTGCGGTCGAGCACGACGGTGTCGAACTTGTCGTCGGCACGATAGACCGACTCCATGCCTGCCCCGGTGAGCAGGTTCTTCATTTTCATCTTGACGACGGAAGCGTTGCGGCCGGATTTCGAGAATTCGGCCTTCTGCACCACCATCGGGTCTTTGCCGACCATCACGACGTTGCCGGCGCGGAGTTCCTGGGCAATTTTCATGGATGTATCCTGGAAAAAATGAGCTAGGGATTGAGAAAACCCGCTATTTTAACTTGCTTTCCGCAAACTCCGCCAGCGCATCGGCCAGGTTGCCGAGCGCCTGCAGGCGCCCGGCCCAGGCGCGCGCGTGCGGCAGAAGCGCGGCTTCGTGTTCCCGCCACGCCGCCCACGCCGAGGCGATCGGCGGCGCGCCGGCCACGCCGTTCCAGCCTCGCCACAGGCCCCTGACGGCGTCGGCGGCGGCCGCGTCCAGCCCGCCGACGTACCGCCCGAGCAAGGCCTCCAGTTTGTCCCAGTGCGCGCGCCCGGCCTGGGGATAGGCCTGCCACACCAGGGGGCGCGCCGCCGCCTGTGCCCGCACGCAGGAATCCTCGCCACGCACGAAATTGAGGTCGCACGCCCACAGCAGGCGGTCGTAGGCGTCCTGGTCAGTGAACGGCAGCACCCGGATGCGCAGTGCGTCGCGCTGCGCCGTGTCGCCCGCCCTCAGCGCGGGCACTCCCAGCCAGGCCGCCAGCTGGGGAATCGCCCGCCCTTCCGGCACCAGGCAGGTGATCCGCCGCGGCTCCGCCGCCCAGGCGTCGAAAAGCGCGGGCAGCGCGGTATTTTCGTAGGCGAACAGGGAAACGCGCAATTCGTCCGGCGCCGGCATGCCAAGACCCAAGGCGCGCCAATAGCCGTCAATCTCCGCGGCCTGGAACGCGTCGCGCCGGGCCGGCAGTTCGCGCTCGATCAAGAGGCCGCCGGTGCCCGGCGTGTAGCCGGGAAAGAAGAAATGCTTGGTCAGGGGCAGCCGCGGGTGCGGCGACGGCAGGCCGTGGTGGCCGGCGACCCAAGCTTCCGCGCTGAGGTATTCGAGGTTGATCCACACCGGCGGCGGCGACAATTGCGCCATCGCGGCGAGATAGCTGTCGGGCAGCGCGCAGCCGAAAGCCTCGACGACGACCTGCGCCGGCTCGGCCGCGGCAAAGGGCGTGCGCCAGGCGTGCACCGCCACGCCCTCGCACGTCTGCGCGTCCAGGCCCGCGTCGATCGCCGGCCACAGGCGCCGGAACACGCCCAGATCGTCGACCCACAGCCGCACCCTGCGGTCCGGCGCGGCGGCGAGGCCGCGCGCCAGGCGCCAGGCCACGCCGATGTCGCCGTAGTTGTCGACGACATTGCAGAAGATGTCCCAGGTCACGCGCATGGCGGGCATGCTACCGCATCGTCCCCGTGCGCGTCGGCAGGAAACCACAGTCGGCGCAAAGCCCTTGATATTTCACGCTTGACTCTTGTAAAAAGCCGGGGGCGGGAGTAAAAATGCAGTCAGTTTGGCTTCAAGAACCGTGCAGGTTTGGCATTACCGCAGGGGCATCACCGGGTAGCGCGCTTGAACTCAGACCGACGGCAACAAAAATCCGCCGTCCTGTCAGCCGCCGTAGCGGTTATGTTTCGTGTCACGCCAAGGAGGGAGTTTCAATGGCAACAGGTACTGTCAAGTGGTTCAGCGACGCCAAGGGCTTCGGGTTCATCACCCCCGATGACGGCGGCGAGGATGTATTCGCGCACTTCTCCGCCATCCAGACCAGCGGTTTCAAGACGCTCAAGGAAGGCCAGAAGGTGTCGTTCGAAGTCAGCCAGGGCCCCAAGGGCAAGCAGGCTTCCAACATCCAGCCGCAAAGCTGAGCGGATTCCAGTCCAGCAAAAAGCCCCGCCTTGGCGGGGCTTTTTGCTGCCGGAAATGCCCATCACATATTCGCGACCATCGCTTCGGCGAAGGCCGAGCATTTCACCTCGGTCGCGCCGTCCATCAGGCGCGCGAAGTCGTAGGTCACGGTCTTGGCGGCGATGGTCTTCTCCATGCTGGCGACGATGAGGTCGGCCGCCTCGACCCAGCCGAGGTGGCGCAGCATCATCTCGGCCGACAGGATGAGCGAGCCCGGATTCACATAATCCTTGCCGGCGTACTTGGGCGCGGTGCCGTGGGTGGCCTCGAACATCGCCACCGTGTCGGAGAGGTTCGCCCCCGGCGCGATGCCGATGCCGCCGACTTCCGCCGCCAGCGCGTCGGAGATGTAGTCGCCGTTCAGGTTCAGCGTGGCGATGACGTCGTACTCGTCGGGGCGCAAGAGAATCTGCTGCAGGAAGGCGTCGGCGATCACGTCCTTGATGACGATGCCGTTCGGCAATTCCATCCACGGGCCTTCGCCGATCGGCTTGGCGCCGAACTCGCGCGCGGCGAGCTCGTAGCCCCACTTCTTGAAACCGCCTTCGGTGAACTTCATGATGTTGCCCTTGTGTACCAGCGTCACCGAGCGGCGCTTGTTGTCGATCGCGTACTGGATGGCCTTCTTGATCAGGCGCTCGGAGCCCTCGATCGACACCGGCTTGATGCCGATGGCCGAGGTCTCGGGGAAGCGGATTTTCTTGACGCCCATTTCCTTCTGCAGGAATTCGATCACCTTCTTCACGTCGGCGCTGCCGGCTTCCCATTCGACGCCGGCGTAGATGTCCTCGGTGTTCTCGCGGAAGATCACCATGTCGACCTTTTCCGGCGCCTTCACCGGGCTCGGCACGCCGGAGAAATAGCGCACCGGGCGCAGGCATACGTAGAGGTCGAGCATCTGGCGCAGCGCGACGTTGAGCGAGCGGATGCCACCCGAGGTCGGCGTGGTGAGCGGGCCCTTGATCGAGATCACGTAGTCCTTCACGGCCTGCACGGTCTCGTCGGGCAGCCACTGGTCGCCGCCGTAGACCTTGACCGCCTTTTCGCCGGCATACACCTCCATCCAGGCGATCCGCTTCTTGCCGCCGTAGGCGCGGGCGACCGCGGCGTCGACGACCTTCTTCATCGCAGGCGTGATGTCGACGCCGGTGCCATCTCCCTCGATGAAGGGAATGATCGGCGTGTCGGGCACGTTCAGCGTATTGTCGGCATTGACGGTGATCTTCTGGCCGTCGGCGGGAATCTGGATGTGCAGGGTGGTCATGGCGGTTTCAGGTTTAGAGCGGCGCTCGGGTAACGGTAAAATGGATGTTTTTGCGAGTATGTCTGCAGCGTGGCGCGACTGATCCTGTTCAACAAACCCTACGGCGTGCTCTCCCAGTTCACCCCGGAGGGACGCTGGCAGGGCCTGCGCGACCACCTGGCCATCCCCGGCGTCTACGCGGCCGGACGGCTGGACGCGGACAGCGAGGGGCTGCTGATTTTAACCGATGACGGCGCGCTCCAGGCCCGCATCGCCGACCCGCGCCACAAGCTGCCCAAGACCTACTGGGCGCAGGTCGAAGGCGCGCCGACCGACGCCGACCTCGAACCGCTGCGCCGCGGCGTCGATCTCGGCGATTTCGTCACGCGCCCGGCGCGGGTCCGGCTGATCGACGAACCCGCCCCGCTCTGGCCGCGCACCCCGCCGATCCGCTTCCGCGCCCGCATACCCACGGCGTGGATCGAACTCGAGATTCAGGAAGGCAAGAACCGCCAGGTGCGGCGCATGACGGCCAAGGTCGGCCTGCCGACGTTGCGGCTCGTCCGCGCCGCCGTGGGCGAATGGAAACTGGGCACGCTCATGCCCGGAGAATGGAAGGAACTGCATGTCTGACCCGCAAACCTGGCTGCCCCACGTCGTCGCCGCCGCCATCGTCGAGCGCGACGGCCGTTTCCTGCTGGTCGAGGAACACACGGCGGAAGGCCTGCGCCTCAACCAGCCTGCCGGCCACTGGGAACGCGGCGAAACGCTGATCGAAGCGGTGCGGCGCGAGGCGCTGGAGGAGACCGCGCACCACGTCGAGCCCACCGCGCTGCTGGGGTGCTACACCACGCATTATCCGCGCCGCGACATCACCTACCTGCGCTTTGCGTATGTCTGCCGCGTCAGCGGCGTCGACGCGGACCGCGCGCTGGACGCCGGCATCGTGCGCGCGCTGTGGCTGACGGCCGACGAAATCGCCGCCCACCCCACCCCGCACCGCAGCCCGCTGGTGATGCGCTGCATCGAGGACTATCGCGCCGGGCGGCGTTTCCCGCTCGACTTCGTTGCACACCAATGAATTCAATTTCTGCCATTGCGAGGAACGAAGTGACGGAGCAATCCAGCCGCGCGCAGCCCGGATTGCTTCGGCTGCGCCTCGCAATGACATGGAGTGCCCATGACTAAAGTCGTCGTCGGCATGTCGGGCGGGGTCGACTCCGCCGTCGCCGCCTATCTCCTGAAACAGCAGGGCTTCGAGGTGCTCGGCATCTTCATGAAGAACTGGGACGACGACGACAATACCGAGCAGTGCACCGCGCGGCAGGACTTCCTCGACGTGCTTCTGGTTGCCGACGTGCTCGGCATCGAGATCGAGGCCGTGAACTTCGCGAAGGAATACAAGGAACGCGTGTTCAGTTATTTTCTCGCCGAATACCAGGCGGGACGCACGCCCAATCCGGACGTGCTGTGCAACGCCGAGATCAAGTTCAAGGCCTTCCTCGACGACGCCATGGCGCGCGGCGCGGAATACATCGCCACCGGGCACTATGCCGGCAAGGGGCACGACCCCGCCGGCCGCGCGACGCTCCTGCGCGGGCTGGACGCCAACAAGGACCAGAGCTATTTCCTCTATCGCCTGAGCCAGGCGCAGCTCGCGCCCGCCCTGTTCCCGCTCGCCCGACTGCCCAAACCCGAGGTGCGGAAAATCGCCGCCGCCATCGGCCTGCCCAACGCCGCCAAGAAGGACTCGACCGGCATCTGCTTCATCGGCGAGCGCAATTTCCGCGAATTCCTCGAACGCTACCTGCCGCGCGACCCCGGCGACATGGCAACGCCCGACGGCCGCGTCGTCGGCCGCCACCAGGGGCTCATGTATTACACCCTCGGCCAGCGCCAGGGCCTCGGCATCGGCGGACAGAAGGGCGCGAGCGAGGAACCCTGGTTCGTCGCCGCCAAGGACACGGCCACGAACACGCTCGTCGTCGTGCAGGGGCACGAGCATCCGCTGCTCAAGCGCAGCACGCTGACGGCGGGACAGCTCAGCTGGATCGCCGGCGTCGCGCCCGATCCGGGCCGGCCCTACACGGCGAAGACACGTTACCGCCAGGTCGACGCGCCCTGCCACATCACGAAGCTCGACGCCGACACGCTGGAACTGGCGTTCGACGCGCCGCAATGGGCGGTCACGCCGGGCCAGTCGGTGGTGCTGTACGACGGCGAGCTTTGCCTGGGCGGCGGCGTCATCACCTGAACCCGCTACAATTCCCGCTTTCCTGCACCACACCCCATCATGTCGCACGCTACTCCCGCGCCCGCCGCCAATTTCATCCGCAACCTCATCGACGAACACCGCGCCGCCGGAAAATGGGACGGGCGCGTCGAGACGCGCTTTCCGCCGGAGCCGAACGGCTACCTGCACCTGGGGCACGCCAAGTCGATCTTCCTGAACTTCGGCCTGGCGCGCGATTACGGCGGGGCGTGCCACCTGCGCTTCGACGACACCAACCCGGAGAAGGAAAGCCAGGAATACGTCGACGCCATCAAGGAATCGGTCAAGTGGCTGGGATTCGACTGGGGGCCGCACCTCTACTTCGCGTCGGACTATTTCGACACCATGTACGCCTGCGCCGAGTACCTGATCCAGGCGGGGCTGGCCTACGTCGATTCGCTTTCCGCCGACGAGATGCGCGAATACCGCGGCACGCTCACCGAGCCCGGCCGCGACAGCCCCTACCGCAACCGGTCGGTCGAGGAAAACCTCGACCTCTTCCGCCGCATGAAAGCCGGCGAGTTTCCCGACGGCGCGCATGTGCTGCGCGCCAGGATCGACATGGCCTCGCCCAACCTCAACCTGCGCGACCCGGCGATCTACCGCATCAAGCACGCGACGCACCACAACACGGGCGACAAATGGTGCATCTACCCGATGTACACCTACGCACACCCGATCGAGGACGCGATCGAACACATCACGCACTCGATCTGCACCCTCGAGTTCGAGGACCAGCGGCCGTTCTACGACTGGCTGCTCGACAAGCTCGCCATTGGGGGCTTTTTCAGCCGCCCACTGCCGCAGCAGATCGAGTTCGCGCGGCTCAACCTCACCTACGTCGTGCTCTCCAAGCGCAAGCTCATCCAGTTGGTGGAAGAAAAGCACGTGGCCGGCTGGGACGATCCGCGCATGCCCACGCTCGTCGGCGCGCGCCGCCGCGGCTACACGCCCGAAGGCTTCCGCCGCTTCACCGACCAGATCGGCGTGTCCAAGTCCGACGGCTGGATCGACTACAGCGTGTTCGAGGCCTGCCAGCGCGACGCGCTCAACGACACCGCGCTGCGCCGCATCGCCGTGCTCGACCCGGTCAAGCTCATCATAGACAACTACCCGGAAGGCCAGACCGAGGACTGCTTCGCCCCCAACCACCCGCAACAGCCGGAGCTCGGCAAGCGCGCCGTCCCTTTTTCAAGAGAACTGTGGATCGAGCGCGAGGACTTCGAGGAAACCCCGCCCAAGGGCTACTTCAGGTTATACCCTGGCAATTCCGTGCGACTGCGCTACGGCTACGTCGTCACCTGCACCGGCTTCGAGCGCGACGCCGACGGCACCCTCACCGCCGTGCATTGCGAGTATCTACCCGACACCAAGTCCGGCACGCCCGGTGCCGACGCGGTCAAGGTCAAGGGCAACATCCACTGGGTCTCCGCCGCGCACGCGTATGAGGCCGAGGTTCGCCTGTACGACCGCCTGTTCCGGACCGCGCAACCGGGACAGGAAACCGGCAACTTCCTCGACGACCTCAATGCCGATTCGGTGAAGGTGATCCGCGCGCAACTGGAACCTGCGCTCAAGGACGCCGCGCCCGAACAATCCTTCCAGTTCGAACGGCACGGCTACTTCGTCGCCGACCGCGTCGATTCGAAGCCGGGCGCACCGGTGTTCAACCGCACGGTGACCTTGAAGGATTCGTGGACGAAAGCCGAGAAGCAAGCTTGACGAGGCTTACTTTCCCGCAGGCCCACGCTCGATTATTGATCCGAAACTTTCGAACTTGAATAACAGCCAGCACCAACAACACACAGGATACGCTGGAAAGCCGCGCCGGGTTTCGGATCGATAACACTCAAGCCTCGGCGCGTTATGGATGGGAAATTCAAGTTCTTGAATTTCCCATCCATAGCTTCGCGAACTTCGCCTCTGCCTTCGCCACCTTCGGCGCGACCACGAGCTGGCAGTACGGCTGCTGCGGGTTCTGCTCGTAGTAGCGCTGGTGGTAGTCCTCGGCGGGATGGAAGGTCGTCGCCTCGGTGACTTCCGTCACGATGGGCGCGGCGAACTGCCCTGATGCATTCAGCGCCGCGATCACCGCTTCCGCCTCGGCCTTCTGCTCCGGCGTGTGCCAGAAGATGGCCGAGCGGTACTGGGTGCCGATGTCGTTGCCCTGGCGGTTCAATTGCGTGGGGTCGTGGATCGTGAAGAAAACGTCGAGCAGGTCGCGGAAGGCAATCACGTCGGGGTCGAACGTGACCTGCACGACTTCGGCGTGGCCGGTGTCGCCGTTGCAGATGTCGCGGTAGGTGGGGTTGGGCGTGTGGCCGCCCATGTAGCCTGACACCGCCGACTCGACGCCGGCGAGACGGTTGAAGACGGTCTCGAGGCACCAGAAGCAGCCGCCGGCGAGGGTTGCGGTTTGGGTGGGCATGGTGGGCTCCTGAACGCTACGGGCTGATGGCTTCGACTTCGCCCCGCCACGGCGCTTCAGGCGACGGGCACGGTGTCCTTGAACGAGGGGCGGGTCATGAGCTTGTCGTAGAGCTTCGCCAGGTTCGGGTGCGCGGTGCGCCAGTCGATCTCGGGGAAACGCAGATCCAGATAGCCGAGGGCGCAACCGCAGGCGATGTCGGCAAGGTTCATGCCGTTGCCAAGAAAGTGGGTGTTCTCGCCGAGCGCTTCGGCGAGCGCTTCCAGGCCGCGGAACAGGGTCTTTTCCTGCAGCACGAGCCAGTCGGCGCTCTGTTTGTCGGCCGGGCGCTTCCGTTCGAGGTAGAGCGCGACCGCGGCGTCGGTGACGCCGTCGGACAGGGCCTCGATGCCGCGCACGGCCATGCGGCTCTTGTGCTCGGCGGGAATCAGGTTGGACACGGGGCTGGCGTGGTCGAGGTATTCGACGATGACGCGCGAATCGAAGACGGAGACGCCGCCTTCGAGCACCAGCACCGGCACCTTGCCGAGGGGATTGTAGGTCGCCACCGGGCTGTCCGGCGCCCAGGGGTCTTCGACCTGAAGCTGGAAGGGGATTTTCTTTTCCGCGAGCACGACACGGACCTTGCGGCCGTAGGGGCTGGTGAGCGAAGTGACGAGTTTCATGAAATGTCCTGGAAAACGGGTTCACCCGGTTGCGGCGTCATTATCGCTCGCCCGCAAGGCGTCTCCAACCCGTTTGCGCAGGCTGGGCAGGACTTCGGTTTCGAACCAGGGGTTGCGCTTCAGCCAAGCGCGGTTGCGCGGGCTGGGATGCGGCAGCGGCAGGAAGTCGGGGGCAAAGTCGCGCCAGGCGGCGACGGTATCGGTGAGCGTGCGGCCGCGGCGTTTTCCCAGGTAATACGCCTGGGCGTAGGCGCCGATCAGCAGGGTGAGCTGGATGTCGGGCATCGCCGCGCGCAGCACGGGGTGCCACAGCGGCGCGCACTCGGGACGCGGCGGCAGGTCGCTGCCGTGGACGGTGCCGGGATAGCAGAATCCGGTCGGCACGATGGCGATGCGCGATTCGTCGTAGAACTGGTCGCGCGTCATGCCGAGCCAGAGACGCAGTTGATCGCCCGACGGATCGTTCCAGGGTATGCCGGTCTCAAACACGCGGCGGCCGGGCGCCTGGCCGACGATCAGGAGGCGCGCCGTGGGGGACGCGCGCAGGATGGGTTTCGGCGGGTTGGGCAGGTAGGGCGCGCAGACGGTGCAGGCGCGCACCCGCGCGAGCAGGTCGGCGAAGGACTCGCCGGGGCGCGGCTCAGCGGGCGTGCGCGACGATGTAGCGCTTGACCGCTTCGACATCGGCGTCCATCACGTGCTTTTTCTGCGGCAGGGTTTCGAGCTTGGCGAGTTCGGCCGGACGCACCGGCTCGATGCCGAGCGCCTCGCGGATCGCGTCCTCGAACTTGGCGGGCTGCGCGGTTTCCATGCAGACGAGCGGCACGCCGGGCTCGCGGTGTTCCAGTCCGACCTTGATGCCGTCGGCGGTGTGCGGGTCGATCATGGTGCCGTAGACCTCGTACACGGTGCGGATGGTATCGATGCGGTTGGCGTGGTTGCTCGAGCCCGAGACCATGCCGAACTCGGCGACCCGGTCGAACAGGCTGCCGCCCCTGGGGTCGGCATGGGCCTTGAGGTCGAAGCTGCCGCCCTGCTCCACCGCGCCCCACAGGCTGCGGATTTTTGCCGCGTCGCGCCCGGCGAGGTCGAACACGAAGCGCTCGAAGTTGGACGCCTTGGAAATGTCCATCGACGGACTGGACGTGTGCTTCGTTTCCGGGCGCGGGCGGTAGACGCCGGTGCGGAAGAACTCGTCGAGCACGTCGTTCTCGTTGGTGGCGACGATCAGTTTCTTGATCGGCAGGCCCATCTGGCGCGCAATGTGGCCGGCGCAGACGTTGCCGAAGTTGCCCGACGGCACCGAGAACGAGACCTGCTGGTCGTTGCTGTGCGTCGCCGCGAAATATGCCTTGAAGTAGTAGACGCTCTGCGCCGCGACGCGCGCCCAGTTGATCGAGTTGACCGCGCCGATGTGGTATTGCGTTTTGAAATCGAGGTCGTTGGAGACGGCCTTGACGATGTCCTGGCACTGGTCGAACACGCCGCGGATCACCAGGTTGTGGATGTTGGGGTCCTGCAAGGCGTACATCTGCGCCTGCTGGAAGCGCGTCATGCCGTGCTCGGGCGACAACATGAAGACGCGAATGCCGCGCTTGCCACGCATGGCGTATTCGGCTGCCGAGCCGGTGTCGCCCGAGGTCGCGCCGAGGATGTTGAGTTCGCCCCGGGTCTTGTCGAGCACGTACTCGAACAGGTTGCCGAGCAGTTGCATCGCCATGTCCTTGAACGCGAGCGTCGGTCCGTTCGACAGCGCGAGCACGTGCAGGCCCGGCTCGAGCGTTTTCAGCGGCGTGATGTCCTCGGCGTTTTCCTGGTCGGTGACGTAGCGGTAGACCTCGGCGGTGTAGGTCTTGTCGATGAGCCGGCGCAGGTCGTCGGCGGGAATGTCGTCGATCAGGCGCGACAGCACCGCGAAGGCGAGCTCGCGGTAGTTCATGCCTCGCATGGCCGCGAGTTCGGCGGCGGAGAAGCGCGGATAGGCTTCCGGCACGTAGAGGCCGCCGTCGCTGGCGAGTCCGCCGAGCAGTATTTCCGAGAAGCGGAGTTGCGGGGCCTGCCCGCGGGTGCTGAGGTATTTCATTTGGCAGCCAGTTCCTCGAGACGGATGCGCATCACCTGCCCCACGACGGTGTCGAGCGCCTCGATCTTGCTGATCGCGGCGTTGACGTTCTTTTCCACCGTGACGTGCGTCAACAGGATGATGTCGACCTGCTCCTCGCCCTCGGCCGGTTCCTTCTGCACCATGGCGTCGATCGAGATGTCGCCATCGGCGAGGATGCGCGTGATGTCGGCGAGCACGCCGGGGCGGTCGAAGGCGGAGAGACGCAGGTAGTAGGCGGTGCGCACCTCGTCCATCGGCAGAATCGGGGTCGCGGCGAGCCGGTCGGGCTGGAAGGCCAGGTGCGGCACGCGGTGGTGCGGGTCGGCGGTGTGCAGCCGCGTGACATCGACCAGGTCGGCGACCACCGCCGACGCAGTCGGCTCGGCGCCGGCGCCGGCGCCGTAATACAGCGTCGGGCCGACGGCGTCGCCCTTCACCAGCACCGCGTTCATCGCGCCGTCGACGTTGGCGATGAGCCGCCGCGCCGGGATCAGCGTCGGGTGCACGCGCAGTTCGATGCCGGCTTCGGCGCGTCGCGCGATGCCCAGCAATTTGATTCGATAACCCAGTTCCTCGGCGTACCTCACGTCCTCGCGCGTCAGCTTCGAGATGCCCTCGGTATAGGCGCGGTTGAACTGCATCGGAATGCCGAAGGCGATCGCCGACAGGATGGTGAGCTTGTGCGCGGCGTCGATGCCCTCGATGTCGAAGGTCGGGTCGGCCTCGGCGTAGCCGAGTCGCTGCGCTTCCTTCAGCACGTCGTCGAAGGCTGCCCCCTTGTCGCGCATCTCGGTGAGGATGAAGTTGCTGGTGCCGTTGATGATGCCGGCCAGCCACTCGATGCGGTTGGCGGTGAGGCCCTCGCGCAGCGCCTTGATGATGGGAATGCCGCCCGCCACCGCCGCCTCGAACGCGACCATCACGCCTTTCGCCTGTGCCGCGGCGAAGATTTCGTTGCCGTGCTTGGCGACCAGGTGCTTGTTGGCGGTGACCACGTGCTTGCCGTTGGCGATCGCCTGCATCACCAGTTCGCGCGCGGGTTCCAGGCCGCCCATCAGTTCGACGACGATGTCGATCGCGGGATCGTCGACGACGTCGAAGGGGTTGGTCGTGAGCGGCAGGTCGCCGGCGGTCCTCTTCGCCTTGTCGAGGTTGCGCACCGCGGCGCGCACGACGCGGATCTCGCGCCCGGCGCGGCGGGTGATTTCTTCGGCGTTGCGGGTGAGCACGGTGAGCGTGCCGCCGCCGACGGTTCCGAGGCCCAGCAGACCGACGTGGATGGGTTTCATTTATTGGTCTCGTTCAAAAAATCAAAAAATCTTCACCACAGAGGCACCGAGGCGGGGAGAAACGCCATCCATCCAAACCTTGCATTTCACCGTGTCTCCATGCCTCTGTGGTTATCGATGGGAAATTCAAGAACTTGAATTTCCCATCGATAACGGGCCGGGGTTCGATTGTTATTGATCCGAAACCCGGCGCGGCTTTCCAGCATATCCAGCATGTTGCTGGTGTTGGCTGCTTTTCAAGTTCGAAAGTTTCGGATCAATAAAGCGCCTCCGGAAACAAAAATTCAGCGATGCGCCCGCTGGCGGTCGAGGAAGCGGCCGATACGGCCGATCGCCTCGGTGAGATCTTCCTCGTGCGGCAGGAACACCACGCGGATGTGGTCCGGGCGCGGCCAGTTGAAGCCGCTGCCCTGCACCACCAGCACGCGCTCCTCTTCCAGCAGGTTGAGGATGAATTTCTGATCGTCGTGGATGTGATACAGCTTGGGGTCGAGCCTGGGGAACAGGTACATCGCCGCCTTGGGTTTCACGCAACTCACCCCCGGAATCGACGTCAGCAGCGCGTGCGCGAGGTCGCGCTGGCGCGTGAGCCGGCCGCCCGGCGCGACCAGGTCGTTGATGCTCTGATAGCCGCCGAGCGCGGTCTGTATGCCATACTGCCCCGGCACGTTCGAGCACAGACGCATCGACGCCAGCATGTTCAGGCCTTCGAGGTAATCCTTGGCGTGGCGCTTGTCGCCCGACACGATCAGCCAGCCGGCGCGGTAGCCGCAGGCACGGTAGTTCTTCGACAGGCCGTTGAAGGTGACGATGAGCACGTCGTCGGCGAGCGAGGCGATCGAGGTGTGCGTGGCGCCGTCGAACAGCACCTTGTCGTAGATCTCGTCGGCGTAGATGATGAGCTGGTGCTGGCGCGCGATCTCGACGATCTCTTTCAGCAGTTCGGTCGGGTACAGCGCGCCGGTCGGGTTGTTGGGGTTGATGACGACGATCGCGCGCGTGTTGGGCGTGATCTTGGCGCGGATGTCGTCGAGGTCCGGCAGCCAGCCGGCCGCCTCGTCGCACAGGTAGTGGCGCGGCCTGCCGCCGCCCAGGCTCACCGCCGCGGTCCACAGCGGATAGTCGGGCGCCGGCACCAGCACCTCGTCGCCGTTGTTGAGCAGCGCCTGCATGGCCATCACGATCAGCTCGGAGACGCCGTTGCCGATGATGATGTCGTCGATCGTCACGCCGGCGATGCCCTTCTTCTGCGTCTCGTGCATGACCGCCTTGCGCGCGGCGAACAGGCCCTTGGAGTCGCTGTAGCCCGACGCGTTCGGCAGGTTGACGATGACGTCCTGCACGATTTCCTCGGGCGCCTCGAAACCGAAGGGCGCGGGGTTGCCGATGTTGAGCTTGATGATGCGGTGGCCTTCCTCCTCCATCTGCCGCGCGCGCGCCATCACCGGGCCACGAATGTCGTAGCAGACGTTGTCGAGCTTGCTCGACTTGTGGATGGTGCGCAGGCGGGGCCTGGAGTCAGCCGTCACGATATTTTCCCGGAAAATGCCTCAAGGTCTGGAATGCCTTGAAAAACCGGGGATTTTACCGGAGCCGCCCAGCCCCGGCAAACCGGCGCGGCACGAATCTGCTAAGGTTGCCGGACACGAAAACCGCATCACGCCATGAAACTGCATCTCGACACCAACGCCAACCAGCCACTTTTCACCGGCTACGGGATCGACCACGTACTCATCGCTGGCCAGCGCTTCGATGCCGGCCTGCTGCTGACAGCAAGGGGCGTCGAGGTCGCGCCCTGGGCCGGGCTCGATTTTTCCGCCCTCACCGCCGCCCATTTCGAATGGGTCGCGCGGCGTGAGCTCGACATCCTGCTGTTCGGCACCGGCAACCGCCTGCGCTTTCCCCCGCCCGCGCTCACCCGCGCGCTGGTCGAGGCGCGCATCGGGCTGGAGGTGATGGACATCGGCGCGCTCTGCCGCACCTACAACATCCTCGCCGCCGAGGGCCGCAGGGTCGGCGCGGCGGTGCTGTTCGACCGCGCCTGAGCGCGGTTCAGCGCTGCTTCAGCGCCTCGCGGCGCAGGGCCTCTTCCTTGCGGATCGCCTCCAGCATCGCAGCGTCGGGGTCCGGCCAGTCGACGCCGGCGCTGCGCGCCATCCACGCGGTGGCGCGCGCGAATTCTTCCAGGCTCAAGTCGGCGCGGCCACCCTTGGGCGGCATGCCGCGAATGCCGACCCAGCCGTGCGCCGTCACCGCGGCCTGGCCTTCGCCGGCCAGCGCCGCCCAGCCGCCGGGCTCGCCCGCCTTCGGGGCGCCGGCCACGCCGGACGCATGGCAGGCCAGGCAGACTTGTTTGTAGACCGCCTCGCCGCTCTTGAGCATGTCTGCCGCGGGCGCGGCGGCCTCGGGGGCGGGCGGCGGACTCGCCGGCGCGGCGGCTTCCGTCCGGGTCGCGGCGGAGGGGTTCTCCTGCTGGCCGCAGGCGGCGAGCGCGAGAACGGCCAGCAGGGGGAACAGGGTGCGTTTCATCGGGCTTCCTTTCGGGGGCAAAACTGATTCAATCCGGGATTCGCGTCGGCACATCAGGCATCACCTCGGCGAAGCTGGTGATGCCGCGGAAGGCGCCGCTGTCCTTGTGCGGCTGCCTCGAGTCCGGGTTGCACACGGCGAGCAGGTGGGCGATGCCGTAGGCCTTTGCGCTTTCCAGCACCGGCAGGCTGTCGTCGACGAACAGCGTGCGCTGCGGGTCGTAGGGTTCGATCGCCTGCAAGGCCTGCCAGAAGTCCGGGTGCTCTTTCGGCAAGCCGATCCGGTGCGCGGAGATCAGGGCGTCGAACCAGGCATCCAGGCGGGTTTCGCGCATTTTGAGATCGAGGCTCCTGGGATGCGCGTTGGTCACCATCACCACGCGCCGGCCGGAGGCGCGCAGCGCCCGCAGGAAGGCCGGCACGTCGGGGCGCACGGCGATCAAGTGCACCACTTCCTCCTTCAGTCGCACGACGTCGAGCGCGAGCTCGCTGCTCCAGAAATCGATGCAGTACCAGTTGAGCGTGCCGGCATGGCGATCGTAGTGCTGCGCCAGCCGCTCGCGCGCGAGCGCCTCGTCGAGACCGTGATACTCGGCGTAGCGGCGCGGCATGTGCTCGCGCCAGAAGTGGTTGTCGAAATAGAGGTCGAGCAGGGTGCCGTCCATGTCGAGGAAGACGGTGTCGATGCGAGACCAGTCGATCATGACGGGCAGCCCACAGGGCTCAGAACAGCTCGTCCTTGGTAACGCCGCGGCGCCGCAGCATCTGGCGCAAGAGACGCAGCGATTCCATCTGGATCTGGCGCACCCGCTCGCGCGTGACCTGCAGTTCCAGCGCGAGATCCTCGAGCGTGCAGGCCTCGCATCCGTTGAGGCCGAAACGGCGCTCGATCACCCAGCGCTGCTTGTCGTTGAGTTGCGAGAGCCATTCGTGGACGTGGTGCTCGATCTCCTCGATCTGCAGCAGCTCGTCGGGCAAGTGGGCGTTGTCGTCGGCGATCGCCTCGCCCAGCGACAGCGTGGGATCGACGTCGAGCGGCGCGTCGAGCGAGGCGACGCGCTCGTTGAGCTGCAGGATGCGGCGCACGTCCTCGACCGGGTGGCCGGTGAGCGCCGCGATGTCGTCGGCGCTGGCGTCGGTGACGCCGTGCGTTTCCAGGTGCCGCTTGGCGCGCAGGTAGATGTTGAGTTCCTTGATGATGTGCACCGGCAGGCGGATCGTGCGCGACTGGTTCATGATCGCGCGCTCGATGTTCTGCCGGATCCACCAGGTCGCGTAGGTGGAAAAGCGGAAGCCGCGCTCGGGATCGAATTTCTCCAGCGCGTGGATCAGGCCGAGGTTGCCCTCCTCGACCAGGTCGAGCAGGGTGAGCCCCCGGTTGGCGTAGTGCTTGGCGATGTTGACGACCAGGCGCAGGTTGCGCTCGATCATGATCTGGCGCGCCTCGAAGTCGCCCTCGACGACACGACGCGCGAGCGCGACCTCCTCTTCGGCGGTGAGGAGAGGCGACTGCCCGATCTCGTTGAGGTAGAGCTGGGTGACGTCGACCTGCGGCTCGTCGAGGATGGCGGAGGCGAGTTCCTCCGCCGAATCGGGCGCTTCGGCGGGCTCAGGCTCATCGCGCATGAGATCGTCGGATTCGTCGCTGGGGTGGGTGCTCATGAGCGCTCCGGGAGGAAATTCAGGGGATCCAGCGGCTTGCCATAGCGGCGGATTTCGAAATGCAGCTTGACGCGATCGGCGTCACTGTCGCCCATCAGCGCGATGCGCTGGCCCGCGGTGACGGTGTCGCCCTCCTTCACCAGGATGGTCTCGTTGTGCGCGTAGGCCGAGAGATAGTCGTCGGCGTGCTTGACGATCACGAGGCGCCCGTAGCCGCGCAGGCCGGCACCGCTGTAGACCACCTTGCCGGGCGCCACGGCGACGACGGGCGTATTGCGCTGGCCGGCGATCTGGATGCCCTTGCCGCCGGCCGCGCCGAAGCGGCCGATGAGCGTGCCTTCCGCCGGCCACAGCCAGGTGTCGCCAGCGGCGGCGGCCGGCGTCGCTGCCGGTGGCGTTGCCGGTGGCGTTGCCGGCGCCGGTGCGGGGGCGGCGGCAACCGGTTTTGCCGCATTGAGCTGCGCCCACTGGGCGTCGGAATACGGCAGCAGCAGCGCCTGCGGTTCGCGCACCTCGGGGGGGTCCGCGAGCGGCCGCGCCTTGGGCGGCGGTTCGTCGTCGAGCGGGCGGATCTCGATCTTGCCGCCCTCGGGCGGCGTCAGCCGCAGCACTTGTCCGACGAGGATGCGGTCGGGCGATTCGAGCCGGTTCCAGATCGCGAGCTCGCGATAGTCGAGGCCGTTGGCGAAAGCGATGGCGTACAGCGTGTCGCCGCGTTGCACGGTGTGAAAACCGGTGGTCGACGCGGCGATCTGGGGCGTGGCGGCGGCCGGCGCGGCCGGGGGCCCGCCCGGCGAACGCGCCGCGCTGCGATCGATCACGGGTGCCGGGACGCTGGCAGCGCAGCCCGCCAGCACCAGTGCGCCCGCGACGAGCCAGGGCGCGCGCATCACGCCACCCCCGGCAAGAGCGGCACGAACTTCACGCCTTCGAGACGCCGCTCGTTATAGCTGTCGCCCTGGCGCTCGATCACGCACAGCGTCTGGTTGACGCTGCCGAGCGGCATCACGAGGCGGCCGCCGTCGGCGAGCTGCGCGAGCAGTTCCTGCGGCACTTCGCCGAACGCGGCGGCGATGACGATGGCGTCGAAGGGCGCAAAGTCCCTGGCGCCGTGCATGCCGTCGCCATGCTTGGGCTTGACGTTGTTGACGCGCAGTTCGCGCAGGCGCGCACGGGTCTTGCCGACCAGTTGCGCGATGCGGTCGATCGAAATCACCTCGCGCGCGAGCCGGGCCAGCACCGCGGCCTGGTAGCCGCAGCCGAGCCCGATTTCGAGCACCCGGCCGAGGGGGCGTCCCTGCCCCGCTTCGCCGTGGCGCGCGAGTTCGGCCATGCGCGCGACGATGTAGGGGTTGGAAATGGTCTGGCCGAAGCCGATCGGCAGCGCGGTATCCTCGTAGGCGCGCGACTCCAGCGCCTGGTCGACGAAAAGATGGCGCGGCACCGTGCCCATCGCCGCCAGCACGGTCTCGTCCCTGATGCCCTGCTCGCGCAGGCGCTCGACCATGCGGCCGCGGGTGCGCGCCGAGGTCATGCCGATGCCGGCGCGCGGATTCACGGCTTCAACCATTTGCTCACGCTCTCCATCTGGCTGAAGCGGGTAAGGTCCATCTGCAGCGGGGTGATCGACACCCAGCCGTGGGCCACCGCGTGGAAATCGGTGCCTTCGCCCGCGTCCTGCGCGGCGCCGGCGGCGCCGACCCAGTACACGGTCTGGCCGCGCGGGTTGGTCGTCTTCACCACCGACTCGGCCTTGTGGCGCTTGCCCAGGCGGGTCACGGCGAGGCCCGCCAGTTCGTCCCACGGACGGTCGGGCACGTTGACGTTGAGCAGCATCGGCTCGGTCGGCGGCTGCGCCTGGATGCGCCGCACCAGGTCGACCACCACGCGCGCGGCGGTGTCGAAGTGTTTCCCGTCGTGATTGGCGAGGGAAACCGCGATCGACGGAATGCCGAGCAGATAGCCCTCGGTGGCGGCGGCCACGGTACCGGAGTAGATGGTGTCGTCCCCCATGTTCGCGCCATGGTTGATGCCGGAGATCACCATGTCGGGCAGGTGATCGAGCATGCCGGTCACGGCCAGGTGCACGCAATCGGTTGGCGTGCCGTTGACGTAGTAGAAGCCGCCCGGCGCCTGGCGCAGCATCAGCGGGCGGTCGAGCGTGAGCGAATTGGAGGCGCCGCTGCGGTCGCGCTCGGGCGCGACCACGGTGATCTCGGCGTGCGCGGCGAGCGCCTGCGCCAGCGTCGCAAGGCCGGGCGCGAAATAACCGTCGTCGTTGGAAAGCAGGATGCGCATCAGCGGCGGCCTCCGGGTGCGGGCGTCCTGGGGGAGCGATTCAGGGCATTGATGCGAAGCAGGGACATGCGGCGGATTCTAACATCGGGATTTGGCCGATTCAGCCATTCAAACCGATGCGGCCGCGCAGGGCGCGAAGAAACGCGAAAACGCCTTGCGGCATGGCGCCGGCGTCCTGGGCAGAAGGTTTGCCTCCCTGCGCGGCCAAGCCGGTTGTCAGTCGTATTCCCGCGTATAGAAGGCGTCGAAGCTGCTCTGCTGGCCGGCCTGCGCCTCCAGCCGCACGCGCGGGCTCAACTGGTAAATCACCTTCACCACCTGGTTGAGGCCGTCGAGGCTCTGTTCGTAGGCGAGCGTGGTGCGCGAGGACAGGCGCTTGCCGAGGCTGACCACGGTGGTGCCGAGATTCTCGCCTTCGCCGGCGCGCACGCCGAAGCTGTCGATGCGCAGCGCCTCGGCGATTTGTGCCTGCAGGCTCGCCGACTGGGCCTGCGACAGAAGCGCGCCGGCGGCAAGCTGGAGCAGCGCGAACTCCTGCTGCCCGCCGCGCTCGAGACCGTGGCCCAGCACCAGCCAGGCGAGCTTTTCGGCATCCGGCAAGGCGGGGTCGGAATACAGGGTCACCAGCGGGTTCTGCACGGTGCCGCGCACCTGCACGCCGACTTTCACCGTCGGCGTCTTGCGCACCGCGAGCACGTCGAGGCCGGGATTGTCGATCGGCCCGACGAAGCTCAGCACGCCGCGCTCGATGTCGAGCGCCTGCCCATAGGCCGCATAGCGTCCGCGCCTCACCTGGATGCGGCCTTCGCCGCGCAGCGTGTCGTTGCGCGTGAACACACGCAACTGCCCGCCCAGGCGCGCGTCGAGCCCGCCGCCCTGGAACAGGAAATCCTCGCCCAGGTTGAGCTTGAGATCGAGCAGCAGCGGCAGGCGCTGCGCCGCCGTCTGCTCGCGCGGCGGCCGGCCGGCGACGACCACGTCGCTCGACAGCGCGGGACGGGTCGCCTCGGGCATTTCCAGCCGGGCACGGTCGGCCGTCAGTTCACCGCTGAGCTGCAGCCGCTTCGCATCGAGGCTGAGACGCGTGGTGCCCGATACCGTCACGCGGCGGTCGCTGCGCGAGGTGGCGGAAAATTGCTCGAAATCGAGCGTGAGCCCCGCCTGCGGGTTTTTCAACTGCGCCTCGCCACCCAGCCTGATGCGCCCGCTCTGTCCCCGCAGCTCTCCTTCGCGCACGCGCACGCGGTCGCCGGCGAGCGCCAGCTTCAACGATCCGTCGGTAATGGCAATGCCTTCATCCGGCAGGCTGAAACGGATCCGGTCGGCGTCGATTTCGCCATCGACGCGCGGCACGGCGAGGCTCCCGCTGCCGGCGAGGTTCGCGCGCAGCCTCGCATCGGCACGCATGCCAACCGGAAGCAGCGGCCGCAGCAGGCGCAGGTCGGGCACGTCGGCCGCAGCCGTCCACGCCAGCGGCGCGCTGCGCGACAGGCTGAAGAAAACGCCGCTGCGCACCAGCGTCGCCTGCCCTTCGGCACGCACCTCGCCCGCTTCCGCACGGGTCGCCACCGCCTTCGCGCTGACGCGGCTGGCCACCGCATCGATGTCGAGCGTGAGCGCGGCCAGGCCGAGGTCAAGCGCGGGAGCCTCGAGGCGCACGTCGCCCGAACGGCGCGCCAGACGCGCGCGCCCGTCGAGCGTGTCGCCGGCGCGGAGGTCCCACTCGCCGTCGACGCGCAGGTCGGTCGTCACGGGCTGCGGCGTTTCGAGCAGTGCGAGAAGCGGCGCCAGCGGCAGGTCGGCGAACGCGCCGCGGCTGGCGACGCGCGCGTCGGCATGGCTGACGTGGTCGAGCGTGACGCGGCCACCGGCCAGCGTGAACGCGAGGCCATCGACCTGCTGCCGTTCGCGTGACAGCAGCAGCGTCGCCGGCGCAGCAAGCATCATCGGCCACGGCCCCTGCGCCGCGGCCTGTTTGAGCTGGCCGCGCCAGACGCGCGCAGCGTCGAGCCCGCCCGCCAGGCTCGCCGTCACGCGCCAGTCGGGCAGGCGCGCGTCGATCTCCAGCGCATGCGCGTTGCGGCGCCCCTGCAGGGTGGCGCGCACGAGGTCCACGCGCTGGCCGGCCAGCACCACGCCGCGCGCGTCGAGCCGGCCGTCGAAGGCGCCGTCGGCGGCTGCCTCGAGATCGAGTTCCAGGGTGAGGCGCTCGGCAGCGATGTCGCCCGGCAGGCGCAGGCCGCTCGCCATGGCGCTCGCCTCGATCTGCGGCGCGGCCGGATCGCCGCTCACGCTGCCGCGGCTGGCGAGCCGCCCGCCCAGGCCGAGGTTGAGCCGCGCGAGCGCCGGCGCGTCGACGTCCCAGGCCAGGCGGTCGCCGGCGCGGCCATACGCGCCCGTGAGCTTCGCCCGGTTGCCCGCCAGATCGAGGTCGACGTCGGCGTCGGCGAGGTGGCGGTTGGCATAATGCAGCCGCCCGCGTCCCGACACCGGACGGCCTTCGAGCTCGCCCGGCGGCAGGCTGAACTGTGCCTGGAGCGCGACATCGGGCGCGAGCACGCCGCGCGCGGTGCCGCGCGCGTTCAGCCGCGCACGCGGGAATTTGCCGAAGCGTGCGGGATTGAGGTTCGCTGCGTCGAAATCGAGGACGAACGCGCGCGCGGCGTCGAGCTGCAGCCGGCCGCTGGCCGTCAGCCGGCCGGCCTGCCCGCTGAAGTCGGCGGTTTCCAGCACCAGCGCGGCGGCGTCGTGCGTGAGCGTGAAGCTGCCCCGGCCCCAGGACTCGGCGACGTCGACGACGAGCGTCTGCCGCGTGGCGTCGCCGCGCAATTGCAGGGTGGTGCTGATTTGTGTCGCGTAAAGCGCGCGATGCAGGCCGGCGAGGTTTACGCGCGGGCTTTCCAGGCGCACGGCGAAGCGGCCGCCGCGCCAGCTGCCGCTGCCGGTGAACTGCCCGGCGTCGCCGACATCGAGGGCAAGCGCGCTGAAGTCGGCGTGCGCGGCATCGCCGAGCACCGCGCCGGACAGATTCGCGAGCGGCAAGCGTTGCTGGTCGAGGCGGCCGGCGAGCCGGTTCGACAGGCTGAACGTGCCGAGCAGGCGTTCGCCCGGCCGGCCTTCGAACATGCCGGAAAACGCCAGGTCGGCGGCCGGCGCGCCGGCGACGAACATCCGCGGATCGACCCCCTGCCCCGCCACCCGCACCCGGCGCAACCGCACCGCGTCGAACGGCGCCGCTTCGCCGGTGGCCATCATCGACATGCCTTCGGCCGCGGCGTCGAGGCGGAAAACCGGCGCAGCGAGCGTGCCGCCCAGGGCCAGCCGCGCCGCCACCGGCAGCGGCGCCTCCCGTTTTGCGTCGAGCCTGCCGCGCACCGCGAACGGCGCGTCCTTGCCGATTTCGAATTCGCCCCGCAATGCGGCCCAGGGCGTGTCGGCCGCCACCTGCGCGAGGCGGTAGCGGTCGCCCCTGCCGTCGAGCCGCGCACGCAAGGTGCGCAGCGCGAGCGTCCGCCCGGCGTCGACGACTTCCAGTGTCGCCACATCGAGCGTGCGAACCGTCACGTCGAGCGGCACGCGCAGGCTCGCCGGCAGCGCGAGCGGCGTCGGGTCGGGCTTGAGCGTCGTCACCCGCAGCGTCTGCGCGGCGAGGAGATCGATGTCGAGCCGGCGCTGCCAGAGCGCGCGCGGCCGCCATTCGAGGCGCCCCCCCTCGATTTCGACGCGCCGGAATTCATCGCTGAAGGTCAGCTTGCCCACGCGGATCGGCACGCCGAGGTGGCCGTCGACGCCTTCGAGCGCGAGACGGCCGCCGCTCGCGGCCGCCACGGTCTGCGTCAGCCAGCGAAAACCGCTCGCGGTCGTCGCAAGCCACGCCAGCGCGCCGACGGCAGCCGCCAGCAGCGCGAGCGCGCCCGCCGTGATCCACGCCGCGCGCTTCAAAACGACACCCCCAGCGAGAAGTGCAGGCGGAATTCGTCGCTGGCTTCGCCGTAGGCGAGATCGAGGTTGACCGGCCCCACCGGCGAGCGGTAACGCGCGCCGACGCCGACCCCGAACACCGGCGACAGCGCACCCGGCGCGTCGGCGGCGTCGCCGGCGTCGACGAACACAGCCGCGCCCCAGTCGCCGCCAAAGAAATGGTTGTACTCGACGCTGCCGGTGGCGAGATGCCGCACCGAGGCGACGCCACCGGCGAGCGACCGGCCCAGGCTCTGGTAGGCGTAGCCGCGCACCGAGTTGTCGCCGCCGGCGCGGAACAGGAAATCGGTGGGGATGCCGTCGCGCGTCTTCGCCAGCACGCTGCCCCATTCGCCGCGCAGGATCAGGCGGCCGTTCTCGCCCACCGGGAAATACTGGGTATGCCGGGCGTAGAGGCGGGCGAACGTCGTGTCCGACAGCAAGGATTCGACCGCGCCGCCGCCCTGCAGCGTGAGCACGTGGCCGCGCCGCGGGTAAAACGCGCGCCCGAGGGTGCGCTGCGTCCACGCATAGTTGGCGGTGAGCGCCTGGTTGCGCGTGCCGGCCGTGCTGCCGACTTCCACGGTCTCGTTCTGGAACTGCAGCGACAGTGTCGCCTCGATCGGGCCATCGATGCGGCTGCGCCGGGCCGCAAGCAGCCAGGCCCGGGTTTCCTGTCCCTCGATGTCCTCGTGCCTGAGCTGTGCCCCGAGGCTGTTCTCATAGCCGTTGGCGTTGCGCGGCCAGGCCAGCGCCGCCGCGCCGGTCTGGCGGGCGGTTTCCAGGCGGGCGTCGAGCTTCAGGCGCAGGCCCCGGCCGGCGAGATTGCGGTGCTGCCACCCCGCCTGCACGCGCGCGCCGGTATCGGTGCTGACGCCGGCGCCAATGCTGAATGCCTTGGCCGGCCGCTCGACGACCTCGACCTCGACCGGCACCGCCGCCGCCCGCGCCGGGTCCGGGTCGACGCGCACCGTTGCCTGCGCGTAGTAGCCGCTGGTCTCGAGCGCCGCCTGGTAGTCGAGCAGGTCCTGCTGCCGGTAGGGCAAGCCCTGCCGCGCCGGGTTGAGGTGATGGACGATGGAAACAGGGTAGCGCGCCGCCCCTGTCACCACCGGCGCACCGTAGAAAAAAGCCGGCCCGCTGTCGATGACGAGGCGGAGGTCGGCGGACTGCGTCGCCGGATCGATGCGCGCCGCACTCGCCGCCAGCCGCGCCGCCGGATAACGATCGCCGAGCAAGGGCCGCAGCACGGCAAGCTTGGCGGCCTGCCAGTCCGCCTGGCGGAAAGGCATGCCCGGTTGCAGCGTCACGCTGCGCTCGACCCGAGCGCGCAGCGCCGCGTCGCCGGCGCGCGCGTCGCCCTCGAATTGGACCGTCAGCGTGCGCACTGTCGTGCGCGCGCCAGGCACCACCTCATAGGTCATGCGCCAGTCGCCGTCCACCCATTCGGCGGCACTGGCGATGCGCGGCGAGAAGTAGCCCTCGGTCGCCAGCAGTTCCTCGGCCGTCCGCTCGCTCTGCCGCTGCAGGCGCGCGATTTCCCACGCGTCGAAACGTTCGCCCAGCCGGGCCGCGCGCGCGGCTTCCAGATGCTGGACCAGCAGAAGCTTCAGCGCATCGGGCGCGTCGATCTCGACCGTGAGCGCGCGCGCGGGCGGCACCCACAGTATGGCAAGCAGCAGCAGAAGATTGAAGCGGCGAAACACCAAGGTCGGGTACGCGGGAAGCTCGTCACTGCATTGTAGGGGGCGAGTCTGCGCGCCACAAAAAAACCGCCTTGCGGCCTGGCCGTCGCGTGGCGCGCAAGAAAAAAGGGCGGTCGCCCGCCCTTTTCTCGTCGTGTTGCCCGGCCCGGTCAGGACGTCGCTTTCTCGAAGCGGAATGCCCCGCCCGCGGCGTCCACCCGGATCGTGTCCTTCGGCCCGAAGCGCCCGGACAGGATCTCCTTCGCCAGCGGGTTCTCGATCTGCGCCTGGATCGCCCGCTTGAGCGGCCGCGCCCCGTACACCGGATCGAAACCGGCCTTGGCGATCTCGGCAAGCGCGGCATCGGTCACCTCGAGCTTCATCTCCATCTGCGCCAGGCGCGCCTCCAGGCCCTTGAGCTGGATCCTGGCGATGCGCGCGATATGCTCCTCGCCGAGCGCGTGGAACACGACGACCTCGTCGATCCGGTTGATGAACTCGGGGCGGAAGTAGGACTTCACTTCACCGAGCACCGCAAGCTTGACCACCTGGTAATCGTCGCCCGCCATCTGCTGGATCATCTGGCTGCCGAGGTTGGAGGTCATCACGATCACGGTGTTGCGGAAATCGACCGTGCGACCCTGGCCATCGGTCAGCCGGCCGTCGTCGAGCACCTGCAAGAGCACGTTGAACACGTCCGGGTGCGCTTTCTCGACCTCGTCCATCAGGATCACGGAATAGGGCTTGCGGCGCACGGCTTCGGTCAAATAGCCGCCTTCCTCGTAGCCGACGTAGCCGGGCGGCGCGCCGATCAGGCGCGCGACCGAGTGCTTCTCCATGAATTCGCTCATGTCGATGCGGATCATGTGGTCGGCAGAGTCGAAGAGATACTCGGCGAGCGTCTTGCACAGCTCGGTCTTGCCCACGCCCGTGGGGCCGAGGAACAGGAAGGAACCGAGCGGCCGGTTCGGGTCCGACAGGCCCGCGCGTGAACGCCGGATCGCATCCGACACCACGCGCACGGCCTCGTCCTGGCCGACCACGCGCTCGTGCAGCTTGTCTTCCATGTGCAGGAGCTTGTCGCGCTCGCCCTGCAGCATCTTGGACACGGGAATACCCGTCGCGCGCGACACGACCTCGGCGATTTCCTCGGCGCCGACCTGCGTGCGCAGGAGCTTGAACGCCGGCTTCTCGCCGCTGGCCTCGGCCTGCTTCAGCTGCGCCTCGAGCTGTGGCAGCTTGCCGTACTGGATTTCGGCGAGCTTGTCGTACTGGCCCCGGCGCTGCAACTCGGCCATTTCGCCGCGCAGGCGGTCGATTTCCTCCTTGATGTGCGCGGTACCCTGCACCTGGGCCTTCTCGGCCTTCCAGATTTCCTCGAGGTCGGCATACTCGCGCTCCAGCTTGGCGATTTCCTCTTCCAGCAGCGCCAGGCGCTTTTTCGACGCCTCGTCGGTTTCCTTCTTCACCGCCTCGCGCTCGATCTTCAGCTGGATGATGCGGCGATCGAGCTTGTCCATCGCCTCCGGCTTGGAGTCGATTTCCATCTTGATGCGCGCGGCGGCCTCGTCGATCAGGTCGATCGCCTTGTCGGGCAGGAAACGGTCGGTGATGTAGCGGTGCGAGAGCTCGGCCGCGGCGACGATCGCCGGGTCGGTGATCTCGACGCCATGGTGCAGCTCGTACTTCTCCTGCAGGCCGCGCAGGATGGCGATCGTCGACTCCACGCTGGGCTCGTCGACCATGACTTTCTGGAAACGGCGCTCGAGCGCGGCATCCTTCTCGATGTACTTCCTGTATTCATCCAGCGTGGTCGCGCCGATCAGGTGCAGTTCGCCGCGCGCGAGCGCGGGTTTCAGCATGTTGCCGGCGTCGATCGCGCCTTCGGCCTTGCCGGCGCCGACCAGCGTATGGATCTCGTCGAGGAAGACGATGTAGCGGCCCGGGTCCATGGCAAGCTCCTTCAGCACCGCCTTCAGGCGCTCCTCGAATTCGCCGCGGTATTTCGCCCCCGCGAGCAGCGCCGCGAGGTCGAGCACCAGCACGCTCTTGCCTTTCAGGGTTTCCGGCACTTCGCCGTTGACGATGCGCTGGGCGAGGCCCTCGACGATGGCGGTCTTGCCCACGCCCGGCTCGCCGATCAGCACCGGGTTGTTCTTGGTGCGGCGCTGCAGGATCTGGATCGCCCGGCGGATTTCGTCGTCGCGCCCGATCACCGGATCGAGCTTGCCTTCGCGGGCGCGCTGGGTAAGGTCGAGCGTGTATTTCTTCAGCGCCTCGCGCTGGCCTTCAGCCTCCTGCGAGGTGACGCCCTCGCCGCCGCGCACGGCGTTGATCGCGGCTTCCAGGGCCGCCTTCTGCGCACCGTGCTGCTTGAGGAGGCGCCCGGTCTCGCCCTTGTCCTCCAGCGCCGCGAGCAGGAAAAGTTCAGAGGCGATGTAGGCGTCGCCCCGCTTCATCGCCTCCTTGTCGGTAAGGTTCAGCAGGTTGTTGAGGTCGCGCGAGATGCTGACTTCGCCGCCCTGGCCTTCGACCTTGGGCAGGCGGGTGAGCGCCTGCGTCAGCGAGGCTTTCAGGGCCGGCACCTGCACGCCGGCGCGCGACAGGATGGCGGCGGCGCCGCCGCCTTCCTGGTTGAGGAGCGCCAGCAGCAGGTGCTGCGGCTCGATGTAGGCATGGTCGCCGGCGACTGCCAGGCTCTGGGCGTCGGCAAAGGCCTGCTGGAACTGGGTGGTGAGCTTGTCGAAGCGCATGGGGGATCCTCGTCCTTGGGTTATATTCGATGGTAACCAAATAAGGCTGCCCAAACCGATTTCAACCCGCCATGTCCGAAATCTTGCTTGCCTCCGTCGAAACCGACGTCGCCCGTGCGCTCGACGAGGACGTCGGCAGCGGCGACCTCACCGCCCGCCTGATTCCGCCCAGCCAGACCGCCCGCGCCCGCGTGATCACCCGCGAGGCGGCGGTGATCGCCGGCCGGCCGTGGTTCGACGCCTGCCACCGGGCGCTCGACCTCGCCTGCGAAATCGACTGGAAGGTGAACGAGGGCGACGCCGTCGCGGCCGGCACGACGCTGGTGGAGCTTGCCGGCAACGCCCGAGCGCTCCTTACCGCCGAGCGCCCTGCGCTGAATTTCCTGCAGACATTGTCGGGCGTGGCCACCGCCACCCGCTCTTACGTCGAGGCGGTGCGCGGCACCCATGCGGCGATCCTGGACACCCGCAAGACCCTGCCCGGCCTGCGCCTGGCAGAAAAGTACGCGGTGCGCGTGGGCGGCGGCCAGAACCAGCGCATCGGCCTGTACGACGGCATCCTGATCAAGGAAAACCACATCGCGGCGGCCGGCGGCATCGCCCAGGTGCTGGACGCCGCCTTCAGGCTGGCCGAAGGCCGCGTCAGCGTGCAGATCGAGGTCGAGACCCTCGACGAGCTCGGCCAGGCGCTCGCCGCCGGCGCCAATCTCATCCTGCTCGACAATTTCAGCCTCGACGACCTGCGCCACGCGGTGCAGATCGCCCATGGCCGCGCCCTGCTCGAGGCCTCGGGCAACATCACGCTGGAAACGGTGCGCGCGGTGGCCGAAACCGGCGTCGACCGCATTTCCATCGGCGGGCTGACCAAGCACGTCCGCGCCATCGACCTGTCGATGCGCATCCAGGCGGATGCCTGAGCCGGCCCGCCTGCGCATCGTCCGCGCCGACTACGCCGATGCCGCGCATGCCGCCGCGCTGATCGAGCTGCTCGACCATTACGCGCGCGACCCGGCGGGCGGCGGCGAGCCCCTGTCCGAGTTCGCACGCGCGCATGTGATCGACGCGCTGGCCGCGCGCAGCTTCGTGTTCAGCGTGCTCGCCTTCGACGGCGACACGCCGGTCGGTCTGGTCAACGCGATCGAAGGCTTCTCCACCTTTGCCTGTGCGCCGCTCGTCAACCTCCACGACGTCGTCGTGCGCGATACGCACCGCGGCCGCGGCGTCGCCCGGCAGCTCCTCGCCGCGGCCGAGGCGATCGCGCGCGAACGCGGCGCGTGCAAGCTCACGCTGGAAGTGCTGTCGGGCAACCGCGCCGCGCGCGCGCTCTACGCGAAACTCGGCTTCGACGACTACCGCCTCGACCCGGCGATGGGCGAGGCGCGTTTCCTGCAGAAGTGGCTGGGCTGATCAGGTCAGCCAGACGAGCGAGGCCATGCGGCCGGTGACGCCGTCGCGGCGATAGGAATAGAAGGTCTCGGCTTCGGTAAACGTACAGCGGCCGCCGCCGTGGATGGCGCGCACGCCGGCACTTCCCAGGCGAATCCGCGCGAGCGCATAAATGTCGGCCAGCCACTTGCCGGGCGCGTGCGGCACGAAAGCGGCCGTGGCCGCGGGATGCCGCGACACGAAGGCGGCGCGCACCTCGTCGCCCACCTCGAAGGCCTGCGGGCCGATGGCCGCGCCCAGCCACGCCAGGATTTCATCCGGCGGCACGCCCATCGACGCCACCGTGGCCTCCAGTACGCCGTTCGCCAGCCCGCGCCAGCCGGCGTGCGCAGCCGCGACCACGCTGCCGGCGCGGTCGCAGAACAGCACCGGCAGGCAGTCTGCGGTAAGCACGGCGCACACCTGGCCCGGCATGCGCGTGAACGCGGCGTCGGCCTCGAGATCGACGTCGCGCCCGAGCTCGATCACGCGGGCGCTGTGCACCTGCCGGAGCCAGCCGGGTTCGCCCGGCAGGGA